>DATFCQ010000280.1:0-53718 GCA_035252905.1 Allostellaceae bacterium | reverse complement strand
TATTGCCTCTTCCACACCACCGAGCAGATCATCGACGCCTGTTGCGACGCCTGGAACCGGCTGCTCGCTAACACCGGCCGCATCCGATCCCTGTGCTCCTATCCCTGGCTCGAACAGGTCAAAATCTAATCAGGTTGGTATAATACGTCTGCCGGGTCAGGTCGTCTTCGATCTGAGATATGATATACCCCGGTGGTTCAAGACGAACTTCTTGAAGTTAGCTAAAGCCCAATACCAAGAATTCTTGCCACTGTGGGACGCATTGGTCGATCACTTCTTCGCTCTCGGCCCCGAAGCAAATGTAAGTTCGCGCGGGGATGCAAGCATAGGTGGTAGACCTTTGAAGCGCTCGCGCCGGACCTACGAGCACAGCATGAGTGCTCCGATTGGGGAGTTGATCGAGACCTTGTTCGACGTACTCAACAGCCTCGGGCTGCTGCGTGGACAAGGGATACCCACAGACATTCGGGAGCGATTGGAGCGCCTGTTCAATGCTCCGGGCGAGGGTGCTGATTATGCCGTCTGCGAGACGACATGGCGGTTGCGTTGGCTGTTTTATCTCGATCCGGAATGGGTAACAGAGCGGATCATTCCATTGTTCGATCTGGAGCATCCGCGTTCCGAGCCTGCTTGGAATGGATATCTCTATACGACCGAGTTACCGGAACCGGAACTGTTCGCGCTGTTGAAGCCCCATTTCTTAAAGGTGTTTCCACGTTCTTCGTCGTGGGCGTGGGACGATGGGCCAATCCGACGACTGAACGAATTTCTGGTTCTGGCATGCTTCCGGCACCTGAAGGATGGCCATTACATCAGTTACGCCGAAGCCCGATCGGCACTCCAACAGGCTACGGAAGAGGGTCGTGAACATTCCATCTGGTTTCTGATGCGAATCGTCTACGATCTGAAGAAATGGAGGACTTTTGGAAAGCCATTTATTCAAAAAGCGTGGCCGCGAGAACTAAGGTTTCAGACTCCCACATCTTCACGGAATTTCGCTCATCTCGCCGAAGAAGCGGATAATAACTTTCCCGATGTCGTCAAAACCGTTTTACCACTACTCGGTCCTGTTGATCACGTCGACATGCTCATCTACGGAGGGACACGAGACGGGAATGCTCTCGCTTCCCGTTTCCCCGAAGCGATGCTGGCATTACTGGATCGGGTCCTTCCCGATGGCACTCCCGCCCCCCCCGCATGCTCTCCGCTCGATCCTGGATATAATCGCTGCCGCCAGACCAACACTGCGGCAAGACGAGCGATGGCGGCGTTTGGATGCCTTGGCAGGGTAGCAATCAACCCCATAGAGCGGCAACAGGGTCCGCTCACCGCCCTCGTGTCCCGGTCTGGGTCGCAGTCCGCTTCGGGGCACAACCAGCCATCGATGTCGATCGCAAAGATTGGCTGCTACGGATCGAGAGCAGGCCTCGTGCCGCCGCGGCGCGGTACTGGGCAGGGATATCGAGCGCCTGATTTTTCCCGCTGTCCCCGGGTCACCGCCGCCTCCGGCTCAAGCGCGGCGCGGATCTCCTCCTCGCTCGGCCACCATGAGGGGCGCTCGATCTCGGTGGCGCGGTCGCGGATGATCTTTTGCGGCGCCTGGATCTTGTACAGGCGGCGGGCGTTGCTGCCGAGGAATTTGGCCTGGTGCTCGACCGGCAATCTGTATTTTTGCATCGTCTCGATCGCCCGTCGGTCGTCTGAGGCAAGTCGAAACCATCCGGCTGGGCCTGCCCCTCATCGTCTGACCAATCGCAGCAGCAAGCCTCGCCAAGGGATCGCCGGCTGCCATCCAATAGCACCTTTGCCGAATAACCGGGTACGCGGGGGTGGCAGGCAGGGCAACCGCTGTTAGAGTGGCGGGGGAGACACTGGGACAAAGGAACCTTCCATGGCACAGCTCTCCGGCGCAGCGGCGAAGCTTGACGCCCTCAGATGGCGCTGCATCGGGCCGCCGCGCGGCGGCCGCGTCGTCGCCGTTGCCGGCGACCCCCAAGACCGCAGCGTGTTCTATTTCGGCGCCTGCGCCGGCGGCGTGTGGAAGACGATCGACGGCGGGATCTATTGGCGCTGCGTCAGCGACGGGTTTCTCGGCTCCGCCGCGATCGGTGCGATCGCCGTGGCCCCTTCGGATCCCAACGTGATCTATGCCGGCACCGGGGAGACTGCGATCCGGCTCGACGTCTCCTGGGGCGACGGCGTCTACAAATCGACCGACGCCGGCGCCACCTGGAGCCATCTGGGCCTCAGCGAGAGCCGCTTCGTCGGCCGCATCCGCATCCATCCCCGCGACCCCGATCTCGTCTATGTCGCCGCGCTCGGCGACGCGTTCGGCGCCAACGAGGAGCGCGGGGTCTTCCGCTCGCGCGACGGCGGCAGGACCTGGAGCAAAATATTGTATCGCGACGCCGATTCAGGCGCCGTCGATCTGGCGATGGATCCGCACAATCCCCGCATCCTGTTTGCGGCCTTCTGGCAGACGCGACGGAACTTCTGGAACCTGTCGAGCGGCGGGCCGGGAAGCGGCCTGTTCCGCTCGACGGACGGCGGCGAGACCTGGAGCGAGATCTCGCGCAATCCGGGTCTGCCGACGGGTCCGCTCGGCAAGCTCGGCGTTGCCGTCTCGCCCGCCCGCGCGGGCCGCGTCTGGGCGCTGGTGGAGACGGAAGCGGAGCAGACCGGGCTCTACCGATCGGAGGATTACGGCGCGAGCTGGGCGCTCACCTCGTCGCATCGCGACCTGATGCATCGGCCCTGGTACTACACGCATGTCTTCGCCGATCCCCGTCACGCCGAGACGGTCTATGTCGCCAATCTCCAATTGTGGAAATCGACCGACGGCGGAAGAGGCTTCACGGAAATCCAGACCCCGCACGGCGACAACCACGATCTGTGGATCGATCCCGCCGATCCGGAGCGGATGATCGAGGGCAATGACGGCGGCGCCTGCGTCAGCTTCAACGGCGGGCGGACCTGGTCGTCGATCTACAACCAGCCGACGGCGCAGTTCTATCGCATCGACACCGACAACCAGTATCCCTATCGCGTGTACGGCACACAGCAGGACAACACCACGATCTCGACGCCGAGCGCCGCCCAATGGGGCGCAATCACCCTCGGCGACTGCACCTATCCCGGCACCGGCGAAAGCGGCTTTGTCGCCGTCAAACCCGACGATCCGAACATTGTCTATTGCGGCGCGATCGGCTCCAGCCCGGGCGGCGCCGGGGCGTTGCAGCGCTATGACCATCGCACCGGGCAGATCCAATTGGTCAATGTCTGGCCCGAGGAATCGACCGGGATCGCCCCCAAGGACATGCGATATCGCTTTGCCTGGACGTTTCCGATCGTCTTTTCGCCGCACGACAGCGGGACCCTGTATGCGGCCGGGAACCACGTGTTCCGCAGCCGCGACGAGGGCATGAGCTGGCAGGAAATTTCGCCGGATTTGAGCCTCAACGACGTCAGCCGTCAGGGGCATTCCGGCGGCGACATCACGCGCGAGAGCGCCGGGGCGGAGGTGCATGCAACCTGCGCCTCGCTTGCCCCCTCGCCGCACCGGCCGGGCGAGATCTGGGCCTCGACCGATGACGGGCTCGTTCACGTCACCCGCGACGGCGGCAAGAACTGGCAGAACGTCACGCCGTCGGCAATGCCGGAGCTCGCCTATGTCGGGTGCGTCGAGATCTCCCCACACGACCCCGACACGATCTATCTGGCGGCGACGCGCTACAAGCTTGCCGATTACAGACCGTACCTGTTCCGCAGCACGGACGGCGGGCGAAGCTTCGAGTCGATCAACGGCGACTTCCCCGAGAACGAGATCACCCGCGTGGTGCGTGCGGACCCGGAGTGCAAAGGACTGTTGTTCGTCGGCACCGAGACCGGCGTCTATTGCAGCCTGAACGACGGGCGAAATTGGCTGCGCATGGGCGGGGGCCTGCCGGTCGTGCCGGTTTACGATCTGAAGGTCAAGGGGGCGGATCTGGTGGCCGGGACCCACGGCCGCTCTTTCTGGATTCTCGACGACATCACGCCGCTCCGGGGCCTCGCCGATGGCGGCCGGGAATGCCGCCTGTTTCCGCCGCGCATGACGGTTCGCACCAAGCTGCATTGGGGGGCCTTGCGCGGCCTCAGACCGAGCGGCGTTGCCTTCGCGGTCGCCCCCGGAGTGGGCGGCGGCATCCGAACCTTCCGCAAGCCGGATGGGACCGGCGGTCGCGAATATCTCGACGTCGGGGAGAACCCGCCGAACGGCGCGATCGTCTATTACTGGCTGGACGAGGATGTTTCCGGCCCGGTCTCGCTCACATTCCGCGACGGCTCGGGCGCCGCGATCGCGAGCTTCCGCAGCGACAACGCCGGCCTGCCGGCGGCGAAGCGCCCGTCGGTTCGGCCCGGGCTCAACCGGTTCGTGTGGGATCTCAAACATCCCGGGCCGGAGGCGCTCGTTCCCGGCCTTGCCGCGCCGCGCAGCATGCCGCTGGCTACGCCGGCCGATCCGCCGACCGGACCTACGGTGGTGCCGGGCCAGTATCGCGTGGAGATGTCGGTCGGTTCGGAGACGATGGAAGCGGAGTTCCCGGTCGTCAAGGATCCGCGCCTGTCGACGACGCCGGAGGCATACCGCCGGCAGTTCGAGCTCCTGCGGGAGTTGGCGGCGTCGCTCGGCAAGCTCAACGCGGCGGTCAATCGTATCCGCCGGCTGAAGCACCGGCTTCTCGTGCAGGCCGGGGGAGCGGGGGACGACGGGCACGGCCTCGCCGGGAAGGCGAAGGAAGCGGCCGAAAAACTGGCGGCGGTCGAAGGCGTGCTGGTGGATATCCATCGCGAGTCGGAGCGCGACGTCCTGCGCAATCCCGCGGGACTGAACGACACCCTCCTCGACCTGATCAGCACCGTATCCCTTTCCGACACCGCGCCGACAACGCAGGCGGAGGCCGTGTCGCGAGAGATCATGGCGCGGGTCGATGCGGAGATCGCGAAAGTCGAGCGTCTGTCCGCAACCGAGGTCGCCGCAGTCACGCGCCTCGCCCTGGAGCGGGAGGTCGGGGCGGCGCGCGGCGGCTGAAGGAGCCCGCTATCCCCGCAGCAAGCCAGAAAGGGCCCTGGCCTCATTGCCTGCTATTGGCCGGCTTGATAGGCTTACAGCAATGCGATGGAGGGAGCATCCATGGACGAAATCCTGCCGGTCGTCCTGGCGTTTGCGCTGGGCATTGTCATCTGGCGCTACACGAACGGCAGAACCCGCCTGATCCTGAGCGGTTGTGCGGTCGCACTCTCGGGCTTGGCCGCCACGGTGCTCAGCGGAGAATTTCATCAAAGCTGGGTCTTTCTCCTCCTCGACCTCGGCGAGGCGGCGTTCGGCTTGGCCATCGGCTGCGCGGCTGCACACCGCCTGCTCAGCCCCGGCGCCGCAGGCGGACGACGCTCCGAGACAAGCGCCAAGCCGCGGTCCGCCGGGCCGCGGTCGTAGCCGCCCAGCGGCGCTATAGCGCCGCTCAAGCGCCGGCAGCCCCGGCACCACGCCGCCGGTCGACTGGCGAGGCCACGGCTTCGCAATCGCGTCCGTAGCAACAGACGCGATTGCGGCGCGTGCACGGCGGCCCGGCCCAAGGCTGAAATGGCGGAGATGCGCCGAAACCAGTCATTCCCGCCTAGGTGAGCGGGTGCCGAGGTCCGTCCGACCCCATAGCCGCCGTTCGCAACATACGCGAGCTATTATCGCCCATGCATCCGGCCATCCGAGCGCTATACCGAAGACCTGAAGCGCCGGCAAATCGAAGAATTCGGATGCACCGATCAGCGGCTTGGTGACTATGAGGAAGACCACTTGATCCCGCCCGAACTCGGCGATTCGCCGGCCGACCCACGCAGCCTCTGGCCAGAGCCGCATCGCGCTGCCGACGGCTGGGGGAGCCGGCAAGGATCATCTTGAAAACGTGTTGCACCGGCTCGTCTGCACCAGACGCCTGCCGCTCGATGTAGCGCGAGGGGCAACCGCGCGGGATTGGATCGCGGCCTATCGGAGGTATCACGCCGAACGCGTCCGATGAAAATTATCGAAACGCTTGACTGACATATTCGAAGGGGCTTGCCGGTGCCTCAGGTGCCGATAGCCTTATGCTACAAATTAATCACAAGATTCGTGAAACCCCCGGCAACAAGGAGCAGATCGTGGCCGTTGGTCTGGGCGGCGATTTCGAATGTGCTTAACGGTTTTGGTCTCCCCGACCGCGGATAAAATCCGGGACCACCTCCGGGCCGCGATTCCATGGCGCCGTGAACGAGAACGCGCTCGACGCGGTAGCGGCCGATGCGCTCGGGCTCTGCCGTTACCGCCGCAATCGCGTCAAGTCGGCATCTTCAGCATGCGTATCGCGCCCACGAGACTGCGCCGCATCTGATTGAAGGAGGATGCCAGCGCAGCGATCTCGTCGCCGCCGCGCAGCTGGTATTTGGGAATGTTCAGATTGCCCAGGCTCACCTCGTGCGCTACCGCCGAGATCTTGCGCACCGGCCGCACCACCAGAAAATGCAGAAACAGGTTCAGTAACAACAGCGTCGCCGCGAAGACCGCGGCTATGCCGCCGATCAACACGAGAAAGACGCGATGCGCCTTGGCAAACGCGATGGTCAGCGGCACGGTGACGATCTGTGCGCCGACAACCTGATCGCGCTTCCCTCCGAAGCCTCCCTTCGTCCCATAGAGGTCGATCATTGAGGATGGCGCCCTCTCCGGCGTCGAATGGCAGGACAGGCAGCCCTCGCTGTCAAGCCACACCGGGCGGGCGAGATTGAGCATCGGCCCCTCCGGCGTATCGCGCTCGACGATCAATTCCTGCCTTATGGGATTGCTCTGAAAGGCATTGATGATGTCCGCCTGCCAATCCGTCGCCTGGTCCGCAGGGTTCGTCAGATTGAGCGATGCCTCCTTATAGGCGTAATCACGGTATCTCGCCGACAGCCCGCGCAATACGGTCTGGGCCGCAAAGAAGGGGATGGTCTGCGGCAGGAAGTGCACACTGTTCTGTGCCTTCAGAGGGGCGACCTCCTTGTCGGTGTAGCCGCGCACCGCCGAAGCCACATCGATCATGATCCGGGCTTGCTGGAGCACCTCCTCGCGGGCGTCCTGCAGGACGACCACATAGGACAGCCACGCCGCAAGAGAGAGGCCGAGCAGAAAGGCGGCGAGCATGACGAGGTTGAACTTGGCCTTCAGTCCCATTCCGCGCGTCTCTCCTGCATGTCGTCTGTCGGCTGATCGGCGGTAACCCGGCAATGAGCCGGTTGGCCTCATCGGGGGGCAGCGTTCCCGCCTCCGGCACGCCGGCACCGTGCCGATGATGCCGGGTCGCAGCAAGGGGAGATCCCAATATGCCGTCCACTACAATAGCTCATAGTTGTCCGACAGGTGTGAGCTGGCTCACACTGGAAAGAATATCTTTGTCAGGCTGAGGTCAGTGCAGCTGCGGCCCTCCTTACGCCCGGCTAACCCGCCGTATCACCTGGTCGAGCCTCGCATGCTGTCCCCGCCGAGTGCCCCCGCTCGCCTCACCCAGTCCGACAAGCCTTCTCGTCCGCTCGACCGGTTCGCGCTCTTCCTCCCCCTGGCCGCAACACTGCAACACCGAAGGCCGAAGCTTGGCCAGCCGGCAACTTGCAACACTGTCCGCAACGGCTTCGACAATGGTCGGGGCTCCCGAAACGCGGCAGTAGCCGGTTATCTACAGATCGGGATCAGCAGGCCCTTCGAACGGAGACGCGATGCGCACGTGACGGTCATCCGGGCGCGTGTTAGCCTTGTCCGCACCGCTCCGGAGGAGGGGTCATGCCGGAACAGCGGGTCGTGCGCAAGCTCGCGGCAATCCTCGCGGCCGATGTCGCGGGCTATAGCCGTCTGATGGGCGAGGATGAGGAAGGCACGCTCGCGGCCCTCAAGGCGATCCGCCGCGAACTGGGTGACCTAAAGGTCGAGGAGCATAGGGGCCGCATCGTCAAAACCACTGGCGACGGGTTATTGATCGAGTTCGCGAGCGTTGTCGATGCGGTGCGTTGCGCGGTCGAAATACAGCAGGGAATGGCCAAACGCAATGCGCATGTCCCGAAGGCGCGGCGGGTCGAATTCCGCATGGGAATTA
Source organism: Allostellaceae bacterium (assembly GCA_035252905.1). Classification (GTDB taxonomy): domain Bacteria; phylum Pseudomonadota; class Alphaproteobacteria; order ATCC43930; family CGMCC-115725; genus AP-15. Next base: position 45,577 of record DATFCQ010000280.1, on the reverse strand, counting down.
ATCTCGGCGACGTAATCGCTGAGGGAGACGATATCTACGGCGATGGGTCAACATTGCGGCTCGGCTCGAAGGGTTAGCCGAGCCGGGGGGCATCTGCATCAGCCAGGTTGTGCGCGATCAGGTTCGCGATCGGGTCGAGTGCACCTTCGAGGATCTTGGTGAACAGCAGGTCAAGAATATCGCCCGGCCGGTGCATGTCTTTCGCATCTCGCTGGGCGCGCAAGCGGTAAGCACGGCAATTGAGGACGGATTGTTGCAAACGCCCGCACTGCCCGACAAGCTGTCCATCGCCGTGCTGCCGTTCACGAATATGAGCACAGATCCCGACCAAGAGTTCTTCGCAGACGGGATCGCAGAGGACATCATCGCCGCTTTATCCCGGTATGCTTCCTTATTTGTAATCGCCCGGAACTCTTGTTTCACCTTCAAGGGCCGCGCCGTCGACGTGGAGCAGGTTGGGCGGGAGCTCGGCGTCCGCTACGTGCTTGAAGGCCGCCTGCGCAAAGCCGGTAATCGCATCCGTGTCACTGCTCAACTCGTTGAAGCCGATACCAGCAACCATGTTTGGGCCGACCGCTATGACCGCGACCTCACTGATATTTTCGCGGTGCAGGACGAGATTACTGAAGCGGTGACCACGGCTATTGCTCCAGCCATCGCCCACGCAGAACAACGCCGGGCCATGCGAAAACCGCCGGAAAGCCTTGACGCCTGGGGGGCTTATCAGCGCGGGCTGTGGCATCTCGGTAAATTCACCGCTGAAGAAACCGTGCTTGCGCAGGAATTCTTTCGTCGGGCGATGACGCTCGATCTGACTTTTGCGGGCGGGTTCAGCGGCCTCGCCGCAGCACAGCTCCAGGCCGCCAACACGTTCATGGCCGGTAGTATATTCGAGGCGATCAGCTCGGCCGAGGGTCTGGCCCGCCACGCCATAGCGCTCGATGGTGCCGATGCCGAGGCGCGGGCCTGTCTAGGGCGGATCGTGCTGACTCGCGGCGACTACGAAGGCGCCCGCGCCGAAGTCGAGCATGCGCTGGCGATTAGCCCGAACCTCGCCAGTGCGCATGGCATTTTCGGCGCAACCTTAATCTTCTCCGGCCGCCCCGAGGAGGGTCTGCCAGCGCTGCAACGGGGGATTAGGCTCGACCCGCGTGACCCACGCTCCGGCGTCAGCGTTAACCAAGTCGTATTGGGCCTCTATTTTTGCCGCAAATACGAGGCGGCGATCACAGCAGCCAAGCAGGTGATCCGCTCCTATCCCGATCATCCGCTGGTCTACCGCTGGCTTGCTGCGGCGCTCGGCCAAGCCGGCCGAACCGACGAAGCGCGGGAAGCGCTCGCCAAGGCCGTCGCGATCGCGCCGGCATCCTTCGACCTCTACGTCCGCCGCCGAGCACCCTGGCATCGTCCAGAGGACTACGCGCACACGCTCGAAGGATTGCGCAAGGCCGGCTGGAAGGGTTGATGCGGCGCATCTGCCTCCCAGTCCCGATCGCTCGTCGGCCGTGCGCCGCAATGGCATCCGGTATAAGATCGCCTCGTCAGGAAGGAGAGCCATGCAGGGCGCATCCTCGGACCGGATCGTGCGTAGGCTTGCGGCAATCCTCGCGGCCGATGTCGCGGGCTACAGCCGGCTGATGGGGCAGGACGAGGAGGGGACGCATGAGCGTCTCAAAACCCATCTCGGGCAGCTCGTTGAACCGAAGATCAAAGAGCACCGGGGCCGCACGGTAAAGAACACCGGCGACGGCTTCCTGTCGGAGTTCGCGAGCGTCGTGGACGCCGTGCGCTGCGCTGTCGAGATCCAGCGCGGAATGCGCGACCGTGAGCGGGACGTTCCAGACGAGCGACGCATCCTGTTTCGAATCGGGATCAACCTCGGCGATGTGATCGCCGAGGAGCATGACATCTTCGGCGACGGCGTCAACGTCGCCGCGCGTCTTGAAGGCTTGGCCGAGCCAGGCGGGATCTGCGTCAGCGGCACCGTACACGACCACGTACGCGACAAGCTCGATGTCGTGTTCGAGGATATGAGCGAGCAGCGGGTCAAAAATATCGCGCGGCCGGTGCATGTCTGGCGAGTGCGGCACGGCGGAGGACCGGTTGCCTCGGCCCCCGCGCCCGCCTTAGCGCTGCCTGACAAGCCGTCAATCGCGGTGCTGCCGTTCCAGAATATGAGCGGCGACCCGGACCAAGAGTACTTTGCCGACGGCATGGTCGAGGAGATCATTACCGCGCTGTCCAAAGTGCGATGGTTCTTCGTTGTCGCGCGCAACAGCACCTTTGCTTACAAGAGTCAGGCAATCGACATTAAGCGGGTCGGCCGCCAGTTGGGCGTGCGCTACGTGCTGGAAGGCAGCGTCCGCAGGTCCGCAAATCGCATACGCATTACGGCACAACTGATTGACGCTACAACCGGAAACCATGTTTGGGCCGAGCGCTACGACCGCGAAATAGCTGATATCTTCACAATCCAGGACGAGATCACCGAGCGCGTGGTCTCCTCGATCGAACCAGAGCTTTACGCAGCCGAGCACTATCGCAGCCGGCGTAAGCCGCCCGAAAGCCTCGATGCCTGGGAGTGCGTTGCGCGGGCATTGTCCTGTATCGGTCAGGGGACGGTAGCCGCCAACGCCCAAGCTGAGGCGCTGTGCCGCCGTGCCCTCACGATCGAGCCCAATTACGGACAGGCCCACAGCCTGCTTGCATGGGTGCTCTTGCGTCCGCCATTCGGGGGCAGCGAGATCGGGACATATCTGCCAGAGGCATTCGCAGAAGCGGTTGCGGCACTAAATCTCGACCAGCGAGACCCTTGGGCACATTTGGTTTATGGCATAGCGTTATGGCGCATGCGGCGTAATGACGAGGCAGAGCAGGCGTTCCACCAAGCTGTAGATTTGAACCCAAACTTCGCACTGGCTCTTGCGTTTCTCGGCTCGCCACTTGGGGCGCGAGGAGCGGCCGAAGAGGCCATTAAGAGCGCCGAACGCGCCCTGAGATTAAGCCCCGCAGATGGGCTTATAGGTGCTTACGCCTCATTCGCTATAGGGTTCGCTCATTTCTCGACGCGGCGTTATGCAGATAGCATCGTCTGGGTGCGAAGGATAATTGAGAAACAGCCTGAAAACCTCATGGCTCACTGCCTGCTGATCGCAGCAGCCGCTATTGAGGGGGAGGTGGAAATGGCAGCTGAAGCACTGACCGTTCTGCTCCGATTGCATCCGAACTTCTCGCTGGCTTGGGCGAGCAAAAGCGCGCCGTTCGGCGGCAAAATGCTCAATCGCCTCCTCGAAGGACTGCGCAAGGCCGGGGTGTCGGAGGGATGACCCGGCCTGCCTCTCGCGATCGGCGAGGCGGTATGACAGCGCCTTCATCCGCATGCGGTCTTGATTGGACGGTCGCAGCCAGTTATCGGAAATGCGGCATGATCTGTTGAGCGAACACTTTCATGTAGCGGATCTGGCGGTCGAGGTCGCCGGCTTCCGTGCTAAGCCAGAGCCGTGAGGCTCCCAATTCTGCAAGTTCGCCAATGCGCTCGATCCAGTCGTTGACGTTCCCGGCGAGGGCGAACCGTTCCAGTGCGTATTCGGCCAGCCCAAGCTCGGCCATTCGCTTCGGGTTGCGCCCGGCCTGGAGCACGTGGTCGTACAGCTCGTAGCCCTCGACGTACTCGGCGATCTTGGCCCTGAGCTGGCCAGGCACATTCTTGCCTTCGAGGCCGAACCGCATCGAATGATTGAGGATCGAGGACACGGACGCGTGGATGCGTTCGATGGCCTTGTCCCGGTCGGCGTCGAGCGACGAGCGGGTCGTGAACCAGACCTCGACCTCGGACGGATCACGACCCGCGGCCCTGGCACCTGCCGCGACCCGCTCGATGGTATCGGAGATCACCTCGGGCAGCAGGCCGGTGCCGGCAATCACGCCATCAAAGAGTCGGCCGCCAAGATGCAACGTCTTGGGCCCCTCGGCACAAAGGGTGATCGGGATGCAGCGGCGCACCGCCTCGCCATGCCAGCGCACACGCTGTGGCCGACCGCCATAGGTGCCCTCACCGGTGGCGATGAGATCCCGCACGCAGGTGATGTAGTCCGCCATCCTGGCGCGGCTCGCCGGCTGCAGCCCAATGTTGTAGACCGCGCTGTCTCCGCTGGCGATATCCAGGAAGGCTCGGCCCTCGGTCATTGCGTCGATCGAGGCAAGGAACGCCGCCATAATCTGAGGCTCACGGGTCAGTGGATTGGTCGGATGGATGCCGACCTGAGCGCTTCTCACGGTCTGCGCAATCAGCGTCGCGCGGACATAGGCGTCGCCGCCGATAAAGCTGGTATCGTTGGTGCCGATCAATTCGACTCCGGCCCCATCGATGATCCGGATCAGCTCGGCAAATTTGTCCAGGTCCCGCCGGTGAGGAAACGCCGTCCCGCTCAACACCGACACACCAAATCGAACCTTCATCATCTCTCCTTCCGGCCGACAGCGGCATGATCAGCCCGTCGGCGACCGTCTGCACGACACGGTAGCCCCGGCCGGGGGTGGGGACAATGCTTGCTCCCGCTCATAAGCGGCGCCGGTTCAGGGATAGACTCGGTTTAAAAAAGAAATATTCATGAGCACGAATAGCGGCCGTCGCGAGTCAGAGGATTCGACAGCACGGAGGGGAAGATGTACAAATTGTACGCGCGGCCGGGCTGGGGCTCGGCACTGGTCGAGGCGCAGCTCGCCTGGTACGGCTTGCCGTTCGCGCTCGATGTGGTCGAGGATCTGTTCCAGTCGGCCGCGGCGCGGGTGAAACTGCACCCGGCCAATCCCCTGGCGCAGGTGCCGACGGTGATCCTGCCGGACGGGCAGGTGATGACCGAAAGCGCTGCAATCACACTACATCTGGCGGATGTGACCGGCTCGCACGAGCTGGTCCCGGCGCTCGGCGAGCCCGTGCGCCCGGCATTTCTACGCTGGCTGGTGTTTCTGGTGGCAAATGTGTACCCGACCTTCACCTATGCCGACGATCCCGCTCGCTTCGTTCCGGGCGAGGAGGCGCAACAGGGCTTCCTCGCAAACGTTTCAGCCTACCGCGAGCGCTTGTGGGGGCAGGTCGAGGAGATGGCCGGAGACCCGTGGTTACTCGGTGGGCGGTTCTCGGCGCTCGATATCTATGTCGCGGTGATGACGCATTGGCGGCCGCGTCGCGCTTGGTTCGATGCTGCCTGCCCGCGGCTCTCCACGATCGCGCGGCGCGCCGATGCCGAACCGCGCCTCGCCGCGGTGTGGCGGCGCAATTGGCCGCTGGATTGGTAGCGAGTAGTCTGATGACGAGCGCAAGGTGCCCGGACTTGCCGCGGCGGGCGGCATCGGACGCCGATCCCATCGCACCGATGAAAACTACGACGGTGCTCGTGAATATCGACGTCCCAGATCTGGCCGCAGGTGAGCGCTTCTACACGGCGGCATTCGGCCTGAAGCCCGCGCGACGCTTTGGCGCAGAGGCTCTGGAATTGAGCGGCTGGCCGCAGTTCGTATACCTGCTGCTGAAGCCGCCCGACAGTCTCGCCGCAAGGTGCGAGACCCGGCGGTACCGGCGGCACTGGACACCAATCCATCTCGATATGGTCGTCTCCGACGTCGATGCCGCGGTCGATCGGGCAATCCGGGCAGGTGCGCTTCTGGAGCATCCCGCCAGAGAAGCCGGCTATGGCCGCATCGCGATGCTGGCAGACCCGTTCGGTCACGGCTTCTGCCTAATCGAGTTCAGCGCCGCAGGTTACGATGCTGTCATTACCGATGCGACAACGAGCAGCGGTACGGTGCAATCGGAAGACACCTGAATTGCCGGAAGCAGTAGCCGCGGAGCAGCTCCCATGGAGAATTTTGATCCCATCGCCTTCAGCCGAGAATGGGCAAGCGCGTGGAACCGACGGGACGTGGAGGCCGTGCTCGAACACTTTGATGATGACGCGCTTTTCACTTCGCCTGTCGCCCGAAAAATCGGCTTCGCCGAGGATGGCGTGGTCAGAGGCAAGGCCGCACTCCGGCGTTATTGGCAATCGGCGTTGGATAACAATCCCGGCCTGCACTTCCAGGTCACGGCTGTGTTCGCAGGTGTCGATGCGATCGCGATCAGGTTCACGACGCAAGAGGGCACCGACCGTATCGAATTTCTCAAGTTTCGTGACGGTCTAGTGATCGAGGGTCATGGTACCTTCGCCGCAAGTTGATATTTGCCCGGACGGCGTGTCGTAATCACTCGACCGCCGCCGGGCTGTCCGTTGGTTTGAGCTCCTCGATCATCCGTTTCTGCAAGGCGCAAGCATCCCTGACGAACCGGAGGATGAGTTTGCGTTCTTCAATCGAATAAGCCGTCAGCATCTCGGCTCCTGCCCGGGCAATCGGCCCGTAGAACCGCTCGAACAACGCAAAGGCGGAGGCCTGCGCCACGACCAGCACCCGACGCCGGTCCTTCGGGTCAGCCTTTCGGCTGACAAGCCCGTGGGCGGCCAACCGGTCCACCAGGGCCGTCACCGCCGACGGTGACAGCCGGACTTCGCGCGCGATCGCCAAAGCAGTTTGCGGTCCGCGCGCCAGCATGCTGAGGCAGCGTCGGTCGGCGCTGTTGAGCCCGGTCTGGCGCCCCACCAGATCGTCGAAGGTTTCGGTGGCGTCCTGCCATTCCGCGATGGTCGCGCCGATAGCGGCCGTGAGCACCCCGCCAGAGCCTCTTGACGCGTCCGCGCTCATTTGCTTATTTCGATCATCGAAATATCCGATCGTCGAATCATACTCCCTTATGCCCCAGAATTCTTCAACCTCTGACGCTGCCGTCTGCGGTGCCGGCGTTGCCGGACTGGCTTTGGCAATACGTCTGGCCAGCCTCGACCGCCGCGTGGTGGTCTTCGAAGCGCGGAGCGAAGCGGCCATCCGAGAAGAAGGCGCCTTCCTCACGCTCTCGCCAAACGCCATGAATGCCCTCCGGGCGCTCGGCTGCTTTGAGGCAGTGCTGGCTGCGGGGGCTGTGACGACCGGAATCGAAATCCGGAATGGATCGGGACGCCGGCTAGGGCTCATCGATCAGTCGCGTGATGCCGACAGGTTTGGCGCCCCTAGCCTAACCATAGCCCGCGGGGAATTCATCGGTACCTTGATCGATGCCGCCATCGCTGCTCAGGTGGAGCTGCGGTTCTCTTGCGGGCTCTGCAGCGTGGCTGAGGATGAAGCGGCGGTGCAGCTGCGCTTTACCGATGGAACGCTGCATCGGACCGCCATCGCCGCGGCAGCCGACGGCCTGCGTTCGACACTCCGGCGTGCCATCTTTCCTGAGTATCCTGACGCCCAGTTCACCGGCCTGATCGGGGATGGCGGCATGGTCGAGGCGCCGGTGGCGCCCACCAACGGGCTCATGCGCATGACTTTCGGCGATGAGGCATTCTTCGGTTATCTCAAGGCCGACGGCGGTCCGACCTACTGGTTCAGCTCCTATTCCCAACCAGACGACAGGGTCGCCGCAGCGGACCCCGAACAGCATGCGCAAGCCGTGCGCCGCCTGCACCTTTCCGATCCTCCACCAAACAGCGAGGTGCTGGCCTGCGTCAGGCAACTGCCACGCAGCTACCCGATCTACGGCATGCCGCCACTTCCGGCCTGGAGCCGGGGGCGTGTGGTTCTGATCGGCGATGCCGCTCACGCCGTCGGGCCGCACGCGGGCCAGGGCGCGGCAATGGCGCTTGAAGACGCCCTGGTGCTGGCCGCCTGCTTGGCGGAGACGCCGCATTTTGCCGCGTTCGGCCGCTATGAGGCATTGCGCCGTCCTCGCATAGACCGCGTGGTCCAGCTAACCGTCCGCAACAGCGCTCAGAAGCGCGCCGCGACGCCCCTGCAACGGTCGCTCCGCGACATTCTTATGCCGCTTCTGATCCCCTTGGCGGCGCATGCTTCGCGAAAGATATTTGCGTTCCGTGCCGACCAGCGTCCGCTGGATCCGCCGTGAATGGCTCGCAATCCGCGTCGCACGATTCCTGCCAAATGCCAGTCAAGACGGCGAACGGAGTGATCCTTGATTTCGATACGCGCGAAGAGTTCCGACCCGGGCAATTACGCCTTCCTTGTCAGCGACGCCGAATTCGACGCGGCGTTCGCCCGCATCCGCGCTCAGGGCATCCGGTATTATGCCGGTCCGCGGCGCGCCAAGCCCGGCGAGATCAATCATCTGCACGGCGGTCCCGGCGTCTACCTCGACGATCCCAACGGTCACTTGATGGAGATAATCACCCACCCCTATGGCGACCGGCCCGAGCAGATCTGATCGTCCGCGCGCGGGCGACGGCGCGTCGCACGGACGCCACACCCGCTCGGGGGCAGCTGGCATGTCGACGTGGTCGATGCCGAGCGATGCGAGCGCATCGAGGATGGCGTCGATCATGGTCTGCGACGCGGCGATGCAGCCGGCCCGACCCGCGCCTTTGACGACGAGGGTTGACCGTTGTCGGTTGCTTGGCGAGCATTACGTCGACCGGCGGCAGTTATCGGCTCGCGGCACCGCATAGTCCATCAAAGAGCCGCTCAGCAGGTATCCGGATTCCTCGGAGCGGGTTGTCGGTTCGATCAGCGCGTGCCCGATGCCCCATGGCCCCATGGAGGAGCACACATGACCGAATTCGCTGGGAGGATCGCGGTAGTCACCGGCGGCGGCAGCGGAATGGGCCGCGAGCTGGTCCGCCAATTGGCGGCGGAAGCCTGCAACGTTGCGATGTGCGACGTCTCGCCGACCGGCTTGGCGGAAACGCAAAGGCTCTGCGAGGCCGCGGGATTGCCGCAAGGGCTGCGCATCACGACACACGTCGTCGATGTCGCCGACCGGATGCAGGTCGAGCGGTTTCGCGATGAGGTTGCCGATCGTCACCACACCGACAAGATCCACTTGTTGTTCAACAACGCCGGTATCAGCGGCGGCGGCAGCATGGTTACCAACAGCCGCGACGAATGGGAGCGCACGTTCAACATCTGCTGGGGCGGCGTCTACAACTGCACCCGCGCGTTTCTGCCGATGCTGCAAAACGCCGAGGAAGGCCATATCGTCAATACCAGCAGCATCAACGGCTTTTGGGCCTCGGTGGGGCCGCGCGTCCCGCATACCGCCTATTCGGCCGCGAAATTCGCGGTCAAGGGGTTCACCGAGGCGCTGATCACCGATCTGCGGATCAACGCGCCGCACATCAAATGCTCCGTCGTCATGCCCGGCCAGATCGGGACCTCGATCCGCCAACACCCGCAAGATCCACAGCGGCGATCGCGAAACAGACGCGATCGATGCGGCCGGTCTCGCGCAGGTGCGAGAGCGCTTTGCTTTGCTGGGCCGCGACGCCTCGCAGCTGTCGGATGATCAGTTGCGCAACCTCGTGGCCGAGCTCGAGCGGCGTTTTCGCGACGAGGCGCTGACCACCGCGGCACAGGCCGCGACGATCATCCTCGACGGCGTCAAGGCCGATCGCTGGCGCATTCTCGTCGGGGCGGACGCTCACACGATCGACGAAATGGTGCGCCAGTCGCCGGAGCGCGCCTACGACATCGCGTTCTTCGATGAATTCGCCCTCGCGTCTGGGTGGACCGAGCGCCTCTCTCTCGAGAACCCCGAATTGCGCCCGTCGAGGTGATCACCGGCCTGTTTCCGTCCGCTGCGAGGCCGGCGATGCGGCGGCACCTATCGCGAGCCGGCCAATGCGGGCGACGCATACCCCTCTTATCCCGGGCGCGATGCACGGTGCCGACCGCGTCATGTGATCTCGGCCCCTGCGCCGATGGGGTTAGATAAGCCGCGCCCCTCAAGCGCAGCGGCGCGATGAAGGAGACTCTCGCGAAAGAGTTCCCCACCCCAGCAAAGCCTCCGCGGCGGCTCTGCGCCGAAAGCGGCCGTTCGCAGGGGTGCTCGAACGAACAGGTTCGACCCCAGGGCCACCATTTGGCAGTAGGCAACAGCCCCGTATAACCACCTTTCACGGCGGCGGAATTTCGCAGCCGGCTTTCCTCAGACCCTCAACAAAATTCGCTTCGTCCGAATGACGAGCATAGGGGCAGGTCAAGGACCAGTGGCTTTTCGCATCGAGCGGTTTGAAGCGCTCCATCTCTCCTACTACCGCGACAGCTTCCTCGCTTCTTTCCAGCTGGCCGAGCGTAGCAGCCAAGGTGCGGAGCGCCACATAGCCGCGTCCTCTCCGTAGCGCCTCCTCAGAACACCAAACCGCCTCGTCGTAATCGCCAAGGTGATATTTCCCCAAAGCTAGCACGCTGAAGAAAATCGGCGCCAACGGATCATTGGGACTGAGTCGAATGCAGCGCGCGATCGGCTCAAGTCCTTCGGCGAAGTCGCCCATGAAAATGCGAGTCTCGCCGAGTGCAAAATGGGCGTGAGCGAAATTCTCGTTGAGATCGATTGCCCGCTTGGCCGTTCGAAGTGCGCGCTGATGCCGGCGTCTCATCAACGCTAGTACCGATAGGTTGTAGTAGCATTCCGGATCGCGGTCATCGAGGCTGAGAGCTCGCTCGGCTAGCCATTGGCTCTCTGCCAGGTCGCGGTCCGTATCACTGCTGCTGCCGTGCCAGCAGCGTGCAAACAGCAGACGCGCAAGCCAGACATGGGCCCGCGCCAACCCACCATCGAGTTCGATCGAGCGTCGGAGCCAATGTTCCGCCTGCTGCTTAGCTTCAGCGGACGGCTGGTGGAAATGCCAGATCCCGCGGATGCAACAGTCGAGTGCGTCCAGATTGGCCGGGCTCTTACGCGCCGCCCGCCGGCCTTCACCGAAAAGCAACTCGGGCTGAATCGCGCTGACGACACTTGCCGTGACCTCGTCCTGCAAGCCAAGCATGTCAAGGCAGTCTTTGTCGTACTTTTCCGCCCAGAGGTGAGCGCCGGTTTCCGCGTCGATCAACTGTGCCGAGATGCGAACACGGTCACGATCTCGTCGGATGCTGCCTTGGAGCAGATAGCGAACGCCAAGCTCATGTCCCACTTGGCGAACATCGACCACCTTTCCCTTGTATTGAAAACTCGAATTGCGCGCAATGACCAGCAGATTCCGGAATTTGGACAATCCAGTCGTAATGTCCTCGACTACGCCATCGGCAAAATATTCCTGCCCGGGATCGTCGCTCATATTGTGAAAAGGCATAACGGCAATCGAAGGTCTGTTGTCAGGCGCGAACGTGAGATTCTGCCGGGCACCACTGAACGTCAAGTGCAGCTCTGGGTGCTCTGCCGGAGGCTTCCTCTCCCGGACCTCTCCGACAAAACGAAATCCCTTGCGCGCGATGGTGCGGATCAGGCGCTGTTCCTCACCGCTATCGGCGACGGCCCTTCGCACAGCATTGATGTGGCTGGCCAATGTAGAAAGGGAAACGATCCGGCCGCCCCAGATGGTGTCCAGCAGTTCGTCTTTGGTAACTACACGATGGTGATTTTCAACTAAATAGACCAATAGATCGAAGACTTGAGGCCCGATTGAAATCAACTGGGGCCCGCGGCTTAACTCGCGCCGTTCAATGTCGAGGGTAAAACCTTCAAACGAAATCGGCACTTGCCCTCCAATCCCTGGCCAATAGGCTTTTGCCGTTACGCATCAGGCGCGATTTGGCGGTTTCTTGGATAAGAATTCGACATAAATTCAACAGGAATGCAAGGCCGTTGCAAAGTCTTTCGGCCGCCTCTCCGGTACGCTACGGGTTCGTCGATCACGATCGACCCATTCTCAATCGATCGGAGGCCGCCATGCTCAACAGGTTCGTGATTTGCGCCGCGCTTGTCGTTCTTGGGGCGGGGTCATCCGCTGCCCAGGAGCGCGAAGCGACTCTGCACAAAATAGAAGTGCCGGGCGCCAGTTTCGAAATGCTCGTCGCAACAGCCAAATCTCCAGATGCGCCGGTCTTCGGTTTGGGCGATACGCCCGACGCCTTCGTAATCCATTTAATCGGAGGCAAGCTTTGGGTTGGTTTCGAAGATGCGGGAAAGATGATAGAGACAATCAAACTGTTGCGTCAGCCGATCGGAAGCTTTCACATGGAGAGAACCGAAGCTGATCCCATTGCCGTATATTTTATCCCGAAAGTTGGCGACCGTATCAGCCAATGAAGATGCCGTTTCCACTTATAGAGATGGCTTGGGTGATCTTGAGCTATGTTGTAGCTTTGGCCTATCCACTGGCCAATAGGCCTTTTAACTTCACTCAAGCCACCTCTATACTAGGCTCTTAAACAACTCGAATGGCGGCTCTCCACCCCGACTGCGGCGTGCTCCATCAAGCCCGCATGTCTCTTTAGGGGCATGACCGGTCGCCGCTGTCGATCGGAAGAGTGGCTGTTTTAGGCCGAGAGCAAGCCTCTCGCCGCCGCAACGCAGCGCCGAGGCCGATATCGAGCGCCTCTGATTGCCCCGACTATCGCCGGGTCACCGCCGCCTCCGGCTTCAGCGCGGCGCGGATCTCCTCTTCGCTCGGCCACCACGGGGGGCGCTCGATTTCGGTGACGCGGTCGCGGATGATCTTTTGCGGCGCCTGGATCTTGTACAGGCGGCGGGCGTTGCTGCCGAGGAATTTGGCCTGGTGCTCGACCGGCAGGCCGTATTTTTGCATCGTCTCGATCGCCCGCCAGGCGTCGTCGCCGTCGTGGTGATAGACGTCGGAGGACCAGGCCAGGATGTCGCCGTAGAATTCCGGCAGGCGCGCCGGCGGCGCCTCGTCGCCCTCAAAGCCGGTAATGCAGTGCTCGAAGAAGGTCTCGCTGGGCAGTTTCTTCAACGGCGGCAATCGGCGCTCGTTGCGGTAGAGCTTGTAGGTCTTGTCGCATTCGTCGACGAGAAAGCTGAGCCAGGTCGAGGAGGCCTCGAATACGGCGGCGTTGATGCCGGGGTGACGGTCGAAAAAGCCCGACATCAAGACCATCGTGACCCACAGCGCCGCCTCGGCCTGGAAGTTCTGCACATTGGTCAGAAACGAATGCGGCAGGCCGGCGGTCGCAATGGTCCGCCGGATCAGTTCGGCGCCGGAATACTGCTCGCTGTAGCCGGAGGGCTTCAGGCTGCCGAAGGCCGGGAACGGGTGCATGCCGTAGACCATGCCGGTCTCTTCGAGCGCGTCCCACACCGGCTCGTATTTCGGCTGCAGCGGGTAGTTGCCCATTGCGTCCATCGGCCGGACCAGGGCGACGCGGCAGCCGAGCGCCGCCACCCGGCGGATCTCCGCGACCGCGTAATCGGGGTGCTGCATCGGGATCAGCGCGGCGAAGAACAGCCGATCGGGGTCGGCCTTTGTGTAGTCATAGGCCCATTCGTTGTAAGCCCGGCAGAACGCCTTGGCGCCGAGCGCATTTTCGAGCCACGGATAGATGTCGATCTCGGTCGGGATGATCATGACCTGATCGATGCCCTGGACGTCCATGTCCCTGAGGCGCGGCTTCGGCTCGTAGGATCCGGCATGGTCGAGATAGGCGACCTGGTCTTCGGTCAAGGCCGTCGCCGGGTCGAGGTTGCGTACATTGAGGGCGCGCTGGATGTCGTGCTTGACCCCCGGCCCGGCATTGGTGATGACCCGCATCGTGCCGGGGATGCCGCCCTTCCTCGGCGAGCCGAGGCCGATGCCGGCGCGGCCGTTGACGATCAAGAGGCGGCTTTCGGCGTCCCACCAGATCGTCGCCTTCAATGCCGCCAGTTCGTCGCGGGTCAGAAACTCCTGCGCGCGCTCCCAGATCAAGGGCGGCTCGGTGACATGGGCGTCGCAATCAAAGGTCGCGAAGTCCTTCTGCATCGGCGCGAAGCGTTGAACCGGCATGTGTGCCTCCTGCGATGGCGTGGCGCGCCATGCGCCTTTCCGGGTAATGGCTCAGTCTGAAGTTTGGTCGAGATCACGCCCTTTCGAATTCAGAATCGCCGTCGTTCCGGGGCGCGGGCATCGCCCGCGAACCCGGAATCCATGCACACAGCTTCCGAATGCCTGGCCAAAGCCGGTGTCCATAGATTCCGGGTTCGGCCCTTTGGGCCGCCCCGGAATGACGCGTTCTGTGGCATTGAGGCTGAAACATTACCTGTTTCTGCCTAATCTTCAAGCCAGCCCGGCGGCACCGTCGCGACGCCGTGGCGGGCGAGGATGCGGTCGATTTCTGCCCTGTCGGCGGCGGACAGGGTCCAGCCGAGGGCGCCGAGATTTTCCGTCACCTCGGCGGGCTCGCGAAAGCCGACCAGGGCCGTGCCGACGACCGGGTTGGTCAAGGTCCAGCGCAGCGCGAATTGCGGCAGGGTCTTGCCGTATCGCGCGGCGAGGTCCTTCAGCTCCGCGACGGCGGCGAGGTTGCGCGGAAAATGCTCGGGGCCGAACAATGTGCGGAACAGGTTGATCGTGCCGAGCATGCCGCCCTTCGAGCGCCAGTCGCTCTCCTCGAACCGCATGCCGGCGTGAAAGGCGCCGCTCAACAGGCCGTAGGCGAGCGATCCATAGGCCATGACGCCGATCTCCTGGGCCGCGCAATAGGGGAAGATCTCGGCCTCCATGCGGCGGTCGAACATGTTCCAGGCATATTGCACGACGTCGATGCGGCGCAGCCGCATCGCGGTCTCGATCTGGGCGAGGCGGAAGTTCGACACGCCGACAAAGCGCGCCTTGCCCTGGCGCACGACGTCGTCGAGAGCGCGCATCGTCTCGTCGAGCGGCGTCAACGGGTCCGGCCAATGGACCAGATAGACGTCGACATGATCGGTCTCGAGACGGCGCAGGCTGTTCTCGATCGAGGCCATGACGCGGCCGCGGCTGCTGTCGCGGCGGTTCGGCCTGTCCTCGTAGCCGACGCCGAATTTGGTGACGATCACAACCTCGCCGCGCCGGTTGCCGAGCGCCCGCGCCAGCGCCTGTTCCGACACTCCCATGCCGTAGGCTTCGGCGGTGTCGAAGCAATTGACGCCGGCGTCGATCGCCTGCTGCACGGCGCGCGCAAACCGGGCCTCGTCGATGCGGCCGTAGGTGCCGCCGATCTCCCAGCAGCCGAAGCCGATCGCCGAGATTTCGATGCCGGTTCTGCCGAATTTCCGGTATTCCATGCGCTCCCCGCCCGTTGCTATTGCGCGGCGGCGGCCGAGGGCGCCGCAAAGCGCCGCTCCATCCGGCGGCGCGCCGAGACCGCCTCGCTCTCCGGCACCTGCACGTCGGTCCAATGCAGGATCTCGCCCGCCGCGACGTCGCGCAACAGCGCGACCTTGTGCGCGAGACCGATCGGCAGGGCGCCTTCCTTGAGGCTGCGCTCGGCCGGCACGAGCTTGCCCCACACGGTATGACCGCCCTCGCCGTCGAGCGTCTCGCCGGCCCGCAATTCCCGCTTGGCAACGGCGACGACGTCGCCGTGAAAGCCGCGCGGCTGTCCGGTCGGCTCGCCGCGCAACGCGGCCGACAGGACCGATGTGCCGAGTTCGAGCCCGATCAGGTGATAGGGCTTGTACATCGCGGCGTACCAGCCGCTCGCATCGGTCCTGAGGCCGTATTCCCGGAAGCAGGCGCGGGCATAGGCGTTCGGCGCCTTCAATACGACATAGACGCCCCAGCGCAGGTCGCGGAACACCGGCCGCCCGTCCCGTTCCAATGACGAGACGACCTCGACCATGCCGTCCTGTTCGAGCACCCCGCCGTGCTCTTTTGCGCGCAGCACGTGCGGCAGGTCGTCGACGCCGCAGGGCGGAAACAAGAGGCCGTCAGAGGGCACCGCGAGGCCGCAGGCATTGGCGATCGCGGCCATCTCGATCGCCGATTTGGTGCCGTCGAGAAAGGAGTTGAACATCTGCGGGTTCATCCCGCCGCCGCGCGCCTCCTCCGGCGTCAGGCCGTAATGCCGCCAGACCTCGTCCGGCGTCACCCTGTGATAGGCCGGCAGGTATTTGGTCCCCTTGCCGGCGGCGGCAATAGCGAAGCCGCAGGCGCGCGCCCAATCGACGAGTTCGCAGGTCAAGGCCGGCTGGTCGCCGGAGGCAAGCGAATAGACGACGCCTTGCGCCCGCGCTTCCTCGGCGAGCAACGGCCCGGCCAATATATCGGCCTCGACGGTGACCATGACGACGTGCTTCCCGGCGGCGATCGCCGCGCGGGCATGGGCGATGCCCCCCGCCGGATCGCCGGTCGCCTCGACGACGACCTCGACCGCGGGATCGGCGCAGGCCTCGGCGCCCGAGGCGACAAACGCGGTGCGCGCAAGGCGGGCCGCATCCCAGCCGACAGTCCGGCAGGCCTGGCGGGCGCGCTCGGGGTCGAGATCGGCGACGACCGACACTTCGAGCCCGGGCATCGTCGGCACCTGGTTCAGGAACATCGCCCCAAACTTGCCGGCGCCGATCAGGCCGACCCGCACCGGCTGTCCCGCGGCGGCGCGCTCTCGCGACAGGCGATAGAGGCTCATGGCCGGGCGCCGCTACTCGGCCGCCGCCCGGTTGCGGCGGGCGCGCGCGTAATCGCGGAGCGCGCCGTCCGCGACCGGCTCGATCGGAGTGAAGTCGCGATGCGCGATCCACTCCGGCCGGGTCGGCGTGCGGATGAAGTTCGAGACCGCGCACAGGGTCAGATAGACGATGCGGCGCGGATAGGGGGTGATGTTCGGCGCCGAGCCGTGCACCAGATTGCCGTGGAACATCAGGACCGAGCCCGGCTTGCCGGTCGGCGCGACGATGCCGCCCTCGCGCACGAGCCTTGCGACCGTTTCCTTGTCGAGCGTCCACAGCGGGTAGGAGGTCGTCTCCTCGTCGTGCCCGGCGGACAGAACCCCCTCCTTGTGGCTGCGCGGGACCAGCATCAACGGGCCGTTGATCGGCATGACCTCGTCCATGAACACCGCGATGTTCATCGCGCGCGGCTCGGGCATGCCGTCGTCGCGCGCCCAGGTGCCGTAATCCTGGTGCCATTGCCAGACGTCGCCCTCGAAGGCGGCCTTGGCGTTGACCTTGAACTGATGCATGTAGAGCTGTTCGCCGAACACCTGCTCGACCGGCCGGATCAGCCGCGGATGGTGGCCGAGCAGGCGGAACGCCTCGTTGTAGGTGTGCGCGGCGAAGGCGGTGCGCGGCGCGCCGGTCTTCTCGCGCCACACCTCCTGCCGGTCGGAGGCGTAGATATGCTCGGCCTCTTCGCACAACGGCGCAACCTCCTCCGGCGCGAAGCAATCGGGCAGGAACAGATAGCCCTCTTCGGCGAACTGCCGGAGCTGCGTTGCGGTCAAATCCATCGCGTCTCCTCCCGGAAAAGCCGGCGATGCGCCGCGCGGTTTCGGCGGGTGCGACCCGGAAAGACGAAGTTTGCGCGTTCCCGGGCCGAATTTCAAATCGGCGCGCGTCCGGCCCGCGCTATAAGCTTCTCCCCCGGCATCGGGCGGGAGCGGGGGAGCGGGATTTGTCGATCGACTACCAGAAGCGCGACGGGGTCGCCTATATCACGTTGAACAATCCGGAGAAGGCCAACATCCTCGACAAGCCGACCTCGGACGCGATCTCGGCGGCGTGGATCGATCTGTGGGAGGACCGCACGATCCGCTGCGCGATCCTGACCGGCGCCGGCGACCGGCATTTCTGCGGCGGGCACAATCTGGCGCCGCGCCGGAACATCACCGAGGAAGAGCGCGAATATCTGCGCACGCAGCGCATCTTCTGGCCGCTCGCCGGCACCGTGCACGGTCAGAGGACCGGGGTCGACGGGCGCATGGGCGATCATTACCCGCGGGTATGGAAGCCGGTCATCGCCGCGGTCAACGGCTGGGCGGCGGGCGCCGGGCTCTACATCCTGCTGGCCTCGACCGACATCCGCATCGCCAGCCGCGAGCATGCCCGGTTCAAATTCGCCCTGACGAGCCAGGGCTGGCTTGGGCACGGGCCGGGCGCCAGCCTATTGATCAAGCAGCTCCGCTATATCGACGCAATGAAGATGCTGCTGACCGACGATCCGGTCGACGCCGAGGAGGCCCTGCGCATCGGCCTCGTCAACGAGGTGGTACCGCACGCGCAGCTCATGGAGCGGGCGGAACGGATCGCCCGCCACATCGTCACCTTGCCGCCGGTCGCCCTGCGCATGATGAAGGAGTTCGTCATTCGCTTCGGCGACCTACCGACCGACCAGGCCTGGCACGTGCAGAACCTGATCAACACCCTATTGATCCAGGTCACGACCGACGGCGAGGAAGGCCGCCGCGCCTTCAACGACAAGCGCCCGCCCGACTTCACCGGCGCCCTGCGCCGCCGCGGCGAAGCCTGGCCGGAACCCTCGGAAGAGGACAGAAAGCGCCTCGACGAGGCGTATAAGAGCGGGGAGTATTAAACCCTGTTCAGTTTGAAAACTGTCGCTTCCTGTTCGGGATTGAGGTTCCAAAAACGCTTTATCACAAAGGAACGCCAAGGGCATGCAAAGGACGCAATGGCGTCGTTAGGACTGCCAATGGTTCGATTCTTTGCGACCTTTGCGAATCCTTCGCGACCTTTGCGGTAAATGTTTCACTGCCCGTCTCCGAAAACTGCACCTCTCAAACTGGATAGAGTTTAGGGCCGGGTTGGCCGGCGGTCGGCCGCTTGGAATGCAGTGCGCCTGGGAACCCCGGAATCGCCGCTTGTGTTCAATTTCACAGACCGGAACGGCCATTCCGGCGCTCGCCGCACTGTTTGGAGAAACCTTATGGACAAGAAAATCGCCGGATTGCTCGGCGCGGTTGCCGGATTGGCAATGGCGGGTTCCGCGCAGGCCGCACTCTCTCCCGCGGCCAATCCGTCGGAGACGCTGCAAGCCTCCTCTTACGCCGATCTGCTGGCGCCGATCCCCAACGCCGTCGCCTTGATGAAGGCCGACGACGCCGCGCGGGCGCAACAGCCGAATGCCGCGCCTTCAGAGGACGTGCAGGTCGCCCAGCGTTATCCTTTTTATCACCACCACCATCATCACCATCACCATAGCTACTACGGCTATTATCGCCGCTATCACCACCATCATCATCACCACCACCACCGCGGAGCCTTCATCCGCATCCCGGGCTTTGGCGGCGTGGTGATCAACAGGGGCTTTTACGGGCGCTGAGAGGACACTGGCGGAATACGCTGCGCTATTCCGCCCTACAACGGGGAGCGTAGGGCGGAATAGCGCAGCGTATTCCGCCGATTTCAGGCGCCGGTCCCTTTCGCCTTGGCCCGCGCCGCGCGCAGGATGCGGCGGTAGGTGGCGTCGAACACGGTGTTGGTCGACGAGGTCCAGGTCGAATCCTTCCCCAATGTGTCGCGGCTGGCGTGGATGCGGCGGCCGCGCATCTCGCGCTCGGCCGCTTCCTCCTCGTCCATCGGCACCAGTTCGAACGGGGCTTCCTCCGGCAGGAACAGGATCTGCATGAACGGCTCGCCCGGCCGGAAGATATGGGTGCGGCCCTCGGGCGGCGCCTTGAACACGACAAACGAGATCATCGGCCACCAGCTCGTGCGCAACAGCGCCGGCACCGCGAGCGGCACGTCGTCGGCAGCGGAGGTATAGAAGCGGGGATGCGGCTCGGTGCGCACGGCCATGCCGTCGGCAACCTTGAGGTCGAGCAATAACTGATAGGTGTAATACTCTTCGCCAAAGGAGCGGAACGGCGGCCAGTTGACGCCGGTCCCCGGATCGGGGCCGAAATCGCCTTCGAGCACGACCCGGCCCTGGCGTTTTGTCACATGCAATTCATTGTCGAAAGGATAGAACAATTCGATGCCGTATTGCGCGCTTTCGACGAACGGAATGCAGTGCCAGGCATGTTCGTGCGAGCCGTCGCGGCGCGGCTCCGGCCGGCCGGCCCAGCCCGGCACTTCGAGCCTGGTGCGGCGCGGCGCGAGGCGCGGCTCGAACAATCGGTATTTGACGGTCTGCATGGCGCGCTCCTCCCTCGCCAGACCGGAATGGCGGGTCGCGCCGGTCAACGCCGGCCCTCCGGGCTGGTTCCTTGCCGGCACGGATTGCCCCGGCGCCCCGTCACTGTGAGGCTTCCGAACCTCAGCCCTCTCCCCTCCCCGCGGAAGTCCTGCGGCCACGTTACCCGGAAGATTTTTTCGCCCGCGGCGGCGTACGGGCGCGTCCGGTCTTGGTCCTCAGCCGATCGATCTCTTTCGACGCCTCGGCCTTGGTCAGATCGGGCGCGACAGGCTCGTGAGCTTCTTCCGCCAGCGTCTCAAGGTAGGATTCCTGCGCGCCGGTCATCTCCTCGTCGCCGGTGACCCAATCGTCCGGGTCCTTGATGCGGTTCGAGCTCTGATCGGGCTTCTTTTTCGGAGTCATGTCGGGCTTATGTTCCGCAATTGTTCTCTTCCCTCAAAGACGCTCCCGCAGCCCTCCGGTTCCGAACTCCCGCATTTTTTCCGATTGTCCGAGCGCCCCACTCGGATCAGCGCGCTTCGCTCGTCACCACGAGGCGGCGGCCGAGCGCGGCCAAGGCCGTCTCGATCTGGTCAAGGTGCGAGGCGTGGCGGCCGTCGAACAGGTGCGTCACCTGCGAGGGCTGCCAGCCGAGCCGCTCGGCGAGCTGGCTTTTGTTGAGCCCGGCTGCGCGCATCGCGCGATAGGCTTCGAGCTTGGCTGCGGTCAGGGCCGGCAAGGATACGGTCGGGCGTCCCTGCGCCGGGGACGGCGACGGCCCCTCCTCGTTGTGCGCCATCATGCCGAGGATCATCTCCTCAAGCAAATCCTCGGCCTGCACCAGAGCCTCTGCCCGCGTTTCGCCTTGGCCCCAGCCGTGCGGCAGATCCGGAAAGTTGACGATATAGCCGCCTTCCTCGGCCGGGATCAGATCGACCGGCCAGTCGGTTGCGGCACGCGCGCGGGATTTCACGCCGTCCTCCTATTCGAGATCGCGGAGCGTCAGCCCGAGCTGTTTCAGCATACCGTGGACGAGGCCTGTCTTCAGAACGCCGCTGCCCATCGGCACATGGGTTACATGGCCGTGCAATTCCACCCGTACGTGGCCGCCCCCGGGTCAAGCCCGGGGCAGGCTCTTGCCGCGGGCCGGCACGATCGTCGCGCCAAGGCGCCGAAGCTTGCGGAGCAATTCATCGCCGAAAATTTCTCAGTCCTGTAAAATTCTGGCGGCCCTGCGGCAATGACCGCGCCAATCCAGCGCTGCCATGCGCTCGGCGGGGAGAAAGATATGCCGCCGTGCCGGGCTCGAGAAATCCGCTGCGGCACGCCGGCGGACGAGGCTCAATCTCGGATCTCGGCGACAGCGCGGCGCAATTCGGCGGCGAGCGGGCCGAGCCGGTCGCGGCAGAGCTCGCGGTCGCCGGCCTTGCCGGCCTGCTCCAGATCGCCCGCTGCGGCGCCGAGTCGGGATGCGCCGACCGCCTGCGCCGCCCCTTTGAGGCGGTGCGCGGCGGCGGCCAGCCCGGCGAGGTCCGAGGCGCGCCAAGCTTGCTCGATCGCCTGCTCGGAGTCGACGGCGCTGTCGCGGAACTTCTGCAATAGCGCCGCAATGCCGGCCTCGTCATCGCCGAGCCAGGCGGCCAATACGCTGCGGTCGATCGCGGCGCCGGCGGAAGGCGCCGCCGCGCCGTCGCCGATCGCCAGCCAGCGTTCGAGGATCGCGCGCAGCCGCTCGATCGCCACCGGCTTCGCCAGATAGGCGTCCATGCCGGCGGCGAGGCAGCGCTCCTCCTCGCCGCGCATCGCATTGGCCGTCACCGCGACGATCGGGGTACGCACGCTCCCTTGTGCGGCCTCGCGCGCGCGCCATTGCCGCGCCAGTTCGTAGCCGTCAATGCCCGGCATGTGCAGGTCGGCAAGCACCGCCGCATAGCGCTCGGGCGTCCAGGCTCGCAATGCCGCGATGCCGTCCTCGGCGGTATCCGCGGCAAGGCCGAGGAGCCCCAGCTGGCGCACCAGGACCTCGCGATTGACCGGATGGTCGTCGACGACCAGGAGCCGCGTCGCATCGGCGCCCAGCGCCGCGGCCGCCGGTGGCGCGATGGCAGGCTTCAGCAGGGCGGCGAGCGGCGAGGAGGCCGGCGCGGCGGCGAGCACCAGGGTCACGGTAAAGGTCGAACCCTGGCCCGGCGCGCTCTCGACCGCAACATCGCCGCCCATTAACTGCGCCAGCCGGCGCACGATCGACAGACCGAGCCCGGTGCCGCCATAGCGCCTTGTGGTCGAGCTGTCGGCCTGCGAAAACGGTTCGAAAACCCGCGCCTGCTGCGCCGCGTCGAGCCCGATGCCGGTGTCGCCGACCGCGAGCGTGACCTGCGTCTCTCCGCCGCCGAGCGGCATCGTGCCGGCGCGCACGACGATGCCGCCGCGCGCCGTGAACTTGACCGCGTTGCTCAACAGATTGAACAGGATCTGCCGGATGCGCGTCGGGTCGCCGACCAGCGCGTCGTGGGAGCCGGGCGCGATCTCGGCACCGATCGCCAGGCCCCTGCCCGCCGCCTGCGGGCGCAATGTGTCGATTGCCCCCGCCACCAACCCCGACAATGAAAAGGCCGTCGTCTCCAGTTCGAGCCGACCGGCCTCGATCTTCGAGAAGTCGAGCACGTCGTCGATGATGCGCACCAGGGCCTGCGCCGAATCGCGCATCGTCGCGACCAGCGGGCGCTGCTCGTCGCCGAGACCCTGCCGCTCCAACACCTCCATCATGCCGAGCACGCCGTTCATCGGCGTGCGGATCTCGTGGCTCATCGTCGCGAGAAAGGTCGATTTGGCCTCATTGGCCGCTTCCGCCTCGGCGCGCGCCGCTTCGGCCGCGTCCCGGCGTGCGCGCACGTCGCTCAACAGCCGCGCATTCTGGATCGCCAAAACCGACTGGCTGGCCAAGGTCTGCATCAACCGCACGGTCTCGGGCGGGAATTTGCCGGTCGCGCGCCGCATCAGCACCAGGGCGCCGAGGACGCGCTCCGGCCCGACCAGCGGCACGATCAAGGCCGAATGAAATCCGGTGGCTAGGGTCACGTCGCGCAGCGGATAGCTGCCGCGCTCGGCGAGATCGGCGAGCTGGACCGGCGCCCGTCTGGCCGCCGCCTCGCCCATCCCGCTCTCGCTGTCGGCGACCGCGAGGTCGCGCACCGAATGCGCCAGCGCCTCGTCCCATCCGACCGCCTCGACCAGGCGAAAGGCGCGCTCGGCCCGGCGGTAACGAAAGATCGCACCGGCATCGGCCCCGGTCAGCCCGACCGAGCGGGACAGGATTGTCGACAGGACCGCGCGCAGATCGAGGGTCGAGCTGACCGCCTGCCCGACCTCGCTCAGCATTTTCAACTCTTCGACCGAACGGGCGAGTTCGGTGGTGCGGGCGCGCAATTCGCCGAGCAGCCGCGCGTTCTCCATCGCGATGACCGCCTGGTTGGCAAAGTTCTGCATCAGCGCGATCTGCCGAGCAGTGAACGGCTCGACCCGCTGGCGCGAAACCGTGAGAACGCCGATCGGCTCATCCTCGCGCAACAGCGGCACGCCGAGCACGGTGCGGATCCTGCCGAGCGATATGGTCTCGGGCCGGCCGTATTCCGGGTCGGAGGCAATATCGGCAACATGGACGACCCGGCGCTCGAGCACGGTCCGGCCGGTGACGGTCCTGCGGTCGGGCGGCACCGGATTATCCTGCAGGAAGCGCACAAATTCGCGCGAAATGCCAAAGCTCGCCGCGACCGGATACAGGCCGCCGTCGCGGCTCGCGATGTGGGCAAATTCGGCGCCGCAGAGCCGCACGGCGGTTTCGCAGACCGTGTCCAATACCGGCTGCAGATCGAAGGTCGAGCGGCTGATGACCCTGAGCATGTCGCTGATCGCGGTCTGGTATTCGAGCGACTCTTCGAGCTCGCGCGTGCGCCGGCGCAATTCGCCCAGGAGCCGCGTGTTCTCGATCGCAATGACCGCCTGCGCGGCGAAGCTTTGCAGAAGTGCGATCTGCCTGTCCGAGAACGGCCGCCCCTCGCGGCGGAAAATCGCGAAACCGCCGAGCACGCCGCCATCCTTGAGCAGCGGCGCCATCAGCAGCGCGCGGACGCCGGCAAGATCGGTTGCCGTCGGGGTCAACGGCTGGCCATTGCAATAAACCGCTCCCGCGCCGGCATCGGCGGTATGAAGGACACAGCCTCCGAGCATCGCGCGGCCAAAAAGAGTATCCGGTCCGATGCCCGGCGGATGCTGCGACAGGAAATCGCTCAACGCCTTTGGGACGTCGCGCGCGGCAACAATGCGGGCGCTCTTGCCATCCACCACGAACATGATGCCGAAGCTGGCTTCGCAGAGCCGCATGGCTTTGCCGAGCATCGCCTCGAACACCGGCGCGAGATCGCCCGGCGAGGAGTTGATGACATGCAGGATTTCGGTCGCGGCCGCCTGCTGGGCGAGCGCCTCGCGCAATTCGGCGTTGAGCCGCCGGATCGCCTCGTCCGGCGTCTCGGGGGGCGCGCTCGGCGCGGAGGGAGACGAGGCCATCGGGTCTCTCGCTGCTGCGGAAACCGCCATACTACCTTGTTTTCATGTCGTCACCGTGTCGCGCGGTGGCCCGCTTTGTATTGTCGGTATCGCGGCGGACGCTCACGTCCGACATGATTTCGACCGACCTTGGCACCCGGGATCCGCCAATGCCGGCTGAAACGGGCGTTCGATGACATCGGGCGATGCGCGGGGGCGGCCGGCCTCATGCGGAAGAGGTCGAGCACGCGTGACCGCACGGAAGCGGCGCCGTTGATGCCGCGCTGCTGCGCACGGCGCTGACTATCCTCGGCGCGTGCGCTGGTCGATGCGGTGCGGTGCTTGGACTCCGAAACGCGATGGCCTCACCCCGCGCCTCGCGGATGCCGGCTTCACCCGCTCTCAAGAAGGCCCGCGCAACCAGTCGATCGCGATGAGACGACAATGTCGCGAGTATCAAGCCGGATTCGGCTGCGGCATCACCCAAATCGTCGAGAAGCAGTACGCCGCAGTGCGGTTGCAGATCACGGTGGACCAATGCCCCGATGTCATGGTCCTTGGTGAGAATGATCCGCCCTTCGGCGACAGCTTCAGCAAGCAGAGCCCGATCGCCGGGATCCGCCGTCCGCTCGCCCAGATAGATGACATCGTAACCGGCAGCCCGCATTGCGTGCACAGCCTGTGCCACAATGTTGGAATCGGCGAGCAAGCGCACGCTATTCCGCGTCGATCGTCAGACCTTCCGCAGCCGCCAATTCACTCAGGCGCGCGGCGTACAGCAGACAGGCGTCGATATCCGCCGGCTCGAGCACAGGATAAGCTTCCATAATGGCCTCCCGGCTGGCACCCTTGGCGAGCATGGTCAGTACCATGGAAGGGGTGATGCGACGGCCCCTGATCACGGGCTTGCCGCCCATTTTCCCGGGTTCGGCGGCGATACGAGCAAGGAGATCGGCAGTACCCATGGTTCAAGCTTAGCATAGGCGCCGCCTTACGTGAAACGCAGCCGCACAGAATGAGGTCAGCGTCGAGTTCGGCGAGCTGAGAGGGGTGGTAAAGATCGACACCATTCGGAACGGTCTCGCTGCGCGGCTGCAACGGATTCGCCGGATGCACGAGCTGATCACCAAGGATCCCGACATTCAGGCGGGCGCCCCGACATTCGCAGGAACGCGCCTGCTCGTGCGACCGATCGCATCGGCGCTGAAGGAAGGCGAGGCGCCTGAGGCGCTGTTGGCTGCATATCCGCGATTGCCCCCCGAACGGCTGGAGCAGTGGTTCGCCCGGGGAGGGCGAGGCGGGTGAGGATGAGCGCCGGCGCTCGACCATTTTCTTCGGTGATGCGGCCGCGGCCGCTCGGGAACTCCCGTGAAGAGCGGCGCCGTTGCCAAGCTGCCCGTCCGCGGAGAGCGCCGGCTGCGGCGGAATGCTGGACTTGCGCCCGAGCGTGCGCCACAGTTGCAATCGACACAATGCCGGCGAGGGAGCCATGGACCTGCGGCCCCATATCGTCGTCGTCGAAGACGAGGCGATGCAACGGCAATTGCTCGTCGATTATCTCGCCGGCCAGAATTTCCGGGTCAGCGCCGTCGGTGACGGCGCGGCGCTGCACCGGCTCGTCGAGCGCGAAGCGCCGGCCTTGGTCCTGCTCGACGTCGGACTGCCGGGCGAAGACGGGTTCGCCCTGGCGCGCTGGCTGCGCGAAAAGAGCGGTCGCATCGGCATCATCATGGTCACCGCCGCCGCCGATACCGTTGACCGCGTCGTCGGCCTTGAAACCGGCGCCGACGACTACATCGTAAAGCCGTTCGAACCGCGCGAACTCCTGGCGCGGGTCAAGAGCGTGTTGCGCCGCGGCGCGCCGGATCGCGACGCCGTGCCGGCGCGCCGGATCGCCGCCGTCCTGGCCGCCGACATTGCCGGCTACAGCCGGCTTGTCGGCCATGACGAAGAAGGCACATTGGTGCGGCTGCGCGCTTTGCGGCGGGAGTTGCTCGACCCGGAAATCGACGCCCATCGCGGCCGCGTCGTGCGGATCAGCGGCGACGGCATCCTGATCGAGTTCGCCAGCACCTTCGACGCCGTGCGCTGCGCCGTCGCGGTGCAGCTCGGCCTCGCCACGGCAGCCGCCGGGCCGCCCGAGCGGCGCATCCAGTTCCGCGTCGGCATTAATGTCGGCGATGTCCTCGCCGACGGCGACGACATCCTCGGCGACAGCGTCAACATCGCCGCACGTCTCGAAGGCATCGCCGAGCCCGGCGGCATCTGCCTTTCGGCCGCCGCCTACGAGCAGGTCCGCGGCAGGCTCGACATCGCCGTCGCCGACATCGGCGAGCAGGACTTGAAAAACATCGCTCGTCCGGTGCGCGCCTACCGCGTATTGCTGTAGGCCATGGATCCGCGGCCGCATATTGTCGTCGTCGAGGACGAGGCGGTGCAGCGCCAGATGCTCGCCGATTATCTGGCGCGGCAGAATTTCCGGATCAGTGCCTTCGCCGACGGCGCCGCCCTGCGCCGGCTCGTCGCGCGTGAATTGCCGGCGCTGGTCATGCTCGATGTCGGCCTGCCGGGGGAGGACGGGTTTGCGCTGGTGCGCTGGCTGCGCGAAAAGAGCGGTCGCATCGGCATCATCATGGTCACCGCCGCCGCCGATACGATCGACCGCGTGGTCGGGCTTGAAACCGGCGCCGATGATTACATTGTCAAGCCGTTCGAGCCGCGCGAATTATTGGCCCGGGTCAAGAGCGTGTTGCGGCGCGCCGCCGGGACGCCGGAAGCGGGCCCGCGCGTGCGCATCGGCCGGCGCGTTCTCGATCTCGATCGGCGCGTTCTGATCGACCCGGCCGACGGCCATGAGGAGCGCCTCGCCGCCAGCGAGTTCGACCTGTTGAAGATCTTCGCCGAGAACCCGAACCGGCCGCTGATGCGGGACTGGCTGCTGGAGGCGACGGCGCATCGCGAGGCCGATGCGTTCGATCGCGCGATCGACCTGCGCATCACCCGATTGCGCCGCAAGGTCGAGATCGACCCCGCCCACCCCGAGGCGATCCGCACCGTGCGCGGCATCGGCTACATGTTCGTGCCGCCGAAAGGCTGACCCGGGGCAGCCGGCTGACAAGGGTACGTAGGGCGGAAAAGCGCAGCCCATTCCGCCATTGTTGAGGCGGGTGCCGGCGATCCCGGTCGGCGGAATGGGCTGCGCTTTTCCGCCCTACCCCAGCGCTCCCGCTGCGCGCAGCGCCGCGATCTCCTCGCCGGAAAGGCCGAGCACCTCGCGCAGCACTGCGTCGGTGTCGGCGCCGAGCGCCGGGGCGGGGCCGGTGACGCGGCCGAAGCTGGCGTGCCACGGCAGGCCGGGGAACACCCCGCCGCCGTCCTGCGCCTCCCAGAAGCCGCGCGCCTTCAGGTGATCGCAAGCGACAAGATCGCGCGAAGCGGCGAGCGATGCCGCGGGGATGCCGGCGCGCAACAAGTCCTCGGCGGCAGCGGCGGCAGACAGCGGGCGCGCCCAGGCGGCGAGGGCGTCGTCGATGTCCCGGCTTCGCTCTCTGCGCTCGGCAAGGCCGAGCCCGCGGAGCGGTGCCAAAGCCGGGACGATCCGGCACAGGCTTTGCCATTGTGCGTCGCCCGCGACCGCAAGGCTCAGCCACTCGTCATCGCCGGCGCAACGATAGGCGCCGTGCGGGATGAAGCATTCGGAGCCGTTGCCGGCCGGCTGCGGGGGAGCACCCGATTGCGCCTTGAGCAGCGGCTCGGCCATTGTCCACAGCATCGCTTCGAGCATCGAAAAATCGACGCGCGCGACGCCGCCGCGGCATTGCCGGTGCCACAAAGCGGCGGCGGCGATGAAGGCCAGCATCAGGCCGCACATCGGGTCGAGCCAGGCGAAGCCGACCCGCGGCGGGGTCCCGGGATGGCGATTGAGCCCGGCGAAACCGGCATAGCATTGCAACAATGTGCCGTAGGCGACGGCCTGCGCCTCGGGCCCGGTGCGCCCGAGGCCGGAGGCCGAGACATAGATCAGATCGGGGTTGACCGCCCGCAGCGCCTCGGCGCCGAGGCCGAGCCGGTCCATGACCCCGGTCGCGAAATTCTCGATCAACAGGTCGGACCGGGCGGCCAAAGCGCGGGCGAGGGCGACGGCCTGCGGCTTTTTGAGGTCGAGCACGATCGCCCGCTTCGCCTGGCCGAGCACATTGTGCAGTTCCGAGGCGCGGCCGGGGTCGCCGCGGCCCGGCGCCTCGATCTTGATCACTTCGGCGCCCATCGCCGCGAGATACCGCGTCGTCGTCGGGCCGGCGATGACCCAGCTGAAGTCGAGCACGCGAATACCGGCGAGCGGCATCGTTCCCATCGCCTTGCGCCGCTCGCCAGGCTCGGACGGCGTGAGGTGCAGCCCGAACGGCGGTCCGGGCGCCTTGACCTCGCGCCCGCCGATGTCGAGCTTCCTGTAGAAGCCGCGGTAGGCGAGCTGCGGCGACAGGAGCTGCTCGGCCGGCTCGCGCAACGGGAAGCTCGGCACATGCGCAGCCTGGGCCCGGTTGGCGATCGCCTGCTTGTCGTATTGGCGGCTCCATGCCGACATCAGCGCATAAAGCGCATCCCAATGGGCGACCCGGTCGGGCTTGGCGGCAAAGCGCGGGTCCCGTCCCCAATCCGGCGAGCCCATGACTTTGAGCCAAGCCGCCCATTGGTGGTCGTCGCGCGGCGAGATCGCGACATAACCGTCGCGCGCCGGCAGGATGCACACGGTGGCGCCGTTGCCGTCGAGGAGCCGCTTGCGCGACCAGATCCGGCCCGTCGTCCCGGCGCGCGCCAATTCGGTGATCGCGAGGGTCGCCAGGGCCTCGTGGATCGACACATCGATCGTTGCGCCGAGCCCCTCGGCCATGACCGCGTGCATGCCGGCGCAGGCGGCGGCGAGGCCGCCGATAAAGGCGGATTGCAGGCCTGCCGGGCGGATCGGCGCCTCGCCGAGATCGTCGACCTGCCCGGTCAATATCCGGGCGATCCCGCTGGCGAAGAATAGGGTCAGGTCGCTCGCCGGGTCGTCGGCCTTGGGGCCGCTCTGCCCGAACGGCGAGATCACGACGAGCGCCGCCCGCTCGTTGATCCGGCGCAGGGCGCCGGGGTCGCAGCCCCGTTCGCGCAAGTCCCGCGGCCCGCCTTCGAGCACGATCAGATCCGCGGCGGCGATCGCCGCACGCGCCGCCGGCGCGCCGGAGACGACCGCCTTGCCGTGGTTGAGGTGGCGGGCGAGAGGCGTCGACCAGCCCCGCGCGACTTGCCGCGCGGGGACCCCGACGGCGTCCGGGTCGATGCAGCCGACCCGGGCGCCGACGTCGGCAAAGAGACGCCCGCACACGGCGGCGGCCAATCCGCCGCCGATCTGCACGATTTCGAGCCCTTTGAGGAGCGCCATGCCGGAGGGGACCTCGTCGCGGGGGTTGCCAGAAACGCGGCCGTGAAGGACCATCGGGCCCGTGGCCACGGGAGGGGATTGAGCGATGAAGTACGACCTTGTGCTGAGCGGCGGCGAGGTGCTCGATCCCGGCGCCGGACTGCGCGGCATCATGGATATCGGCATCGCCGGCGGCAAGATCGCCGCGGTCGCGCCGTCATTGCCCGCGAGCGAGGCGCGGCGCACGATCAGCGTCAGGGGCCGATGGGTGACCCCGGGTCTCGTCGACCTCCACGCCCATGTCTTTGTCAACGCGCACGACATGGGCGGGCGGACCGACCATTTCTGCCGGGCGAGCGGCGTCACCACGCTGTGCGACGCCGGCAGCGCCGGGTCGGCCAATTTCGCCGGATTGCGGCACGTGCTCGACCACGAGGTGCGCACCCGCGTGCGCGCCTTTGTCAATCTGTCGGCGATCGGCATCACCGGCGCTGCGCGCGGCGGCGAACTGGCGCATTTTCCCTATGCCGATCCGGAAGGCTGCGCCCGCACGATCAACGAGAACCCGGATCTGGCGATCGGCGTCAAACTGCGCTACGGCCCGGGCCTCGTCTGGGATTACACGACCGAGCCGGTCAAGCTCGCGCGCCGGACCGCCGACATGGCCGGCGGCGTGCCGATGATGATGCACATCACCGACTCGCCGATCCCGTTGCCCGAACTGATCGCCCCGATGAAGCCGGGGGACATCGTCACCCACTGCTATCACGGCCGCGCCAACGGCATCATGGGAGAGGAGAAGCTGTTCGTATTGAAGGAGGTGGTCGAGGCGCAGCGTCACGGCATCATTTTCGACTGCGCCCACGGCCGCAACCATTTCAGCTTTCCGATGATCGAAAAGGCGCTCGACCAGGGCTTCCTGCCGGACACGATCTCGACCGATCTGACCCTGGCCAGCGCGAGCCATGGCCCGGTCTGGGATCTGCCGACGACAATGTCGAAACTGCTGCATTTCGGCATGTCGCTCGACGAGGTCGTGCGCCGCGCCACCGCCGTCCCGGCGAGGATCCTCGGCTATGAGGGCACGGTCGGAACCCTGCAGCCCGGCGCCAATGCCGACGTCGCGGTATTCGAATTGCGCGACGGCAGGTTTGAACTGCGCGACAGCGACGGCAATACGATCACCGCCCGGCGCCGCCTCTTGGCCCATCTGACCGTGAAGGACGGGCGCGTGTGGTACGAGCGGCCGGAGGAATAGGAAACTTCGTTTGCGGAGATCCGTCGGGTTGTGAGCGCAAGGGCGGGGAAGGGTCGCTTCGGCGGAACACCCGTCCTTTGGCCGGGACGCGCTTGAGCGACAAGGATCGGCAGCACGTCGTCCACCGGAATACGGGTGCCGCACATCAGCCGGCGGCCCGATGCCTTGCCGGGGATCCGCTCGACATCGGGGCAACGGGACCAGCCTATCATGGCAAAAATATAGTATATTCGGGACGGCAGCGGGAGGAGCCGATGGACAGGATGGCCGAAGAGATGCGCTTGCCGGTCGACATCGACGCGCAGCCCGTGGTCCAGGCGGCGGCCGCGCTGCGGCCGATGCTGCGCGAACATCACCAGGAGATCGAGCGCGACCAGCGCCTGCCGCAGGCCCTCGTCGAAGAATTGCGCGCCGCCGGCTTCTACCGCATGGTGATCCCGCGCGAATTGGGCGGGTTGCAGGTCGACCCGCTGACCTATCTGCGCGTCGTCGAGCTGTTGGCCGAGGGCGCCGGCTCGGTCGGCTGGAACCTCGCCAACAACAGCATCGGCCAGCTTGTCACGCTCGGCCTGCCGGATGCGGGTATCCGAGAGCTTTACGGGCATGGGCCCGACACCGGGATCGCCGGCACCGCCGTGCAGGGCGGCGGGCAGGCGGTGCCGGTTGCCGGCGGCTACCGCGTCAGTGGGCGCTGGAGTTTCGGCAGCGGCTGCCAGGAGAGCGCCTGGATGCTGAGCAGCTTCCAGATCCTCGACGACGGCCGGCCGCGCCGACGCGCCGACGGCGCCCCGCTGTTCTGGCGCGGGATCTTTCCGCGCGCCGAGGCGGAGATCGTCCCGGGGAGCTGGGACGTGGCCGGATTGCGCGGCACCGGCAGCTTCGACTGGACGGTCGCGGACGTCTTCCTGCCGGAGCGGCGGGTCATGGTCCATGCCGGCGCTCCGCTGGACAATCAATGGGAGCGCTGGCCGGGAATCAGCTACGCCCTGCCGACCCAGGCCTGGGTCGGACCGCACCACAGCGCGGTGATCACCGGCATTGCGCGCGCCGGCATCGACGCATTGATCCGCTTGGCCGGCGAGAAGACGCCGCGCGGCCGCACCGGCATATTGGGCGAGAACCCGCAGGTCCAGGACGCCGTCGGGCGGGCCGACGCCCTGTTGAACGCCGGCCGCGCCTATCGCAGCGCGATGATCGCCGAACTGTGGAACACGGTCGCGGCCGGACGGGAGACCACCCTTGAGCAGCGCGCCCGCTGCCGCCTGGCCGCCGTCTACGCCGCCGACAATGCCCGCGCGGCGATGGATCTGATGTACCGGCACGGCGGCAGCACCTCGTTCCAGCGCGACAGCCGTCTCGCCGAATGCTGGCGCGATCTGCACGTCGTCGGCCAGACGGTCACGATCGCGCCGGAATGGTACCCGATCGGCGGCCGCGTCTATCTCGGCATGGACCCGGGCCCGCGCCTGCGCTGAGCAAGGTTCTCGCCGGTTATTCGCAAGCGGCGCCGGATCACCCCCGCCTGAGCTTGTCGAAGGGCTGCGCCTCGACGCCAACCTGTTTGCTCTGGCCCCACCCAAACGCTGCGGGCGCGGACGACCGCCGCTCAAGGGAAGGCAACTGCCCAAGCTCACCCAACGCCTGCACGATCCTGCCACCGTCTGGCACCGGCACACCGTCGCCCTGTGGTATGGCCGAACCCATCGCCTGGTCGAAATCGCCAGCGCCACTGCCGTGTGGTACCACGGCGGCAAGCCCCCGGTGCCGATCCGCTGGCTGCTTGTACGCGATCCCGCCGGCGAACTCGAACCCCAGGCTTTTCTCGCCACCGATCTCACCGCCGCGCCGAGCGAGATGCTGCAGTGGTTCGTCGCACGCTGGCAGCTCGAAGTCACCCCTGAGCCTGTCGAAGGGCCAGGAAACCCAGCGCCAATGGTCCGATCGCGCCGTCCTGCGCATCACCCCGGCGCTGCTCGGTCTATTCTCCCTTGTCACCCTATGGGCGGACGACCTCGACACCGCCGCGCTCTTCCAGCCCCGAACCGCCGTCGGGTATGCCAAGCCGCACCCCACCCCTGAGCTTGCCGAAGGGCAGCAATGCCATCGCCGCCGTACGCCGCGAAATCTGGACGCATCACATTTTTTGCACGTCCCGGAGTGGCGGCGAAATCATCGAAATACCTCGCGACATCTGGAACCGTATGGCGGACACTCTCGCCTATGCCGCGTGATTCGATAAAGTCGAGAAAGTCGAGCTCAGGAGCGCACGAGCCTTCAGCGCGGCTCGGGTCGTCTTGCTAGTATGGATCGGGCCGTTATCGAGACTGAGCACCACCGGCGTGGTGGCAACCCCAGGCCGGGGTCGGTAGCGGCGATCGATGACTGCGAGCAGCGCAAAAAATCGGAGCCGCGCTTGCTGCGGCTGGTATGGGCGACCAGTTTCTGCTGGGCCCAGTCGAGGACGCCCAGCAGCGCCACCCGGCGCGCCTGGCCGGGCGGGAACCCGCAGATCGGCATCTTTCTTGGCCCAGACATGGGCGAGATAGGGATGCGTCAGCGCTTCCGACTCGTCGCTCGACGAGCAGGCTGTCCTTGAAGCCGAATTGGAGGGCAGCAAGCCTGTTGTTCCGGCCTCCTGTGCCGGTCTCGATGACCTTCTGGCGACGCCCTTCCGCTACGTCCCCTATCCTCGCGGCAGCCGCTTCCGCCGTGCCCGCCAGACTGAAGGCTACTTCTACGCCGCCGAGCGGGTCGAGACTGCGGTGGCCGAAGAAGCCTTTTACCGGCTGCTGTTTCCCCCGATGCGCCAGCCGCCAAGCGCCCGGCGAACTCCCAGGAGCGCACCGCCTTTCGGGTTCCGGCCGGACCGGGCGCGCGATCGACCTGACCCTGCCGCCGCTCGACCGCGATAGGGCGCTTTGGGAGCGGAGCACCCGACCGACTACGACCCCTGCCAGGGACTTGCCGACGCTGCGCGGACAGACGGCCCCGAGGCGTCCGCTACCGCTCGGTGCGCGATCCGGGCGGCCGCGCCAGCCTTACTCTGCTCTCGCCGATCGCGTTTCGGGCGGCGCGGCCGGAGCTTTGCGAAACCTGGCGCCTCTTTCTGCGCGAGGCCGCGGTGCAGGCGGTCCGGGAGAGGCCCCG
Organism: Allostellaceae bacterium; assembly: GCA_035252905.1. GTDB lineage: Bacteria > Pseudomonadota > Alphaproteobacteria > ATCC43930 > CGMCC-115725 > AP-15. Next base: position 11,376 of record DATFCQ010000280.1, on the reverse strand, counting down.
CCTCACGATCGAGATCCCTTTTTCGGCCTGGACGGCGGATCCGCGCGTACCGCAACGGCTGCCGCGCTGATCGTGAAATATAGGAGGTGCGAGCGTGCTGCACGCGTCTATTGCGTCTAGGCGAAGCCGGTCGGCGGTTGGATACGATTTATCCTCCCGCAATTACGCGGGCTGGGCCGTTCCGCGACAGTCGAATTTCTACGGCATCGGTTCATTCGACGAGGCGCAGGCCTAACGACCATCTCGGCCTTTAGCGTCGCGATTTCCCTGTGCCGATGTTCTGTCCGGGTCAGACGTTGCGGGTCATTCTCGAATGATCGATGCTGCGCTTGACGATTTGATGGATTGTCCTTTGTAGAGACATGAGACGGCGGCTTCCCTCGCTTGCCTCGCTGCAGGCATTCGAAGCGGTCGCGAGGCACCTCAGCTTCAGCCGGGCGGCCGACGAACTGTCGTTGACGCAAAGCGCGGTCAGCCGCCAGGTCGCCGCGCTCGAGGACATGCTCAACCTCAAACTGCTCAACCGGGTCCCCCACCGCCTGACCCTGACCGATGCCGGCGCAACCTATTTCCAGGAGGTGCGCGAGGCGCTCGAACGCCTCGCCGGCGCAACGCTGCGGGTAATGGCGTCCCGCGCCGGCGTCGGGGTGTTGAACGTCGCGATCACGCCTTCGCTCGCCGCCAAATGGTTCGTGCCGCGGCTACAGCGCTTCTACGCGGAGCACCCCGGCATAACGATCCTGCTGACAACGCGAAGCGATGCCTTCGACCTGCGGGCCGAGGGGTTCGACGCCGCGATCAACACGCCGAACCACGCCCGGCCCGGCATGGCAACCGAGCGCCTCTTCGACACCGAGGTCATTGTCGTCTGCACCCCCGAATTGCGCGACCGCTACGGCATCGCCGCACCGCGTGATCTTGCACACGTGCCGTTACTGCAGCACCGCACCATCCCGGCGCTGTGGAGCGATTGGTTCAGCAGCATTGAGGAAAGCCATCCCGCACCGACCGAGGGTCTGCAGCTTGACCAGATCGCGCTCGTGGTGGAGGCGGCGCTGCTCGGCTTCGGCGTGGCGATCCTGCCGCATTTTTACGCGCGACAGGAACTTGCCAGCGGGCGGCTTGTGGTCCCGTTCGAAATCCTCTCGACGCTCAGGCTGAATTACGTTCTGATCTATCCGCCGGAGCGCTGCGCGTCCCCGTTGATGCAAGCATTCCGAAACTGGTTGCTCGGCGAGTGCCGAGATACGCCGGAAATTTGAGCATTCTTCGCCAGGGCGGTTGTTGGCTCTTGGTTTTCCTGCGAGAGTTGCTCGATCCTCTCTATTCGCGAATGGAATAGTGGGATGATGAAGTCTCATTGGCAAAATTCCGGCGGATATCCGAGATTTTAGCGTCCCGCCAGGGCCGGTCAATGATGCGCCGCCCGTCCGGGACTTCGTTCGGCCGACAATGCGGCGGCGAGATGGAGTGATGAGATGGCGCATGTTGGGCGCTGCTGTCTGGCGTCGACCGTGGCGGACTTCATTCCGGTGGCGAAAGCGCTGCGGCGGGAGTTCGAGACGACTGCTGCGGCCCTCGACGCCACTGGGGAATACCCGACACGCAATATGGAGCGCATCGTCGAAACCGGGCTCGACGCGATCTGCTTCCCCCGCGAATGGGGCGGGGTCGCGAGTGGGAACCCGCATGAGGATCTTGAGGCGGCGGCTGAGATCTTCACGGAATTATCGGCTGGCGAGAGTTCGACCGCACAGATCTTTACGGTTCATCGCAACCTGGTGCTCGGCCTGCTGTCGGGGACGGGGGTTGCGGAGGAGTGGAAGCGCAAGATCTGGCGCGAGGTCCGCTTCGAGGGCGCCCACTTCTGCTCGCCCGCATCGGAGCCGACGAAAAAGCGCTTCAGCTTTCGGACTTCGTGCACGCCGGTCGCGGGCGGGGTTCTGATCAACGGCAAGAAATACTTCGCGACGGGCTGCGAGGGCGCCCGCTATGGCTGGCTGCCGGTGCTGCTCGACGGCTATCCCAGCGTCGAGGAAGGCGGCCTCTACAATGTCGTTGTCCGCCTCGACGCCGACGGCGTCACCCTCAACCACGACTGGGACAACATGGGTCAGCGGGCGACCGGCAGCGGCTCGGTCACTTTTTCCAATGTGTTCGTGCCCGACGGCTTGCATTGGAAGCCGGGCGCTGGGTCGGATTTCGTGTCGACCGCCAATGTCAACGGCCCGGCCTCCCAGGTCGTGATGAGCGCGATCCTCCTCGGCATGGGCCTTGGCGCGCTCGATGCGATGTCCGCCTATGTCCGCGACCGCGTCCGGCCCTCGGATCCGGCCTGGGCGAGCCAGGCGGAGAACCCGGTGATCCAGCATCAGGTCGGGAGGTACTCGGCGATGCTCGCCGCCGCCCGCGCCGCCCTTCGCGAGGCCGCCCGCGGCATCGCCGATTTCGCACGCAACGGCGGCTCGCGCGCCGAGGTTTCGGTCAAAATGATGCAGGCCAAGGTGTCGATCCTGGAGGCAACGCTGACGATCGCCGGCGACGTCCATCGCCACTGCGGCGGAATGTCGACGTCGAACGCCTTTCGTCTGGACCGGTTCTGGCGCAACGCCCGCGCGCTGAGCACTCATGACTCGCAGGACATCAAATTGCAGCAGATCGGCCGATACGTGCTTTCCGGGATCGAGCCGCCGATCGACTATGTCACCTGACCGCGCCTTTCGGGTCGGCGCCGCGCCCAGGCCGGCCGCGGGTGCCCGGTCTGCCGGCATGCGACCGCACGGGAGGCCTCTCGACTCGGTCGGCTTGGCTAGACTTCTCCCGACATTCTCTCCTGGGTCGGATTGATGCGTGGCCTTTGGATGTTCGGCGAAGCGCGCACCGCACCTGCGGTCGCAAAACGCGCCTCCATGCGTGCTCGCGAGGCGATCGCGGGGCGCGATGCGGCGATCGAGCCGCGCGCGGCCGGAGCTTCGGTCGAATTCGTCGGCGTCACGAAGAAATACGGGGCGCTCAGCGCGGTCGACGCATTATCCCTCGCTATCGAGCCCGGCGAGTTCCTCACCCTCCTCGGGCCCAGCGGTTCCGGCAAATCGACCGTCTTGATGCTGCTCGCCGGGTTCGTCGCACCGAACGCCGGCGAGATCCGGGTCGACGGCCGCAATCTGTTGCGGGTTCCCGCCAACCGACGCAATCAGGGCGTGGTGTTCCAGAATTATGCGCTCTTTCCGCACATGACCGTACGCGAGAACCTCGCCTACCCGCTCGCCGCCCGCGGAATTACCGGGCGGGAGCGCGACGCCTTGATCGCGCGGACCGTCGAGCGGGTCCGGATGCCCGAGCTTCTCGACCGCTACCCTCATCAATTGAGCGGCGGCCAGCAGCAGCGGGTGGCGCTGGCGCGCGCCATCGTATTCCAGCCGCCGCTGCTGCTGATGGATGAGTCGCTGAGCGCGCTCGACCGCAATCTGCGCGAGGAGATGCAGTACGAGTTGAAGGGGCTGCACCGGCAGCTCCGCACGACGATCATCTTTGTCACCCACGACCAGGACGAGGCCCTGACAATGTCGGACCGCGTCGCGGTACTGCAGGCGGGGCGTCTGGCACAGCTTGGCCGGCCGCGGGAGATTTATAAGAGGCCGGTCAATTCGTTCGTCGCCCGCTTTCTCGGCGACACCAATTTCATCGAGGCGACGGTGCTCGGCAGTGCCGGGGGATTGGTCGAGATCGAGACCGCCGCAGGTGCGCGGCTGCTGGCGTCGGCGTCCGATGCACCATCGCGCGGGCGCAAGCTGCGCGCGATGGTGCGTCCGGAAGCCTTGGAGCTGGTGCCGCGTTCCCCATCGATCGCACCGGTCGGCGCCGATGCGACGCGCCGGCTCGCCGGTCGGATCGCGCGCGACGTGTTTGTCGGCAACTTCCACCGCTACTGGATCCGCAGCGGCGACCTCGAGCTCCATGCCAAGGTGCCGAATTCGGCGCGCTACCCGGCCTTCAAGAGCGGCGATGAGGTGGAGATCGTCATCCACGCCAAAGACCTGCTCGTCATGCAGGATTGACCGCAGCCGTGCCGCCGCATCGTCCGGCGTCGACCGCCAACGGAGGGGATCGAGGATGAACAGGAGACAGTTCGGCGCCCTGACGGCCGGTGCGCTGTTGGCGGGGTCGGTCTCGGCCGGCGCACAGAGCGACACGATCACCGTCCATGTCAGCGGCGGGTTCTATGGCGACGGAAACGTCAAAGCCTTCGTTGAGCCGTTTGAAAAGGAGACCGGCATTCACGTCAATGCCGTCAAATCCGAGGTCCCGCCCGCGCAGTTCGAGCTGGCGGCGAAAAACGGCGCAATTGATATTGATGCATTTCTGACGACCGAGGCCAACGGCACATTGTTTGCGCGGCAGGGTTATATCGCCGACATCGATTATGCGATCTACGACAAGAAGGAGCTCGCCGGTCTGAGCCCGGCGGCTCGCAAGAAGTGGGGCGTCGAGAGCATCGAGGCCGGCTTTATCATGTCGATCAATTCCAAGGTGCACCCCCCGGGGACGCCGAGACCGAAAAACTGGCAGGAATTCTGGGATTACAAGAAATTTCCCGGGGTGCGGACATTGCAAAGCGGCCAGATGGGGACGGAGGGCCCGTGGGAAGAGGCGCTGCTCGCCGACGGGGTCGCGATAGACAAGCTGTATCCATTGGACATCGACCGGGCGTTCCGCAGTCTCGACAAGATCAAGGGACAGATTCGCAAGTGGTGGACCCAGGGCAATGATGTCATGCAGCTGTTCAATTCCGGCGTCGTCGACATCGGAATGAACTTCGACGGCCGGGCGCTGGCATTGCAGGCCGCCGGCAAGCCGATCGACATCAACTATAATCAGGCCAAGGTTTATGGCGTCTATTGGGTCATTCCGAAAGCCTCGAAACATCAGGCTTCGGTACAGAAATTCATTGCCTTCGCAACCCGCGCGAAGCAGCAGGCGAAAATGGCGGAGATCACCAAATATGCTCCCGCCAACGCCGGCGCCTATAAGTTCATTGCGCCGGTAATCGCCAAGAAACTGATCAGCTATCCCGCCAATTCGCAGCATTCCTTTCGGCTCAACGGCGCCTGGTATTCCGAGGTCGGTCAGGACGGCAAAACCAACACGGCGCGGCTGGTCGAACGGTGGAATACATGGATCGTGCAGTAGCCCTCCCGCCACCCCGACAGAGGGAGCGGCGGGAGCGCGCGCGCGAGCGGCCGCAGGGGCTTGCGATCGCGCTCCTTGCCGTTCCTGCCTTCGTCTTTATCGCGCTGCTGTTTCTATACCCGTTGTGGAACCTCGTTGCGCTGAGCCTCGGCCTGCCGCATTTCGGGTTGGAATACTACCGGCGCTTTGTAACCGGCACGGCCTATGTCGATACCGCGCTGTGGACCGTGGCGGTCTGCATTTTGATCACGGCCTGTTGCCTCGTCCTCGGCTATCCGACGGCGCTGTTTCTGAGCAACATGGCAAAGCGCGGGCACAGTTATCTGTTGGCTCTCGTCGTCTTCCCTTATTTGACCAGTCTGCTCGTCCGCACTTACGCCTGGATGGTGCTGCTCAGCGATGACGGGCCGATCAACGGCGTGCTGCTGGCGACGGGTCTCGTCTCGCACCCGCTGAAGCTCCTGTTCAGCACGTCCGGCGCGATGATCGGCATGGTGCACATTATGCTGCCGATCATGATCCTGCCGATCTATGCCGTGATGTACGGAATTCCCGACTCGCAGATGCGCGCCGCGACGGCGCTGGGCGGTGGACCGGTTCGCGCCTTTCTGAAGGTGTTTCTGCCGCAAAGCCTGCCCGGAGTGCGCAGCGGCTGCACCCTCGTGTTCGCGATCTCGCTCGGCTTCTACATCACGCCGGCGGCGCTGGGCAGCCCCAAAGACACGATGCTCTCCAATCTGATCGCTTCGCTGATCGGCGGCGCCCTCGATTTCAAGTTCGCGGCGGCAATCTCGGTGGTCACGCTGGTCGTGACGCTCTGCTTCTATTTTCTTGTCGGCGGCGGGCTCGGCTCATTGCGGCAGGAGCGCACCGGGGAGCGCGGTCGCACGCGGCTGTGGGGGGCGGCCGTAGCGGCGGTCGAGAACGCGCCCATTGTCTCGCAGCTTGGCAAGGCGTTGTGGCGCCGCCGCATCGGCCGGCCACGCATCCTGCCGGATCTCGGGTGCTGGGGGCTCGCAGCGTACAGCAGCGTCATTCTGCTCTTTCTGGTCACGCCCAGCATCATCGTCATCGTGATGTCGTTCAGCGGCGAGGATGTGCTCGGCTTCCCGCCGCACAGCTGGTCGCTGCGCTGGTACAAGGCCTATTTCGACGACCCGACTTGGCTCGACGCCACCTGGGTCAGCTGCAAAATCGCGGTCATGAGCACGGCGCTGGCGCTGCTGCTCGGGACGATGGCCGCCTACGCTCTGGTGCGCGGTCCGCGCTGGCTGCGCAACCCCGGTTATGCCCTGTTGCTGGCCCCGTTGATGGTGCCGTCGGTTGTCATGGCGGTCGGCCTCTTCGGTGTTCTGGCAAGCTGGCACCTGCTCGGGACCGTGCCCGGCATTCTGCTCGCCCACACCACGGTCGGCCTCTCCTATGTCGTCATCATCCTCGGCGCCACCCTGATGGGCCTCGACCGCCGTCTGGAACTCGCCTCGATGAGCCTCGGCGCCAGCCACCTGCGTACCGCGAGGCGGGTCATCCTGCCCCTGATCATGCCGGGGATCGTCGCCGCCGGCATCTTCGCCTTTATCAATTCATTCGACGAAGTGGTGGTGACAAGCTTTATCGCGAGCCTGCGCATCGAGACGCTGCCGCTGAAGATCTGGGAGGACATCCGCTACGCCATCGATCCCACGGTAGCGGCGATCTCGGCGATGCTGATCATGATTCCCCTGATCGCCCTGCCGTTCATCCGCCGCCGCGGCGGGCCGATCCGGTTCTGAGCGGCACTGGGGCATCGCCCCGGAAGAGGATGATCGGGAGGAATCGTCGTGCAATTGAGGAATCTCGGCAAATCGGGCTTGCGCATATCGCTGATCGGGCTCGGCTGCAACAACCTGGGCGGTCGCATCGATCTCGCAGCCTCGCGTCGCGTTGTCCATCGCGCGCTCGATCTCGGCATCACCACCTTCGATACGGCCGACAGCTACGGCAATGTGCACGGGCACATCGGCGGATCGGAAACGGCGCTCGGCCAAATCCTCGGCGACCGCCGCAAGGGTATGGTGCCGGCCACCAAGTTCGGCATGGCGATGAACGAGGAGGGCAACCTGCAGGGCGGCTCCGGTGGCGGCGAGGATCAGCGCCGCCCCGCCGTTATTGATCAGGCAGTAATCGAGAAGGTGCAGCGGCTCGCAGATGTAGCGGGAGCGGTGGTACCCTGCCGGGTCGAACGATTCGCGCATGACCGTCTCCGAGTTCAGCCCGGCATGCCGCCGGAACGTGACCGCGACCGTGCCGAGCTGATCGGGAGTAGTGCCATGGGCAATGCATGTGCCCGCGCCCGAACGTCATCATGTCTATCAACTCGCTCTCGGTGATCGCTGGAGTACGGCAAACCCCTTTCCAGTAATCAAAACTGTGCGCCGATGACCGCCGCCGGGATGCGTTTTCCGTGAAAAGCCGCGCTGCCTCGTCCAAGAGGCTGTTGAGCTGGTCGCGGATCGCGGTCGGCTTGAGCCGGGTGAGCATCGCCACCAAGCGCTCGTGATCCATCACCAGCCTCCGCCAACCAGACGTTCATACTCAGAGAGCGGCCGCAACAACGCCGGCGCGCTCGCGCTCTCGGCCGCCGCCTTGGCGGCCCGCGCCGGCGCGCCGAAACCGACAACCCCGGCAAAATGGGCGGGATCGATGACCTGCTGACAGCGGCCCGAGCGGCGCACGTGCACGGCCACCTCGTCGCCGGCATGGCTGACCCGCAGCACGTCGCCGGCGAGGGTGACGCGCACGCTCCTGAGCTTGTCGAAGGGCCCCAATCAGCCGCCACGGTACCGAATAGGCGTTGCCGTCAATCTCGACCACGCAATCGGCCTGAACCTTGCGCACCAGTTCGCGCATCGCCGCGAACGGCGGGATTCCGACGATCGGCCGCAAGGCCGCGGCTTCGGCGCACCGGAACCGCGCGATCGGCGCCTCTCCGGTGGTGCCGTGCACGCGTTGGTCGGCGATCTCGCGGGTCCACTCCCGCCGTGCACGTCCAGCACCTCGGCCGAGCGGGGCAGGTCGTGCGCGCTTGGGGCGAGGCAGCATGGCTGCGTCTTCTTTGGGTTGAGCACAATGGCCTACCAGCTTGCGTGGTGTCAATGATGCCCGATCAATCCCAAATTCTCCCGCATCTACCCAGTCTGTATCCGACCTATTCACCCCTGTAGCCGAACCGATTCGGCTTCGGCGCCGGGTCGGGAGCGTCGGCACCCGTCGCGGCGCCCCCGGGGCGGCGGCGCGGGAGGGGTGCGACGCTGCACGTGATAATCCGGTTTATTACGTAGAGAATGGACAGCCCGGCGGCGCCGTGGTAATCTCGCTTCAGACGAGAAGTCGGGAGCGGGAGAAGCGCTATGCGCGAGGTCGGCGCGGTCGCAGCGAAGAAAAAATTCGGCGCACTGCTCGACCAGGCCGCGCAGGGCGAGGAGATCGTCATCACCCGGCATGGCAAGCCGGTCGCGCGCCTCGTCGCCGCGGCGCCAGGCTTCGACCGCGAGAAGGCCCGCCGCGCGATCGCCGGCATCCTGGAGACGAGCAAAGGCCTCACGCTCGGCGGGCTGAAGATCAAGGACCTCGTCGCTGAAGGCCGCCCGTGAGCTTCATCCTCGACAGCTCGGTCGCCTTGAGCTGGTGCTTCGAGGACGAGCGCACGCCGGCGACGGCGGCGCTTTTGGATCGCATCGGCGAGACGGGAGCCGTCGCGCCGCAGCACTGGCCGCTGGAAGCGCTCAACGGGCTGATGATGGCCGAGCGGCGCAACCGCGTCGATGCCGCGCGCCGCCGCCGGCTCGCCCGTTTTCTCAGCGATCTGCCGATCACGCTCGACCCTGAGACATCGAAAGAGGTGTGGACAGCCACCCAGGACCTCGCCGAGCGGTATCGCCTGACCGTCTACGATGCCGCCTATCTCGAGCTCGCGCTGCGACAGCGCCTGCCGCTCGCCTCGCTCGACGGATCCCTGCGCGCCGCCGGCGCGGGCGCGGGCGTGGCGCTGCTCGGAACCGAGCCGTGACATTGCCTTCGCAACTCGATCACGCCCCGCCGGACCCGCCCTCGGTCATCGCGCGGCTTGCCGAGATCCCCGAGGAGGAAATCTGGCTCGCCAAGCAGAAGAGCGCGCGCACGCGGCGCGCCTACCGGCAGGACGTGGAGCATTTCCTGCGCACGCTGGAGATCGCAAGCGTCGGGGACTTGCGCCAAGCCGACCACAAGGCGGTGATTGCCTGGGAGCGGCACATGCGCGAGGTCGAGCGCGCGGCGGCCTCGACGATCCGCCGCCGGCTCGCCGCCCTCTCGTCGCTCTATAAGCACCTGGTGCGGCACGGCCACGCCGCCAAGAACCCGGTCGGGGAGGTCGAACGGCCGGCGATCAATCGCGACGAAGGATCGACCCTCGCCTTCTCGAAGGCGCAGGCGCGCAGGATGCTCGATGCGCCGCCGATCGAGACGCCTGAGGGCAAGCCGCATATCGCCGGCTTGCGCGACCGCGCGATCCTGTCGGTCGGGCTGCAGGTGGGACTGCGGCGTGCCGAGATCGCCGCGCTCCGGGTCGGCGACCTGCACCAGAACCGCGGCTACGATTCGCTGCGCGTCATGCGCAAGGGCGGACGGCGCGACACGCTGGCGATCAACCCGCAGACCGCTGCGCGGCTGCGCGCCTATCTCGGGGCTGCCGGCCACGGCGGCGACATCGACGGGCCGCTGTTCCGGCCATTGAAGCACAACGGCAAGCGCACCGAGGGCCGCCGGCACATGGACCCCGACGCGATCGATCGGGTCGTGCGCAAATGCGCCGCCCTCATCGGGCTCGACCGCGGCTACTCGGCGCACTCGATGCGCGCCACCTTCATCACCACTGCGCTCGAAAACGGGGCGCAGCTCGAAGACGTGCAGAAGGCCGCGGGCCACCGCGACCCGAGCACAACGAAGCTCTACGACCAGCGCGGGTACAACCCGGAGAAGGCAGCAAGTTTCTTTGCGACGTATTAATTGAAGGGATTTGAACGAAACGATAATGAACGAGCTTTGCCCAGTATGTAATTCGAAGTTGTCTCCTCCGACCTTGGCGCCTGCGTCCCGCACTCTTGCACTCAGCTGCCCGCGCTGCGGTTCCTACCTCATTACAGAGGAGGCACTGTCGGTGCTACAGGGCGAACTCAACCGGCAGCCGTTGCGATGGGCGATCACCAGCCATGCCATTCGGCGGAGGCATTCGCCCGGCGCGCCGCATAGGGTGACGCAAGCGTGGCTCAGTGCGGTATGGCGGTATGAAAGACTGCCGAGTCCCCAGGAGCAGGCCGATACCTTTATCCAATATCTTGGTGAGGCTGAAGTGGCGCCTGGCGCTTGGGTCCAATGCAATCCTCAGCATCTGACCGGCCCTCTTGGCACCGCCGACAATCCGACCCGCGGTGAAACCAGCGGGTTTGTCTACGTCGTCGATCATATAAAAGCGAAGGGTTTGGTTGAACAGGAAAGCCATCCCGATCCTCGCAGCCCCGGAACTGTTGGCTATCGCCTCACATTCGACGGTTGGGGACGGTTCGAGGAATTTCGCCGCAGCTTACCCGACACCCGCATTGCCTTCATGGCGATGGGGTACAACAATCCAGATGTCGATCGCGCATTCTCGGCCTTCGTGGGGGCCGTAGCGCAAACCGGGTTTGAGCTGCCCCGCCTCGATCAGAAGCCCAAGGCGGGGCTCATCGATCTGCGGATGCGGGTCGAAATTCGCACGGCCAAATTTCTTGTCGCCGATCTCACCGACGAGAACCGGGGAGCATATTGGGAGGCCGGCTTTGCCGAGGGGCTCGGGAAAAACGTCTACTGCACTTGCGAGGCGTCGAAACTCGATGCCGCAAAAACGCACTTCGACACCGAACATCTGCTTACGGTGAAATGGAATGCGGACAACATGTCACCCGCTTTGGACAAACTGAAGTCCGCAATCCGCAACGACTTTCTGATGGACGCCATTCAGGTAGACGGCACCACAGGGTGATACAGGGCATTGGACTAAACCTTGATCACTGCCTGAGTCCTGGCTAGACATGTAAGTATCTGTAGCTGAGCGCACAGAGCATTGGGCAGCGCGACTTTCTGATATTCGTGCGGTTCTTCTGACCGCTCCGGTTGCGAGACGATGGGTTG
>DATFCQ010000279.1:0-4901 GCA_035252905.1 Allostellaceae bacterium | reverse complement strand
CCGGCGCCTGCTGCGCCGCGAGCGGCCACGGCGCGGCCAGCACCGTCGCGGCCGCCGCCGCAAAGGCAAACCGTCGCGAGTTCAACAGCGCTCTCTTCATGGGCCCCTCCCTGCCGGCGCTCGTAACGGCGCCGCCTGCTGCTGGTGCCCGAAGTGAAACGCGCCCGCCGCCGGATTGCAAGAGCAGAACTGGATGCGGGCGGTCCCCCCGGTTTCGATCTGAATTGGAACGAGCCATCCCGGCGCAAGCCGGGATCCATCGTTCCGCTGCAAGATCACTGCCGCGCTTCGCCCGATCGGGAAAGCATATCGAGGTCAGAATTTGTGGAAAGATGGATCCCGGCTTGCGCCGGGATGAGAGAGGGATTGATCGGGATCGTATAGTTGATTGCTGCAGCACTATCTGCTCATTGCCGCCACGACCGAAGGTTTGAGCGTCAGCATCAAGGTTCCGTCTTCAGCCGTCCATCGATCTGTTAGGGCATATTCGGAGGGATTTTCGTCTCCCAACTCCTCCGCAATACGTCGACAGAACCATCCGAAATGCCATCCGGGCGCCTTAAAGCGGTCAGCGAGTTCTTGATGGGAAAGCGTGTGCTTCGGCGCTTTAAACAAGAGCCAGAGCGCCTCCAACCCTACCTTGCTTCTCAACCCTAGCGTTCGGTTTACGATCTTAATTGCAGCCTTAATCTCCTCGGAAGAACAAGCATCGACAATGTCCGGCATGGGTCTGTTTTCCGGCTGAGCATCGCAATAGCGCAGACGGCCGCGCGAGCGCCAACCCGTAGGATCGGCGCTCGTTGCGGTCCTGTTGGCGGGCGTCCCGCCCGCCCTTCCTTCCTATTCCGCCGCCTGCGGCATGCGCTTCAGGTCGGTCGAATAATTGAGGTGCACCGGGGTGTTGCCCTCGAACGGGTCGGTGAGGCCCAGTTCCTTGCCCATCTCGCGCATCGCCGGCATGACCTCCTGACCCAAGAGGCGGATGCAGGTCTTGGCGTCCTCGGGGCTGACCGTGCCGTCATTGCCCCACAGCCCGTAGATGCTGGGGCGGGTCTCTTCGAGGACGCGGCGCAGTCTGGGTAATACGGTCTTCGGCGTGCCGAACACGATGCGGCCGTCCTTGACCTGCTGCTCGAAGCTCGGCCGCCCGCGCGGGCTGACCGCCCTTCCGACCGCGAATTCGACAAACTGCCGGCGATGCTCGGGCGAGAAATAGCCCGACGGGCTCGACCACACCGGATGCGCGAGGCCGGTGAACTCGCCCTGCATCCACATGAACTGGCGGGCGTTCTTCTCGGCCTTCTCCTCGTTGTCGGAGACGTGGACCTGGTGCAGATAGCCGCGGTATTGGGGCCCGGATTCGTAGCCCATCTCGGCGGCGACCTCGTCATAGATCTTCCAGATCGTCTTGGTCGCCTCGATCGAGGTGTTGAGCGCGATGTAGGGATAGCGCTGCTTCGCCGCCCAGATGATCGTTTCCTTCGAGAGGACGCCGGGGATCCACACCCGCGGATAAGGCTTCTGCAACGGCACCGCCCACGGGTTGACGACGCGGTGCTGATAGTGCCGCCCCTCCCAGCGGAACGGGCCGGGGGTCGTCCAGGCCTTGGTGACGAGATCGTGCGCCTCCTCGAAGCGCTCGCGGTTGAAGGCCGGATTGACGCCGTTGGCGAGCTGCTCCTGCCCGCCGCCGCGGACAAAGCCGGAGACCAATCGGCCCTTCGAGATCATGTCGATCATCGCCAATTCTTCGGCCAGCCGCACCGGGTTCTCGGCCAGGGGCAGCGGGTTGCCGAGCAGCACGATCTTCGCCTTTTTCGTCACCGCGGCGAGGATCGAGGCAAAGATGTTGCACTTCGCCTGCATGCAGAACGGCGCGTTGTGGTGCTCGTTCAGCATGAAGCCTTCGACCCCGTTCTCCTCGGCATAAATGTATTGTTCGAGGTATTCGTTGTAGAGCCGGCTGCCGGCCACCGGATCAAAATACTTGTTCGAGAACATCAACGCGGTGGCGCCGAATTCCAGTCCGGTCTGGGCCGGGTAGGCCGACATCGGCTGCTCGGTGAAATACATCGTGAACATGGTTTCCTCCTGGTCCGCGGCCGATCCGTCAGTTTTCTTCGATAAATTTGGCGACGAGCCGAGCGAGCGCCTCCGGCTGCTCCATGTCGACGCAGTGGCCGGCGGCGCCGACCGTCTCGAAGCGGGCGCGGGGCAGCCGCGCGGCGTAAAGCTCGCCGGCGCTCCGCGGCACGACCCGGTCGTCCTCGCCCCAGACGACGAGGGCCGGCGCGCGCACGCCGCCCAACAGGTGGGGCAAGGTCTGGCTGTACATGTAGGGCTTCCAGGCGATGCGGAAGCTCATCTCGCGGCACAGATCCCACTCGACGAGCTGGTCGGTCGACACCTCGCCATAGACCCGGGCAAAGGCGGCCTGGTCGTGGAAGCCGGCCCGTGCGTAATCGAGATAGGAGAGGATCGCCTGGTCGAGAATGTCGCCCTCGGGCGGCTTCACCCCCATCGCCCCGACCAGCACCAGCCGGTGCAGAGCGTCGGGCGCCATCGTCGCCATCTCGGCCGCAATCCAGCCGCCAAAGCCGAGGCCGACCAGCGTCGGCCGTTCGAGGCCGAGATCGGACGACAGCCACTGATAAAGAACCGCGACGTCGCGCACGCTCCTCAACCACTCCGGCCGCTCGGAGCGGCCATAGCCGGGATGGTTCGGAACCAGCACGTCGAAATGCTGCGCCAGCGCGTCGTAGAACGGCAGCCGCGGCAATGTGCCGATGTCGTGGTGCAGGACGATGAGGGGTCTGCCGCTGCCGCCGCGGGCGAGCTGGATCGTGACCTCGCCGAGCTTGATCTCCGTGTCGCTCCATCCACTCGCCATCACCGCCCTCTCGTCAAAGACCCGGACCCGGCCGGATAGTAAGGGTGCATACTATCTGTCCGCCTTATCGAGTCGAGACCCGCGCAGGGCATGACAGCCATGCCGACCCGGCCTCGCCGCTCCCTCTTCGCCGATACCAACCCTGCCGCGCATCCGCCCTCGCGCATAGGGTGATCACCGTTCCGAGAAACCGGCATCCCTCCCCTCAACAACTCCTTTTCGTTCCTCTAATATGCCGGAAGCCCTCAGGATTTCTCTTGTAATTAATATTTTTTGCATAATATACCTCAAGAATAAATATTCACCAATCGCTTTTAAAACAATAAGTTGATAAACCATATTACGATTGTAAAAATATTCAACTTATCTGCTGCGGCAAATTCTCCGGTTGTGTCAAAAAATGTCCGTCTGTAAATAGCCGGTAACGGCGATTTACCACTGGGGGGTTTGCTGACTATGAAACCATCTCTAATTAATTTGCGCACTTTTATTTTCGACCGCTGGTTTTGCCGGTTCGGTTCCGCTTTATTTTTGCTTTTCGGTCCTATAATGGCCGCGCATGCAGGTTCGCGCGCCGCATCTCCGGTTCCGGTGACCGTATCGGAGACGCCGGTCGGTTCGGACGTCGTCGTCCGGCAGCGCGGCATCGCGTCGTGGTACGGGCGGCACTGGCGCGGCCGCCGCACGGCAAGCGGCACGCGCTTTGACGAGCGGGATCTGACGGCGGCGCATCTGTGGCTGCCCTTTGCGACGCAGGCCCGGGTCACCAACCTGACAAACGGGCGCTCGGTCGAGGTCGTCGTCACCGATCGCGGTCCCTATCACGCCGGCCGCATCATCGACCTCTCGGCGCGCGCCGCGCAGGCGATCGGCATGAAGGAGCGCGGGGTGGCGCCGGTTCTGATCCAGGCCGTGCTGGCCTATCGGCCGGTCGTCGCCGCTCGGGTGGCGATGCAATAAACCGGCCCCACCGTCTGCTCCCGTGAAGAAGCCCGCGGTTCTGCGGGTTTCTTTTTTGTCGGGGGCGGATGGCCGATTACTGGCGCGGACCGCGCAGGCGCGCGTCTCCGGGACCCGGCGACAGCTCCTCGCGGTAGCCCAGCTGCTCTGCCGCCTTGATGATGTCGTCAATAAAGGCGCCATAGCCTTCGCGCGGGTCGGGATCGGGCCGGTCGGCGGGCGGGGCGATCCGGCCGGCCGCATTCCGGCCGGCATAGAGCGGGCGAAAGGGGGCGAGGAAGGGCGCGCCGCCGCTCTCGCCGACGTGCCGGGAGGCGCGTTCGAGAGTAAACGCGCCGTTCCGATCGGGCGCCGAGGCGATGCGCACGCCGTGCAGGACCGGGTTTGCCGGCTGCTGCTGGTTGTGCGCGGCGTCGACGGCAAAGGCGTCTGGCGGGTAGATCCGCTCGATCGAGCGCCGGTCGTGGATATCGGCCTTCATATTTCCCGAACACGCCGCCGCCCGGCGCTGTTCCGGTTCCGGGGCAAGATCCGGCCGGGAGCGCCAAGGGAATTCCCACGGAATTCACGATCCCCTCCCGTGAAGGCGGTGGTGAGACGGCGCTTCCGAGCCTAAATTGATACCTGCGCATAATGGCGGATGGCGAGAATGCATAAGTACACGATCAAAGCCGAATGGGATGGCGAAGCCGAGGTATGGGTGGCGTCGAGCGACGATGTACCGGGACTCGCCACCGGCGCCGATACCTTCGAGGAGTTGATCGAGAAACTCAAGGTGGTCGTCCCTGAGTTGCTGGAAGAGAATGGATTGTTGAGCTCAGGTAGCGATAACGTTCCCTTTGCGGTGTTGGTCGAGCGCGTCGAATATGCCCGCCGTGCCGCGTAATAGCCGACAACTTTACTCCGCGTGCTCACCATCCATCAGTTTCCTGCGATGATGGGTTGGCGGGTTGAAGCTGGGCATGATGCAACGCTTCGGCGTGGTTTCCGGGGTAGGGTCGAGCCGTGGCACAGGTCAACGGGATCGCGGTTTGGGCGGAAGGGATCAAGG
>DATFCQ010000278.1:0-10112 GCA_035252905.1 Allostellaceae bacterium | reverse complement strand
TGATGTCGATGGCCTCTGATTTACCCTCGCGCTTGGTCATGGTGTGCTCCCTTCCGACAGGGTGGGTGATCGTCTCAATCACCCGCATACCATGACCCCTCGCCTCGCCGGCGAATTTGCTGAACCTTCAGAACATTACCTGCCATGGCTAACGCACCCGAACAGGTCATTGACCTGATCTTCGGGCGCTGGCGCAGCCAGATCCTTTATGCCGGCACGGCGCTCGGCGTTTTCGACCATATGGCCAAAGGCCAAGCGACGAGCGCGACGGCGCTCGCGCCGCAGGTCGGAGCCGACCCGACGCTGCTCTATCGGCTGCTGCGAGCGCTCGCCGCGATCGGCCTCCTCGCCGAGGATGACCGACGCGGCTTCCGACTGACCGAGGCCGGCGCACTGCTGCGGGAGGATCATCCGCGCTCATTGCGCGCGATGGCGCTCCTCGAAGAGGGACCGGAGCACTACGCGGTCTGGAAGCATCTCCTGCCGGTATTGCGCGACGGCAGGCAGGACGGCTTTGTGCGCGAATTCGGGATGAGGCTCTTCGATTATGCGCGAACCAACCCGGCCTACGGGGCGGTGTTCAACCAGGCGATGTCGAGCTATTCCACGGTCACGACGCAGTGGGCCCTGGCTGCTCTCGTCGCCGAGGACTTCTCCCGGATTCACACGCTGTGTGATGTCGGCGGCGGCCACGGCCACCTCGCCTGCGGGCTTCTCGGCGCCTACCCGCATCTTGCGGTCACGGTGCTCGACTTGCCCGAGGTCGTCGGCGAAATTGACCGGCTGTGGGCGCCGAGGCTTGGTCTCTCCGGACGCTGCCGCTATCTCGGCGGCGACATGTTCGCCGAAGTGCCAAAGGCCGATGCGTACACGCTGAAGGCCATCCTGCACGACTGGAGCGACGCGGAATGCACCCGCATCCTCGCCAATCTGCGCCGCTCGGTGATCGGAAGGGGGCGCGTCTTCGTCGCCGAGTTCGTCGTGCCCGGCCCGGACGAGCCGCATTTTTCGAAGCTCTTCGACATCCACATGATGTGCGCATTGCCCGGCCGCGAGCGCACCGCCGGCGAATATGCCGAACTTCTGGCTGCTGCCGGCTGGCATTACGACACGACCCACCGGGTGCCGGACGCCTTCCATAGCCTTGTCGCCGCCACCGCCGCATAACTTCGGCTATCACACCTAAGGCGCAGAGCCCCGGACATGACAGTGCCGCTCCCTTATACGGGTGAGGTTTCCGCTCTTCTCAGAACCTGTTTGAGTCGCCGTCGTGCCGTAAAGTCGGCGGAATACGCTGCGCTATTCCGCCCTACGCTTCATGCTCGTCGGGAACGATTGTAGGGCGGAAAAGCGTAGCGCATTCCGCCACTATCCTCACTCAAACAGGCTATCAGCTACTCGCAAGGTGGCCGAGTGTCCTGAGTATCGTCATGTTGTCCCAGGTCACCCACCATTCTGCGATCTTTCCGCCTTCGATGCGGAACACTGCCCCGAAATCAAATTGCGCCTTGCGACCCGAAGGCGGAAATGGGCCCATTGGTCCGTGCTGCGTGCCCTCATACGTGACCCATGCGGCGACGAGGTTCCCCTCGGCGACCAGAAGCTTGATCGTCTGGACAGAATCGGGGAAAACCGCCGTGTCCTGCCGCAGAAATTCCTTGACCTGATCAAGACTGCGAGCCTCGACCCCCGGCGTTGCTTCGCAATGGCGGACAACGTCCGGTGCGATGAGGTCGTCGAACGCCTCAGGCTGACGGCGGTTCCATGCGTCGAAAAAACGCCGGATTACGGCCTTGTTCTGCTCTGTCATTGCGCTCATGGTGAAGCTCCATAGGGCAAAGGTAGCCGGCGCAGTTTGCACCGGTATGTCAGGAGCACAACAAACTATGTCGGCGCTCCCGAGGCGGCCGCCTGCCCGCATTCGCCCCGCTCGCATTCGCCATCTGCCGGCAGTTGGACCTCGGCGCGCAGACCTCCCTCGGACCGGTTCAGCAAGCGAAGGCTGCCCCCCTCGCGCTCGATCGCCTGACGGGCGATCGTCAGGCCGAGACCGACGCCGCCGGTGCCGCGATTGCGCGAGGCTTCGAGCCGCCGGAACGGTTCGAACACGGTCTGGATAGCGGCGTCCGGAATTCCGGGGCCTTCGTCGTCGACGGTGATCCTGAGGCCCTGCACTGTCTGTTCGAGAGCGACCCGGGCACAGCCGCCATAGACAGTGGCATTGTCGATCAGATTGGCCAGGGCGCGCTTGACGCTCAGCGCCCGCAGCCGCAGGACCGCATGGCGCGGGCCTGCGAGCGTTGCCCTTTTTCCGGCGTCGACGGCGGCGTCGACCAGTGTCGCCAGCATCGAGGCGACATCGGTCGGCCGCGGCCGTTCGACATCCTCGTCGCCCCGCAGATAGGCGAGCGTGGCTTCGATCATCGCCTCCATCTCGGCAAGGTCGCGCTCGCAATCCGCTTGCAAGGCCTTGTCGGCGATAAATCCGCAGCGCAATCGCAGCCGCGCAATGGGCGTGCGCAAATCGTGCGAGACGGCGGCAAGCGCCTGCGTTCGATCGGCGATCAACTGGTGAATGCGGCGCTGCAGGGCATTGAAGGCCTGCTCGACCTGGACAATCTCCCGCGGGCCGCGTTCGGGCAGAATGACCGATCGGCCCCGTCCATAGAGATTGGCCGCTTCCGCGAGGCGGCGCAGCGGGGCGGTCATATTGTACAGGAGGAAGATCGCGACGGCGATGATGCTGATGAAGACAAACGAGACGTCCAGCAGCACGCTCGGCAGCGAGGGAATGGCGGCGGGGATCAGGGCGGCCGAGAAGACGACATAGGAACGGTCGGCCAACTGCGCCGCGCCGAGCAGGAGGCTGTGTGATCCGGCCAGAGCGTGATCATCCCAGCGGAGGGCGATTTCGCGGCCGGCGAGTCTCGGGGTATGCCCAATCAGGCGCCGGCGCAGCCGGCGCAGACTGGGATCGCCGGCGCCGGCGTCGTCCACCAACGGAGCGGGACTCCAGACGGCGCGAAAGCCCGCCGAGGAGAGAGCGCGCGCGGTCGCGGCGCGGTCGCCCGGCGGCAGCGCCGTCAGAGCGTTGATCGCCGTGTCCAGGCGGTCGGCGATCTGCAGAATGCGGACGCGCTCGGCGGCCTCTCGAGCGAGCAGGCTGTAGGCGAGAACGCCGCCCAGATACACCAATAGCGCGGTCGCGAGCAGCAGCAGCAAGGTCCTGCCGGCAAGGCTCCGCGGCCACAGCCGGAGGAGGATCACGACCGGCTGACTTCGGGGACGAACATATATCCGGCGCCGCGCACCGTCTTGATCATCGGCGGATCGGGCGGTCCGGTTTCGATCTTTCTGCGCAACCGGCTGACCAGAACATCGATGGCCCGGTCATGGACGTCGCCGAGGCGATTGCGCGCCAACTCCAGCAGTTGCTCGCGTCCGAGCACGCGCTGCGGATGCTCCAGAAACGCCATCAGAGTGTCGTATTCGGCGGCGGACAGATCCACCACCGAACCGTCGGGAGCGGTCAGCTCGCGACGCGCCAGATCGAGCACCCGGCCGGCAAAGCGCACGTGCCGCCCGCGCGGCGCCGGGGACTCGGCGACACTCATGCGGGAGCGGCGCAGGACGGCCCGGATGCGCGCCACCAGCTCCGGCCCGCTGAACGGCTTCAGCAGGTAATCGTCGGCGCCGAGTTCGAGGCCAAGCACGCGGTCGGTTTCCGAGCCGCGCGCGGTTACAACGATAATCGGAACGTTGCTGCGCCCGCGCAATGTCCGGCACAGATCCATCCCGCCGGTGCCGGGAAGCATGATGTCGAGCAATACCAGGTCGATCGGCAGCCGCGCCAATATCTCCCACATCTCGGCCCCATTGCGGGCGCCGGTGCAGCGGAAACCGTTCTGCTGAAGGAGGCAGGCAATCAGGTGCCGCATTGCCGCGTCGTCTTCCACGACGAGTACGTGGAAGGCAGGGGCCTCCGCGCCGCCGCTTGGGGCGTCGTCCGATCTGGGCTCGGGCGGGAGCATCGCAACAGCCTCACCGCAATCGTAGCGACCCTCACAACCGGTCGTCAACCGCGCGCCTGTTGCCGGGAAACGAGCCCGGCAGCCGCCGTACCGCTAAGCAAAATTCTGTCGGTTCATACACACCGCAGCCCCGTCCCCGTCATCCCGTGGGCCTTCAGCCCACGGACTTGATCCGTGGGGAAAGCCGGGATCCACCCTTCCGCGGTACGAGCCGGTGATCGTTGGTACGAAAATGCTGTGCCTGAAAGGTTCGGCGCAGCGGAGCCGTGGGTCCCGGCTTTCGCCGGGACGACAAGAATGTTGGACCGCACATTACGATGTGTGTACCAACCTACGAAATCTTGCTTAGAACATCTCCGGCGTGATCACGTTTTGCGGGTTGTTGGTCAACAGCGCGGCGCGCATCGTCTCGGCCGATTTGCGCCGCGTGTCGGCCTCCGATTCCGGGGTCAGCCAGGCGGCGTGCGGGGTGATCACGAGGCGACCTTCGAGCCAGGGCTCGCGCGCGCGATAGGCGCGCAGCAATTCGGGGATCGGCTCGACCGGCGGCTCGACCGGCAGGACGTCGAGCCCGGCGGCGGCGACGTGGCCGCTCTTCAGATGCGCGTACAGCGCGTCGAGGTCGAGGATCGGCCCGCGCGCGTCGTTGACCACGACCGCGCCGGGGCGCAATAGGGCGAGTTCGGCATGGCCGAGGAGGCCGCGCGTCTCCGGCGTCAACGGGGTGTGGACCGACAAGGTGTCGGTCTCGCGCAGCAGCTCTTCGAGGCTCTTCGCGCGGCCGATGCCGAGCGCCAGTTCGACGCCGTTCGGCAGATAGGGGTCGTAGAACCGGACCCGGAAATTGAACGCCTTGGCGCGCAGGGCGACGGCGGTGCCGATGCGCCCGAGGCCGACGATGCCGAAATTCTGGACGCCGAGGCGGCGGATCATCGGGTGGTGGAGCGAGCGCCACGGCGCCGGCGGCTCATGGCGCTGCAATTCGTGATGCAACAGGATGCCGCGGCGCAGGGTCAGGGCCAGGGCGATCGCATGATCGGCGACCTCGGTCGTGCCGTAATCCGGCACGTTGCAGACGAGCACGTTGCGCGCCGCCGCCGCGGCGCGGTCGAGCTTGTCGTAGCCGACCCCCATGCGCACGACGGCCTTGAGGCGCGGAAAGCGCGCGAGGTCGGCGGCCGAAACCGCGTGGCGCATGATCATCAGCCCGTCGGCCGCGGCGCAAGCCTCGTCGTCGAGTTCGGCGAGCGCCTTGGCGGTGCGCCGCAGCAGATGCACATCGGGGCCGAAGATCTCGCGCTCGACCGCCATGTCGTCCGGGATCTGCCGTTCTTCGGGATAAAGCACGGTGACGGGCATCGCATGGTCTCCCACTGGCCAAAGCCAAACGGACGGTTCCTGTCCAGCCCTCACCCACCGGCTCTTCGAGCCGGTCCCCCCTCTCCCGCAATGCGGGAGAGGGTGCCGAGCGCCGGCGGCGCGAGGCGGGTGAGGGTTTCCGGCGGCAAGTCTCAGGCTCGCATCGCTACCGCGCGACCTTGACCGGCTGATGCCGCGCGGCCGAATGCACGATGGCCTCGAACACGGCGACGCCGTGCAGGATCTGTTCGGGCGGGATCGGATAGGGCGGGCCGCCTTCGATCGCCGCGGCAAAGGCGTCGAGCTCGGCGCGCAGCGTATTGAAGCCTTTGTGCTCGATGATCTCGGGCGGCGCCGCGGCGTAGCGGCCGGTGCGCGGCCCCTCGGGCGTCGGCGAGAAGCGGAACTGGAACTCCGGGGTCAGGAGTTCGGCGCAGCCCTTCGACCCGAACACGGCAAAGCGGTAGGACACGGCGGTGACGAGCGAACAGAAGAGCGTCGCCGACAGGCCGTTCGCCAACCCGAACATCACGGTCGTCGTGTCTTCGAGCCGCTCCATGACGCGGCGCAGGTTTGTGCAATAGACCTCGTCGATCCGTCCGAACAGGTGGATCAGCAAATCGACATTGTGCACGCCGCTCGCGGTCATCGCCCCGGCCGGCGCCTCCCTGGGATCGGAGCGCCAGAAATCGGCGCGCATCGACAGGCCGGCGGGCGCGGTCTGCTCGCTCGCGCAATGGCTGACGGTCCCGAGCCGGCCGTCGGCGAGGCGCGCCTGCAACTCGGCCACCGCGGGGTGAAAGCGGCGCGGATAGGCGACCCCGAGCACGATCCTGGCCCGCGCCGCCGCAGCGAGCGCCGCCTCGGCGCTCGCCACGTCGAGGGTGAAGGGCTTTTCCATGAAGACGTGCTTGCCGGCCGCCGCGGCGCGCTCGACCTGCTTCCCGTGATGACTGTGCGGCGTCGCAAAGACGACGGCGTCGATCGCCGGGTCGGCGAGGATTGCGTCGAGATCGTCCTGCAGGGCGATGCCGTGCTCGGCGCAGAACTCTTCGGCGGCGGCGCGGGTGCGGGTATGGCCGGCGGTGAAGCGGAAGGCGGCGCTCCTGCCCTGCACCGCATTGACAAGCGTCCGCCCCCACCAGCCGATGCCGACGATCGCGGCACGGATCATTTTGTCTTCCTTCCGATGAGAGCCCCTCACCCCGGCCCTCTCCCCGCGACGCGGGGAGAGGGAGGGACCCGCGAAGCGGGAGGGTGAGGGGCTTTTGGCTATTTCCCGGCCAGCAGTTCCTTGAGCCCGCGCAGGGCGAGGGAATAGCCGAAAATGCCGAAGCCGGTGACGGTGCCCTGGCTGACTCGGGCGATCTCCGAGGTGCCGCCGCGCCGCGCCGGGTTCGAGATGTGGACCTCGATCACGGGCAGGCGCAACTGGCTGATCGCCGCATTCAAGGCCGGATAGCCGGACGAGTAGCCCGCCGGATTGAAGATCGCCGCGTCGATGCCGCGCTCGTTCGCCTCGTAGAGGCGGTTGATGACCTCGCCTTCGATGTTCGAGTGAAAAATCTCGACTTCGAGCCCCAGCTCGGCGGCGTAGCCGCGGATGCGCTCGTCATATTCGGGCAGGGTCATCTTGCCGAAGATCTCGGTCTGGACCTTGCCGCGCATGTTCATGCCGGCGCCGTGCAGGACCAGGATTTTTGTCATCGGAATCCCCCAATCTCGGCCGCGGACGTCGCCGCGTCGGCGGCGATGCTAGCCGAGTGCCGGAGCCTCGTCGAGGGCGCCGGCGCGGCGCATGCCCCTTGCTTTGCGGGGCGTTTCATGGCTCAATCAAAAGGTGTGGTTAAACCCTATAAACTCCCTCAAAAGTAGGAAACATTCGACAGGCAATGCGGTTGCCGGCGCAGCGGCAGCGTCGGCCGCCCTGCTCTGCTGCGGGCTCGCGGCCGCGCCCGCCGCCGCGCGGGACGCCTTCACGGCGGTCGTCCGCGCCACTCTTGCGCGGCACCCGCAGAGCGTCGAGACCGTCCATTTCGGCCCTGCCGGCGGGCCGACGGTCAGGCTCGTGCGCGGCGGCGACCGGACGGCGCCGCGCCCCGTTTCGGTGCGGACCGCCGAGATCGTCACCTTCGCCGATCCGCGGGCGAAGCCGGTGCAGATCCTGCGCGGAGAGAGCGGTACGCGCAGCGAAACGATCCGCTTTGCCGATCCGGCGAAAATTCCGGTGACGGTGATCCGCGGTCCGGCGGTCGCGGCCGAGTTTGCTCTGTTCGCGCCGGCGAGCGCAGCCGATCTCGACCGCGTCGCCTTTGCCGTCGACGGCGCCGAGTCGAGCCACGGCGCCGATCCCGGCATGTGGCGGGCGGATCTCGCCGCGCCGCAGGGGCCGATGCAGGTCTCGCTCGCCGCCGCGCTCGACGTCGGCGGCGGCGACCGCTTCGACATGACGGAGAACCGGACGCTGGGCCGGGCCTATCTGGCGCGCCTCTACCGCCGCTACGGCAATTGGGCGGATGCGGTCATCGCCTACAACTGGGGCCCGGCCCATGTCGATTCCTGGATTGCCGGCGGGCGCCCGGCCGACCGGTTGCCGGTCGAGGTCGAGCGCTACCGCGACCGGGTGTTGGGCGCGGCCGGGCTTGTCCTGGGCGTCAATTGATCAGCCCGTAGAGGCAGACAATCCGGCGCCCTCAAAGCGCCTTGCACGATCCGTCGCACTCGTCGGGAAACAGGCTCATGCCGCAGGCGCACGGGCCGCGATGGCCGGCGATGCGGGTCTGGCTTGCCGGGGCGGGCGGCTCCGGCAGCCTCTCCCGCCGCAACTCCTCCATGCGGGCACGGATCGTCTTGAAATCGTCAGCCGCCCGGCGCCGTGACATCGGATCCCCTCCACGCCTCAGTCCCGCAGCATCGCCCCGACCTCGTCCAGGCTGCGGATGCGCGCGTACATCTTCATCGCCTTGTCGAGGCTGTAGGCGTGCGCGGCCGCGTCGCTGCTCCAGCAGCATTCGCGCACGACGACACAGGCCAGATCCAGGTTGAAGGCCTCGCGCACGCTGGTCTCGACGCCGCGGTTGGTGGCGCCGCCGCCGATGATGACCACATCGCGCCGCAGCATGTGCAGCAATTCGGCGACGCCCGTCCCGTAGAAGGCGCTCGGCCGGCGCTTCAGAAAGACGTAATCCTCGGGCCGCGGCGCGATCTCGTCGGGAAAGCCGGCCTCCGCCGTGCCCTCGACGGCGTTGGTCAGCGGCGGCACGCCGGTCTCCGCCGCAAGGTCGGTCGGCAGCAGGACGACGTCGGCGCCGTCGGCGCGGCTGACCGGCGTCGTGTAGATCACCGGCACACCGGCCGCCCGCGCGAGCGCGATCATCTCTACCCAGGCGTCGAGCACCGGGCGCATCAGGGCCCTGCGTGCGGGATCCGACGGCGCGAGCGCGCGGCGGCAGACGTCGTAGGCGATCAGCGCCGCCCGGCGGCGATCGATGCGTCCGGGTTCGGGCATGGCAGCCTCCTCGGGCGAGAGGGAACGATGTGAACGCCGCGGCCGGGCGCCGGAGGATCAGGCGATCAGGCGGCGGCTCGCTCGCGCTGCGCGGCGGCTACGCGGGCGAGCATTGCAGCGGCGTTGTCGTGCAATATCTGCGCGCGCGCATCCTCGCCGATCTGCGCTTCGGCGAGCGCCTTCCGGGTCCAGTCAACGCCGAACTCGGTGCCGTCAGTGCCGCACACGATGCGCTCGGCGCCGTACAGGTGGACGGCCGCCTCGATCGCGCGCGGGCCGAACGAGTTGCAATCCACATACACCTTCGCCCTGCGGAAGCGCGCCGACGGCAGCTCCTCATTCGGCGTGTCGAGCAGACAGCGGTGGTCCATGCGCTCGATCTCGTAGGGAATGTTGCCGCCCAGATTGTGAACCTGGATCATCGCATCCGGATAGGGCGCGAGGCAGTCGCTGAGGCACAGCGTCACCATCACCGAGGACAGGCTCGCCTGCATGTCGAGCGTGCCGTTGCGGCGGCGCGCGTTGTCGGTGTCGCCCGCGACCTTGGGGAAAGCGTCGCCTGGCCGCGGACCGTGATGGATGAAGAGCGCCGCGCGGCGGCGGTTCGCGACCTCCAGCAGCGGACGCATCGCTTCGGCGTCCTTGCGCGTCAGGAAGGCGTTGCCGGGGATCTGCGCGCCGATCATGCCGGGCAGATCGAGCGCCCGCTCGAATTCGGCGGCGGCGGCGGACATGTCCGTCAGGGGCAATGCGGCATAGGCGGCAAAGCGGCCGGGATGCTTCCGGCAGATCGCAGAAAGCCCGTCATTGACGATCCGGCACAGCGGCCCGGACACCTCCGGCGGCTGCGACTCGATCCAGCAGAACGAGCCGAGCAGCGACAGCACGCTCGTCTCCACCCCCTGGCGGTCCATCCGGGCGAGGTGGACGTCGACATCGTCGAAGGCCGCGGCGAGCGGCTCTTCGCCCATCCGCGGGGACTTCAATACCTCGGCCCCGTCCGGATTGCGCAGAATGCGCGGTTCCCGCGTACGCGCGCGCAGGGCGTCGGCGACTTCGGCGGGCCTCCAATGGGTGTGCATGTCGATCATCATGACGGTTTCCTCCGTGGGCCGTCCGGCAGCTTAACCCCGCGGCGGCTCACCGCAAAGCCGGACAACCGTGAAGAGCGCGCGAGGGCAGCCGCTCGGGCCGGGGTCCGGCTATTCGCCGCA
>DATFCQ010000277.1:0-10534 GCA_035252905.1 Allostellaceae bacterium | reverse complement strand
CGGAGCCAAAGTCCCCAACCAGCGCGCGGTCAGCAGGCGTCCACATGGCGGTCTCCAAGCAGGAAACCACCTGCAACGCCGCCCAATTGGCCAGGATCAGCTCGTAAAACCAGCCCCATTACCTCTTTGCAAACGGGCTCTTAGGAGAGTAGCGACACGAAATATCCAGAATGCGATCCTCGGCCCGAGAGGGCCGGTTGCGTGCACGCCGCTACGGTCCGCGAGCGGTCGCCCCGCGTTTCCGCCGACGATTATCGCAAACCTTCCAGATAGGCGGCGATGTCGCGCGCGTCCGGTTCGGTGACGCCCATGTCGGGCATTACGACCCCGGGGACGAAGTGCTGCGGGTCGCGGATCCAGGCGACCAGATTGTCCGGGGTGTTGCGCAGTATCCCCGCGATATAGATGCGGCTGCCGAAGCCGCCCAGCGGCGGCCCGACGAGGCCGTCGGCGTCGCGGACCCCCGGCACGCTGTGACAGGAGCCGCAGCCATAGGTAGTGATCAGGGAGGCGCCGTGATCGGCGTTGCCGATGGCGCCCGGCGCGCCGTCTTGCGCGCGGCTCTCGCTGCCGACGCCGAGCAGCAGCGGCAGAAGAAAGAGCGCCATCGCCGGCAGCGCCGCCCGCCGCAACGGCGCCGGCGCAGGTTTCCGATGCTCGGTTTCTTTCGACCATTGGAGGCGCGCCCGCGCGCGCTCCCGGTGCTCGGCCTCTTCCAGCCATTTGACAAAGACGAGCGCGGCGGTCAGGACATAGACAAAGCCGCCGGGGATCCACATGACGACCCCGGCGAGTTGCTGGTCCTGCAACAAGGTGAGGCCCCAGGCCGCCGCCCCGTCGGTGTAGAACGGGTAGAGCGGCCGCTGCGACAGCGACAACAGCGCACCCGGCAAGGCGCTCAGCACCGCAGTCTTCACGACAAAAAGCAGCGTCAGGCCGTAGCCGAGGCGCCGCCGGCCGGAGGGCTCGATCACGATCGACCAGAACATCAGCGCCGTCACCACAAAGCTCAGATGCTCGCCGGCATGGATCGCTTCATTGCGCAACGCGGCCTGATAGGGGCCCGGAAAGTGCCAGAAGATGAATGTCCCGTAGAACAGCAGCCAGACGAGGACCGGGTGCATCAGCGTGCGCACGCCGGCATGTAGGCCGAGCGCCATCCATGCCCGGCCGATCCGCTTGCGCCCGTTCGGCGGAAACGCCCACAGAAACGCGAGCGCCGGGCGCCCCAGGACCAGGAGCGGCGCCGCCACCAGCATCAACAGCAGGTGCTGGAGCATGTGAATGCAGAAAAGCTGATCGCTGATGCTGTCGATCGGTGAGAGCAGGGCGATAAAGATCGTTGCCCAGCCGGCGGCGAAGGCGGCGATCTCCCGGCCCCTCAGCACTCGCGCCGGGCCGAGTCGGCGATAAAGGCGGCAGAACCCGGCAGCGTACCACAGGGCGGCGAGGGCGAGGCTCGCCACGACCCAGGGCTCCCAGCTCCACTGCACGGAGCGGTGCAGCCCGGCTGCGATTGCGTGCGCCGAGGCTGTGCCGGCAGCCGCCGGCAGCAGCGCCGTCGTTGCGATCAGCGCTCGCATAGCGATACCCAGGCGAAGGCGACGGTCTGCGTCGCGACAATCACAAAGAAGATGACGGACCACCCCATCGCGATGATGCCGAAATAGCGGCTGCGGCCTTCGCCTCGATGCATCAATTGATGCTCGTGGCCCTGCGGTGGGC
The DNA here is from genome assembly GCA_035252905.1 of Allostellaceae bacterium. Classification (GTDB taxonomy): domain Bacteria; phylum Pseudomonadota; class Alphaproteobacteria; order ATCC43930; family CGMCC-115725; genus AP-15. The sequence continues at coordinate 8,809 of DATFCQ010000277.1, read as the reverse complement.
CGGTCCGCAGCCAGTTGCGATAGGCCAGCGCGAACCCGGCCGCGATCACGGCGAGCGTCAGCAGATGAAAAGCAAAGACGAGCGGCCATACGAAACCGAAACCGGCGGAAGGCACGGCCAGCGGAACATCGCCGGGATAACAGGCATGACTGGCCAGCGCGTAGTCGGTGATCAGGTTCCCGGCCCAGAAGATCGGCGAGATGAACAGGGCGCCGAGCAGGGCCGTGACCGAGACCGCATGGCGATGGGGATCGGGATGCTGCGACAGGCTATAGGGAACGATGTCGTCTTCGGCCATGGCGGATCACGTCAAGCGAGGGGTGCCATATATCGTAAAGAACAGCCACAACCACGCCACCGTCAGAAAGTACCAATAAAGGGCGGTGATCGTGATCGGCACGTGCCGCACCGGGCCGAAATAGCCGAAGAGTGACCAGACGAGCACGGCCAGGATCATCAGGGCGCCGCCGACGACGTGGACGAGATGGGTGCCGGTGATGATGAAATAAAAGGAGCTGTAGGCGCTGGTGGCGAGCGAAAACGGCTTGTCGTACCAGTCGAGAAATTGCAGGACGATAAAGCCGAGCGCGAGGATCAAGGTCGCCAATAATCCGAGCCATACCATCAGCCGGTCGCCGCGCGCGGCCGAGCGGTTTGCCCACCACATGCTGGCGCAGCCGGCCAGCATGACTGCGCTCTGCGGAGCCGAATAGAGAAAGGTCGGCGGCCCGTTCGGCGGCCATGGCCCGTATTGCGGCTGGATCGAAAAATAGTAATAGGCAAAGAACAGATAGGCGAAGACCCCGGCTTCCGACACGATCAGCAGCGCCATACCGGAAAAGCCCGACGCGCGCGGCCCGATGCTGCCGACTGCGAGCGGCGGCCGGTTGGGGAAGGCGTCAGCCATGGATCACCTCCCGCTGCCCGGCTTCGGCGCGCGGCCACAGCCAGATCAAGGTCACGATCAGCCCGATCCCCAGCCCGGCATAGGAGATCCCCCAGATATGGCTGATCAGACCGGCAAATCCCGCCGAGATGCACAGGGTCAGCAAGAGCGGCAGGTAGGATTCGCTCGGCATTTTGAGGATCGTGTCGGGCACGCCGTCAAAGACGTCGACGCCGAGGGTCTCGTGGTGATGATCGAGCACCACCCCGCGATCGAGCACCGAACGGCCCATGCCTTCCTGCAACCGTTCCTCCCACAAGGGGTGGCGGCTGGCGACCGACGGGATCACCGCGAAATTGTAAGGCGGCGGCGGCGATGAGGTCGCCCATTCCAAGGAATAGGCGTCCCACGGGTTGGGGCCGGCGATCGCCCCCCGCCGCAGGCTGACCACGACGTTGATGAAGAACAATAGGATGCCGACCGCCAATATATAGGCGCCGATCGTCGTGATCAGGTTCGGGGTGTGCCAGCCGAGCCCGGCCGGATAGGTGTAGACGCGGCGCGGCATTCCCATCAGCCCGGTGATGTGCATCGGGAAGAAGCCGATGTTGAAGCCGGCGAACATGACCCAGAAATTCACCTTGCCGAGCGTCTCGTCCATCATGCGCCCGGTGAATTTCGGGAACCAGTAATAGATCGCGCCGATAACCGGGAACAGGTTGATGCCGATCAATACGTAATGGATATGGGCGACGATGAAATAGGTGTCTTCGAGCTGCCAGTCGACCGGGACGTTCCCGCTCATGAACCCCGAGACGCCGCCGATCACGAACAATACGATAAAGCCGGTAAAGAACAGCATCGCGGTCGTGAACACCGGCCGTCCGGTCCAGATCGTCGCCACCCAGGAGAACACCTGGACGGCGCTCGGGATCGTGATCAGGATCGAGGTCGCGGCGAAGAACGACAGCCCCAGCACCGGCAATCCGGTTGCGAACATGTGGTGCAGCCAGACGCCGAACCCGATCATTTGCGTCGCCACGGTCGACAAGACGACCGCCGTGTAGCCGACCAATGGCCGGCGGCAGAACACCGGCAGGGCGTCCGAGACGATGCCCATCGCCGGCAATACGATCATGTAGACCCAGGGATGCGCGAACATCCAGAACAGGTGCTGCCACAGGAGCGGCTGGCCGCCATCCGCGGCATTGAAGAAATGGGTGCCGAAATTGCGGTCCATCCACAGGAAAAAGCAGGCGACGCTAACGGTCGGCACGACCAGCATCCCGGCCGCGTTGGCGGAGAGCGTGCCCCAGATGACGACCGGGAAGCGGTTGATCGACATGCCGGGGCAGCGCGTGCGCAGGGTTGTGACGATGAAGTTGATGCCGCCCGCGGTCAGCGAGATGCCGAAGAATATCAGCCCGAGCGTATAGAAGTCGATCGCAGCGCCGGGATTGAATTCGCGCGAGGCATAGGGCGGATAGTTGAACCAGCCGTCATTCGGTACGCTGCCGGCGGCGAAGCTGCAATAGAGAAAGATGCCGGAGGCAAGGAACACCCAATAGGAAAAGGCATTGAGGCGCGGGAACGCCATGTCGCGCCCACCGAGAAATAACGGCCAGAAATAATTGCTGAACCCCGATAATACGGGGAACGCATACCAGAAGATCATCGTGGTGCCGTGCATCGAGAACAGTTCGTTGTACACAGCAGCGTTGACCACCTGACTGTCCGGACCGGCGAGCTGCAATCGCATGATCAGCGCCTGGATGCCGCCGGCGACGAGGAAGACAAAGGCTGTGACGAGATAGAGGATGCCGATCTCTTTATGGTCGGTGGTCGAGAGCCAGCCGCGGATGCCCGGCTTCGACTCCCACATCACGTGCAATTTGGCTTCGAGTGCGGGCTCTCTTGGGCTGACCTCGGGGATGCGTTCCGCCTCGACCGTCACACCCGCCTCCTCACTTCAACGTCTCGAGAAAATTCCGGATTGCGGTCAGTTGCGGCCCCGACAGGTCGAGCTGCGGCATGTAATTGCCCGGCTTGACGTGCTGCGGGTCCGCAATCCAGCCGGAGAGATAGCCGATTGTGTTCGGCAAGGTGCCGGCGGCGATCGTGCGGCGGCTCATCAGATGGCTGAGATTGGGGCCGAAGCGGCCGTGCGCGGCGGTGCCGTCGACCGTGTGGCAGGCGCCGCAGCGGACGATGAACTGCCGCTCTCCCTCGGCCTGGAGCGCGGTGCGCGGCGCCGGCGCGCCCTTCAACTGGCCCGCCCACCAGCCGTCGAATTGCTGCGGCGGCTGCGCGACGACGACGAGCGCCATATGGGCGTGCTGCAGACCGCAATATTCGGCGCACTGGCCGCGATAGATTCCGGGCCGGTCGGCCTCGATCCAGGTCTCGTTCTGCTGACCCGGGATCAGGTCCATCTTGCCGGACAGTTGCGGCACCCAGAAGGAATGGATGACGTCGACGCTGGTCAATTGGACGCGCACCGGCTTGCCGGTCGGGATGTGGATTTCGTTGGCGGTCTCGAAGGTGCGGCCGGTATCGCCGCCGAGGTAGCGGACCTCCCACCACCATTGATGGCCGATGACATGGATCGAGAGAGCCGCTTTGCCGCCTTTCGGGCCGCTGATCGCCGCCAAGGTCGCAAAGGTCCACGCGGCAAAGCCGAACAGCGCGAGCACGGTCAGCGCCGTCCCGATATAGATAAAGCCCAGCCCGCGCCCGGCCGGCAGCAGCGGAACGTCGTGCAGATCTCCCGAGGGCGGGGCGGCGCGCCGCACCAATGAGCCGACGAGAACCAGGATGCCGATGATCGCGACCACCAGCAGCGAGAGGATGATCAGCCCTTCGAGCTGATTGACGACCGGGTAATTCTTGGTGCCGAAGCCGTAGGTATAGGCCATCGGCGTGTCGGCGCGGCAGAGTGCGGGCGCCGCCGCGATCGCGAGCGCGGCCGCCAGCACAAAGGGGAGCCCGCCGGGGCGGCCGTGATGGCATGGGGTCGCAAGCATCGCCGGTCTCGGTTATTCGCCGGGAGGATAGGGGCCCGTGGGTTTCTGGCCTTTGCTGAACGGCTCAACATAAGACCACGGCTCGTCGGTCTTTTTGAACTCGGCCGGGACCTGCTGGATGCTCGGCGAGCCGGCTGCGATCGTCTCGCCCCACTCTTTGACCGGCGCCTTGCTGATCTGCTCGATATAGGCGACAAGATCCCAGATCACGTCGGGCGGCAGCATCGACCCCCAGGCCGGCATCCCGTTGGGCCGCCCTTGGGCGATTGTTATATAGATGTTGGCCGGACTGGCGCCGTAGAGAAAGAAGCGGTTCGAGAGCGCCCGGCCCATGCCGCCGCCGCCATTGGCGGCGTGGCAGCCGACGCAGTTGAACGCGGCAAAATACTGCATGCCGCGCTGGACCGCGATCGGATTGCCGATGGCCGGATTGGTGATCTGCGGCGCGACGTTGATGCCGCCCGGATGCAGCCCCGAGACCGGGGTTTTGAGCAGTGCTTCGGTGTTGCTCATATATTTCTGCATCGTCTTGTTTTCTTGGCTGGGCGACGCAGCGTTCAGGCTCGGGCCGGCAGCCGGCCCGGGCGCGGTGTAATTCTCACCCGACCGGGCGGCGGACTGGCCCGGGGCCGGCGCCTGGTAAGGCTGGGCGACGCTCGGGCCGATCGCCAGGGCGAGGGCGGTCGAGAGGCATGCCGCCAGCCCCGCGGCGAGGGCGGCGGCCGGCGGGCGGAGGCGTCGCATCGGGTCCCTCCTATTCCGCTTGCCCGCCGGACCTGCCGATTCGCGCCGCGAGCCGCGTCAATACCACTTCCGGCACGCCGTAGCGCTGCAATAATGCGGTGATCTGCGGCTGGTCGCGGGCGATCAACTGGTCGAGGCTGCGGCGCAGCGCCTCGTTGCCCGGGTGCACGCCCATCGCGATGTCGAATTGGAAGCCGACCAATCCGAAATGGATCCTGCGTGTGCTGAACTCTTCATAATCGCCGATCGGGACGAGCTTCAATGGCACCGTCGACTGCCGCGCGAAAAAGCCGCCGACCGGTCCCCAGACCGCGGCGACGTCGATCTTGCCCTGCGCCACGTCGGCGATGATGCGGGCGCGCGGGCTGGTATTAGCCGGTCCTTCGATCGGATAGGCCGCCAGATTGTCCGCCAGTCCCACGTCGGCCAACATGCGGGCCGGCGGGGTGTAGAAGCGGTTGCCGTGGATCTCCTCGACGCCGATCCGCAGATGCTTGAGCCGGTGATCCTTGATCGAGGAGATGTCGCCGAGATGATGGTCAGCGCGCGACACAAAGACATAGCTCGACCAGTAATAGGGGCGCGTCGCGGCGACGCCGCCAACTTCGCCCGGCACCCCGATCACAACGTCGCACAGGCCCGCGCGCAGCGCCCGGCGCGGGCGGCCGCGCTGCCACGGCCACCAGGTATAGGAGAGCTGTTCGCCGAGCTGATCGGCGACGAATTCGGCCAATTTGTTCTCAAACCCCTGGCCCTTGGCGTTCGAGAACGGCAGGTTGTCCGGGTCGGCGCAGACGCGCAGCGGCTTCTGCGCCGCGGCCCGCGCCGGCGGCCCGGCCAGTGCGGTCAGACCGATCGCGCCGGCCGCGAGCGCCATCAGCGCGCCGCGGCGCAAGGCCGGCCGGTTCACAGGGGGGCGGGACGGGTGAACGGGTGTGCGCATGTCAAGGCCCCTTTGTCGTGCCGCTCTTTGACGGCGCTCCCGTGGCGCCGCCCGGCGCCGGTTCTCCGGCGGCCTGTTTCGGCAGGGCGAAGACCAGCAAGCTGGCGCCCCCCGCCGTATATTCCGGCAGATCCTGCATGGCCCCGGTAAAGCCGAGCGCGCCGTTTCTGACCCGCGGATCAATCTCGGCATTGGCGACCACCCCGGGCCAGCCGCCGACCCCCGACAGGATCGCGATGTATTGCCGGCCGTCGCTGCCCTGATAGGAGACCGGCTGACCGATGATCCCCGACGGCGTGTGCACCTGCCACAGGACCTTACCGGTCTTGGCGTCGACCGCTTTGAACCAGCGGTCCATCGTGCCGTAGAAGGCGACGTCGCCGCCAGTCACCAGGGCCCCGCTCCATACCGGGAAGCGCTCGCGGATCGCCCAGACCTTTTTCTTTTTGACCGGGTCCCAGGCCATGAACTCGCCGCGATAGCCGCCCGGTCCCGCATACATGTCGACGGTCGCCCCGACATAGGGGGTGCCGGCGATATAGCCGACCTCGGAGGTCTTCCAGTTCATGCACAGATGCTGGTGCGGGACATAGAGCAGACGGGTTTGCGGCGACCACGCCGAGGGCTGCCAATCCTTGGCGCCGTCGGCATTGGGGCAGACTTCGGTGACGGTCTTGCCGAGACTCGGATACTTATCCATGTTCTTGATCGGCCGCCCGGTCTTCAGATCGACGCCCTTGGTCGCATTGATCGTGTCATAGCCGGTAGCGCTGTAGACCTCGCCGGTCTTGGCGTCGATCAGATAGATGTAGCCGTTGCGGCCGATATGCATGACGATCCGACGGGTCTGACCGTTGATCGGCAGATCGACGAGGATGCTCTCATTGATCTCGTCGTAGTCGAATACGTCGTGCGGGGTGTATTGGTACCCCCATTTCGCCATCCCGGTATCGGGGTCGCGGGCGAATTCGGTTGTCGTCCATTTGTTGTCGCCGGGTCGCTGGTTGTTGTTCCACGGTCCGGGATTGCCGGTGCCGTAATAGATCAGGTTCAGTTGCGGGTCGTATTGGATCCACCCCCACATCGTGCCGCCGCCGATCTTCCACGCCCCGGCGGGCCAAGTCTTGACCCCGAGATCCTTGCCCCTCTGGTCCTTGTACCAGGGCTTGAAGTCCTGGCCGATCAGGACGTCCTTGTCGGGGCCGGTGGCATAGGCGCGCCAGGCGATCTTGCCGCTCTCTTCGTCGACCGCGGTGACCCAGCCGCGCACGCCGAGTTCGCCGCCGCTGTTGCCGACCAGGATCTTGCCCTTGACGGCAAGCGGCGCCATCGTAACGGTCTCGCCGGTCTCGATGCTGCCGAGCTTGGTGACCCAGATTTCCTTGCCGGTCTTGGCGTCGATCGCGACCAGATGGTCGTCGAGGGTGGCAAGAAAGATCTTGCCGTTGTCATAGGCGAGGCCGCGCGTCACCACATCGCAGCAGGCGACGCCGATGGCCGCGGGATTCTGTTTCGGCGCATAGGCCCATTTGAGGTCGCCGGTCGTCGCGTCCATTGCGAACACTTCGTTCGGGTGCACCCCGAAATACGGCGATACAATATAGAGAGTGCCGTTGATGACGAGCGGCGCCGCCTCCTGGCCGCGCGGGGCGCCGTTTGAAAAGCTCCAGGCAAGGCTCAGCTGGCCGACGTTTTTGGTAGTGATCTGTTTAAGTGGACTGAAACGGGTATTGGCGTAATCATGGGGTGCCATAACCCACTGCTTAGGGTCCTGCGACATCTTGGCGAGATCGTCCTGGGCCCAGGTGGGGTGCGCCGCCCATAACGAAGCGACCGCCGTCAGCACCAGTCCCAGCACCCTTCCCGAAGCTGCGAACATCTCCTGCTCCCGCTTGCTTCCGCCGAGTTGGTGTCGCCGGGACGGCCCTTGATGCCGCCGCCGACTAGACTATCTATATAAAAGTGTAATCTATGTTATGAACTACTCCTGTCCGGATCACGATATTGCCAAACTTTATCAGACGATAACTAGGGACATTCAGCGCTGCAAGCCGAAAATTCTGTAGATTTGTCTCGAAGTGTGAGACGCACAGAGCCCTAGAGCGAGTCCTATTTGACCTGGCCTGGCGCGTAGCCGGCTCCGATTTGCTCGGCGATTGTCACTTCCTTGCCGCCGCAGGTCGGATGACCGAAGCCCGAGGCGCTCTTACCGTTTGGCCCGATGTCGTAGATCACGGCGTCGTTGTGTTTCGGACTGGGACCGTTCGGCACGTGGTCAAAGCCAAGGGCATGGCGCAGACGCCAGACGATATTGCCGTCGGCGCAAGAGGTGTCGCCGCTGGCCCCGATCCCGCCGACGACCTTGCCGTTCTGGTAGAGCGCGAGCCCGCCGGCAAACACGATGACCCCGCCCAATGTCTTGCCGATCATCGGGTCTGTGGGGGTTCCGTAGGTCGCAGGGCTGCCGGCATAAAGAACGCCGGGGTTCGGCGGGTTGCTCAGAGCGGCGCCGAAAAGATAGCCGCCGGGCTGTGCCTGGGCGTAGAGATTGGCTGTTGAGAGCGCGTAATTGGGCAGGCTCATGCCGTTCGCGGTGAACGCCTTCTCGGCGGCGATCGCGCGGCTGGCAAGCCATTGCTGATCGACGCTTCGGCCGCTGAAGGCGATCGCGCAGACGGTGCCGTTGCGGTTGACCACGGCGGCCCACTCATTGTTGTCGAAACCGCCATTGCTGGGCCCGCCGCTTGGTTTGACGCTCTGCTGCAAGACCTGCCTGAGCTTGGTCGAGAGCACCGGGCAGGTGACCGCCCGCGCCGACTGGGCGACCGCCAGCGACGCGCCGAGAACAAGGCACGCCGCGACCGCCTGGGTTCTGATATGAGCCACTGCCTTCCCTCTGGGTCGGTGGCGGAGGGCGGGTCATCCCGGCATCGAGACCAAAAGTTGTCGGGTTCGGATCCCGAGCGCCCAAACGGGGTGTGAGCTGGTTGGTTCCGATTGCGACGACAATTTTCTCGCCTCTGCCGCGACCGGGATGGCCGCTGTGCTGCGGGGCAGCAGGTGCCAAGGGATCGGCAGGCACCGCTCTCTCGTTCCCTGATCAGGGCGCGGCCGAGGAGGCGCATCGAATGGACCAGCACGAAAACCTGCCGAAAAGCGAGGGCCTCGCCGCCGCGAGGCCACCAGAAAACGGCGCCGCTGCGCCGTGGCGGG
>DATFCQ010000276.1:0-4683 GCA_035252905.1 Allostellaceae bacterium | reverse complement strand
GCATCGCCGCGGTCGGCGGCTCGGTCGTCGGCGGCAGCGCCGCCCCGGCGCTGGCGGCGGGGCTGTCCGGCGCCCTGTTTGCGATCGGCGCCGCAACCGCTCTCGCCTCGGTGCTGAGCTACGGTTTGATCGCCACTGCGAAGGCCAAAGCCGATTGGACCCTGATCGCCCTGCGCGCCGGGGCAAGCTGGATCGCCGCCATCGGGGTGATGATCTTTGCCTTCGCCAGCACGCAGCTGTTGGGCCATTCCTAGTGCCGCTGCGCCTGATCCTCGCGGTGGTCCTGCTGCTCTGTGCCGGCGGAACGGCGCGGGCGCATCTCGTCTCGTCGAGCTATCTCTACCTGGCAATGACCCAAGGCGGGGCGCGGGGGCAGTGGGACATCGCCTTGCGCGATCTCGACGCGGTGGTCGGGCTCGATACCGATCTCGACGGGTCGATCACCTGGGGCGAATTGAAGGCCAAACAGGCCGCGGTCGAGAGCTATGCGCTGAGCCGGCTCGGCCTGAGCGCGGGGGGCAGGCCGTGCCGGCTGCGCGCGACCGGGTTCCTCGTCGATTACCACGCCGGATACGCCTATGCCGTGATCCGCTTCGACGCCGCCTGTCCCGCTGCGGCTGCTCCGCTGGTCCTCGATTACCGGCTGCTGTTCGACATCGATCCGACCCATCGCGGGCTGTTGACGGTTGCCGGGTCGGGCGGAGTGCAAACCGCGGTGCTGGCGCCCGACGCCTCCCGGGTGGCGATCGCTCCCGCGGCGCAAACCAAGCTCGGGGAGATCGCCCGTTTCCTCCTCTTCGGGTTCAACCACATCCTGTTGGGCTACGACCACCTGCTGTTCATCGCGGTGCTGTTGATCACCGCCTCGCTGCGCCGTCCGAGCGGCACGCGCTGGATCCCGATCGACAGCCTGGGGCGGGTGATTTCCGAGACGCTGAAGACGCTGACCGCCTTCACGCTCGCTCACGGCATAAGCCTGACCTTGGCCGTGCTCGGCATTGTCGACATTCCGGGACGCATCGTCGATCCGGCCGTCGCCGCCACGATCATGCTCGCCGCGGTCGACAACGTTCAGCCGTTCCTGATGCGGACGCGCTGGGGGATCGCCTTCGCCTTCGGCCTCGTTCACGGTCTCTCTTTTGCCGCCGCGCTCGGCCCGATGCGGCTGCCGGCGGCCGATCTGGCAATCGCGCTCGGCTGTTTCAATCTCGGGGTCGAGGCCGGGCAGGCGGCGCTCGCGCTGTTGCTCGTGCCGATCACCTTCACGTTGCGGGTCGAGGCGCTGTACCGGCGCCTGATGGCGCCCGCGCTGTCCGCCGCGGCCTTTGCGCTTGCCGCCCTGTGGTTTGTCGATCGCGTCTTTGCGCTCGATCTGCTGTCGCTGCATCCCGCCGCCCCGCTATTGGCGGCGATGGCGCCGTCCTGACCGGCGGCTGTTGCCGGGCCGGGCGCCGCCGTGCATGATCGCGCCGCGCGCCGCCGCAGGAGCCGAGGATGGAGACAGGACAAGGGTTTGAAGGAACCGTCGCCGCGGTCAGCCGCAGCCCGGGTCATACGATGAGCAAGGTGAACCAGGACAGCATCCGGCTTCTTGCCGGCCTCGGCGTCGCCGACGATGCGCATCAGGGCCGCACCGTCAAGCATCGCTCGCGGGTGGCGCGCGATCCGAGCCAGCCCAATCTGCGGCAGTTGCACCTGATCCATGCCGAACTCCTTGACGAACTGCGCGCCGCCGGCTTTGTCGTGACGCCCGGGCAGATGGGCGAGAACGTCACGACCCACGGCATCCCGCTGCTGGCGCTCCCCACCGGCACGCGGCTTCACTTCGGCACCGTCGCCGTCGCCGAAGTGACCGGATTGCGCAATCCCTGCGCTCAGCTGAACCGGATTCAGCCCGGCCTGATGGCGGCGACGCTGTCGCGCGACAAGGACGGCAATCTCGTGCGCAAAGCCGGCATCATGGCGATCGTGCTGGAGGGCGGCGAGGTGCGGCCCGGCGATTCGATCCGGGTCGAGCTGCCGCCCGTCCCGCATCACCCCCTCGAACCGGTCTGAACGAGGCGCCAATATTTAATCAATCCTTATGCCCTACCCTTGCCCGCCTCGCCCTTGCCCACTGAATCGCCGAGGATTGGCGGCGGCACGCAGCCATGGCACTGACAATCACGATCAAATGGGACCCGAGCGTCGCCAATGCCCCGGCGGGGTTCACCGAGGCGGTGCGCGACGCGGTATTGTCCTATGAAAACCTCTTCGCCGATCCGATCACGATCACGATCGCCGTCGGCTATGGCGAGGTCGACGGACAGCCGCTCGATCCCGGCGCGCTCGGCAAGAGCCAGACGTTTTTCACTCCGCTTTCCTATACGCAGCTTCGCGCCGCGCTCGCGGCCGACGCCAAAACCGCCGATGACGCGCAGGCGCTCGCCTCCCTGCCGCAGAGCAATCCGGCCGGCAGCGGGCAATTCGCTGTCGCAACCGCCGAGGCCAAGGCTCTCGGGCTGATCCCGAACAACACGCAGATCGACGGATATGTCGGGTTCAGCAGCACGGCGCACTTTACCTATGACCCGAACAATCGCGCCGTGCCCGGCGCCTATGATTTCATCGGGGCCGCCGCGCACGAGATCTCCGAAGTCATGGGGCGCTTCGCCAGTCTCGGCCAGAACGGTTACGACACGCCGCTGGATCTCTTTCGCTTTTCCGCGGACGGGGTGCGCAATCTCTCGGCGGGCGCCCCCGCCTATTTCTCGATCGACGACGGCCGCACCGATCTCGACGCTTTCAATACCGACCCGAGCGGCGATCTCGGCGACTGGGCGGACAGCGCCGGAAACGATTCCTATCTCGCTTTCAGCACCCCCGGAGTAGAGGACCCGGTCACCCAGACCGATCAGAGAGTGCTCGATGTCCTCGGCTACGACCCGGCGAACGCGACGCCGCCCGGAACGCCGACGCCGCCCGGAACGCCCGCGCCGCCAGGCGGCCTTATCAGCGGCGGCAGCGGCCCGATCGTTCTCGACAATCCGCCGCAACAGAACCCGGCGACGGTCAGCGCGAGCGGTTTCGTCACCGGCAGCGGCGCGGACGGGATCGTCGGCGCGGACGGGTTCGCCTGGAGCCTCGAAAATCTCGGCACGATTGCGAGCACCGCCACGGGCGTCGCACTCGAAGCGGGCGGAACCGTCAATAATGCCGGAGCGATCCAGGGATCGGCCGCAGGGGTCGCGATCTATGGCGACGCCGGGACCCTCGTCAACACCGCCGCAATCACGGCCGCCGGCGGCGGCAGCGGGGTCTATCTCGGCGCCGGAGGCGCGGTGACCAATACGGGCACGATCGCCGCCGGCTATATCGGTGCCGAGATCGTCGGAGGGACCGGCACGATCGTCAATTTCGGCACGATTTCGGGAACCGGCGCCGATGGGCTCGGCGTCTATCTCGGCGGCGCCGACAGCATGGTGACCAATGCCGGCACGATTGCCGGCGGCGGCGGTACGGCGCTCTCATTGGGCGGCGCCGGCGCCCTGTTGACCGTCGCGCCGGGGGCGGTCTTTGTCGGCCGGGTCGAAGGCGGCGGCGACAGCGCGTTGGAACTGGCGGCGGGATCGCAGGGCGGCCGGCTCGCCGGATTGGGGAGCAAATTCACCGGTTTTGCCGCGGCGGTCGTCGACCCCGGAGCGGTCTGGAGGCTGTCCGGGTCGGCGGCGGATGCGGACGTGTTCAACGACGGCACGATTACGGTCGGCAGCCGCGCTCTGACGCTCGGCAGGCTCGTTGCGGATACCGGCGATACCGGCGTGATCCGGATCGGCGCCGGCAGCCTTGCCGAGTTCGCCGCCGCGGTCGGCGCCGACCAGCGCATCGTTTTCGGCGCGTCCGGCGGCACCGCCGCGCTCGACCGTCCGGCGCAATTCGCCGGCACGATCACCGGCTTCCAGCCGGGGGACGCGATCGATCTCGTCGGTCGTGCCGCCGATGCCGTCAGCTTTTCGGGCAACAGCTTGACCGTCAGCGAGAAGGGCGCCGCAGTCGCCGAATTGCGGTTCGCGGGACATTATGCGACCGCCGATTTCGCGCTGAGCCCAGACGGCAAGGGCGGGACCGATATCACCGTTACCGCAGCGCAGGGTTCCGGCGCGTCCGCGACGATGTCAGCCCTGCCGCAGGACCTCGGCGCTCCGATCGAGTTCTTGACGATGCCGGGCTGACCGGCCGCGCGGGAGCCGGGGAGGGTAACCGATGACGGCGGAAAAGACCGTAAATCTGCGCATCACCGGCCGGGTGCAGATGGTCGGCTATCGCGCCTGGGCGGTCGACATTGCGGCGCGCCTTGGGCTGCGCGGCTGGGTGCGCAATCGTCGCGACGGCAGCGTCGAGATCCTTGTAAGCGGGACCGGAGACGCAGTCGCGGCGATGATCGAAGCTTGCCGGCGCGGCCCGCCCGCTGCCCGCGTTGCCGCGGTCGAAGTCACCGACGCCAAGGACGACAGCAGCTCCGGCTTTACCGCCTGTTCGACAGTGTAGAGGCCGCTTGTGTTCTGCAATGGCAGTACCGCGATCGGCGGCCTGTCGGGCAAGGCCAGTGGGATCGCGGGCGTCTCGCTCGCATGCGGGTAAGACGCCCGCGGTCCGACGCGGTAGGGGGGAAAAGCCTTTAGCCCCAGCGAACCCCCGGGCTGC
>DATFCQ010000275.1:0-8835 GCA_035252905.1 Allostellaceae bacterium | reverse complement strand
CGCGGCGAATTCCAACTCGTCCATGAAGTCGTTGTACATGTGATGGGCGCGCTTGGGATCGAACAACGAGGAATGGATGTCGACCCATACCGAGGGGTGCTTGTCGCGAAAATCCTCGGGCAATTCGGTATAGGGCATCAGATGGAAATACATCAGCTTCATGGCGCCGGCTCCTGTGCGGCAGCGGGTCCCGCGATCGGCCGAGCGTGATCCGGGACGGGCCGCGGGTCAAGCCGGCGCCGGCTGCGCCCGCCTTGTCGGAGGCCGGTGCCGGCCCCATCTCGGCTGGCAGAGAGGCATAGGGGTGATGGATTTCGGGCTCAAACGGCGCAATGGTGCGAACAAGCAGCCGCCGCGCCGACCCGCCGGACGGCCGGCGCGGCGCGGCGCGCCCGCTTCTGCCGACAAATCGGCGCGGCGCGAGCCGCGCCCGGCCGCCGACAAGCCGCCCCGGGAGGGCGAGCCTCCTCCGAACCTGTGGGCCATCATCGGCGACGCCGCTCACGGCATCCTGTTTCTCGGATTGATGGCGGCGTCATTGATCTATTTCGGCCCGATCTTCGAGGCCGTCGCCGCCGTGCTGCTGGTGTTGAGCGCCCTGTCGCTGCGGGAAGCGTGGCTCGGCTGGCGCCATTATCACGGCAAATAGCGAAATCGGCGGAATACGCTGCGAGGCTGGGCAAGAATTGGCGCTTTTCCGCCCTACGGTTCGGTGTAGGGCGGAAAAGCGGAGCGCATTCCGCCGATGTTATCCGGATGGCGGCTCGTCCTGCCAGGCGGCGAGGCGCGCCTGCATGCGGCGGACATGGCCGCCCGGCCAGTAGAGGCGCCGGCAGGCGGGTCACAGGGTCAAGGGACCGCCCGCTGCGCGCGAGGAGGCCGGCACCTCCGCCGCCCGCTCGGGCGGCGCCGCTTCGAGCGGGGTGTTGTCGACGAGACAGCGGGTAAAGGGCGCGTATTGCCAATCGACGCCCAGCGCCCGGCGCAGCGCGCGGGCGCTCGCATCGAGGCCGTCGCCGCCGACCAGGACGATCCGTGCGCCGCGTTCGGCCGCGCCGGCGAGAGACCGGTCGCGGGTCAGCACGATCCGGTCCTCGCCGCGGGCGCGCCGCAGCAGATCGCGGTCGGCGAGCCCATCGGCGGCGATCGCGGTGTCGTAACCGGCCGCCCGCAACCAGCGGCCGAGCCCTTGCAGCATCTCGTCGCATAAAAATCGCATCCTCATCGGCCTCCCTCTACGCCGGAGGATTGTGTTCCTCGCGCCGGCGGTTCACGATCTGCGACCCGGGCCGCAGGGCGGCCGACGGCAAGGAGGATGGGCTCGTGTCGGAACGGGCGGCGCGCTTCGGCGGTGTGGGAGAGGCGAGCGAGCGGCGCACCCTCGCGGTCGCCTGCGGCGCGCATGCCTTGCACGACGGGTTTACCGACCTGCTCTATGTCCTGCTGCCGTTGTGGCAGGCCGAATTCGGTCTCGGCTACGCCGAGGTCGGGATGCTGCGCGCGCTCTATGCCGGGGCAATGGCGAGCTTTCAACTGCCGGCCGGAATGCTCGCCGACCGCCTCGGCGGGCCGCGCCTGTTGGCGCTCGGCACGCTCCT
Organism: Allostellaceae bacterium; assembly: GCA_035252905.1. Lineage (GTDB taxonomy): Bacteria > Pseudomonadota > Alphaproteobacteria > ATCC43930 > CGMCC-115725 > AP-15. Next base: position 7,237 of record DATFCQ010000275.1, on the reverse strand, counting down.
GGCCGGTCTCGGTTATGCGGTCGCCGGGCTCGGCGGCAGCCTTGCCGCCCTGATGGCCGCGCTCGCCGTCGGCGGGCTCGGGTCGAGCGTGCAGCATCCGATCGGCGCCAATCTGGTCGCCCGCGCCTTCTCCGGCAAGCGCTCGCGCATCGCTCTCGCCCGCTACAATTTCGCCGGCGATCTCGGCAAGATGACCCTGCCGGCGGCGACCGCCTGGATGGTCGCGATGATGCCGTGGCGGCGGGCGAGTTTTCTGCTCGCCGCCCTCGGCCTCGTCGCCGCCGGCCTGATCGTGACCCTGTGCCGGACGCCGGAGCAGAGCCATGCGCCTGCCGCCAAGGGCGACGAAAAAGAGGCGGGCGCGGCCTCCGGGCGCGGCTTTCCGCTGCTGCTTGCGATCGGCGTCATCGACAGCGCGACGCGCATGGGCTTTCTGACCTTTCTGCCGTTTCTGCTGCGCATGAAGGGCGCCCCGCTGCCGTTGGTCGGCACGGCATTGACCCTGGTTTTCGCCGGCGGCGCCGCGGGCAAACTGGTCTGCGGCTCGCTCGGCGCGCGCTTCGGCGTGATCCCCGCCGTGTTCCTGACCGAAGGGATGACGGCGGCGGGCATCTTCGGATTGCTGCCTTTGCCTTTGGGCGCCGCGCTGGCGCTGCTGCCGATGATCGGGATTGCGCTCAACGGCACCTCCTCGGTGCTCTACGGCACGGTCCCCGAACTGGTCCGGCCCGAGCGCCGACAGCAGGCGTTCAGCCTGTTCTACACCGGGGCGATCGGGTCCGGGGCATTGTCGCCGGTGCTTTACGGCCTGTTCAGCGACGCCGTCGGCGTGCCGCGGATGATGGCCCTGATCGCCGGCATCGTCCTGCTGACCCTGCCGCTCGCCTGGGCGCTGCGCCCGGCCCTTCCGTCCGATGCGTGAGCGATCTCCTGGCCTCGCGCCGCCATCTGTGCTAGGGGGAAGGGAGCGACGAGGGAGGACCCGAATATGGCGAGCGCAGCGACAAGGCTCGACGACAGGACGGTTGCCGCCCAGCCGGCAATGAAGGTGACGGTGTCGAGCGCCAAGACCCCGCAATACGCCGAGGGCCGGCGCAACTTCTTCAAATATCGCGACCTCGGCGTCACCGCCGCGAGCGAGGGGTGGATGCGGGCGCAGGTGACGTCGGCGATCACCGGCATGACCAAGCCGACCGGCTGGCATTACCATGTCTGCGAAGGCCAGTTTGTCTATACGCTGAAAGGCTGGGTCGAACTCGAATTCGCCGACGGGACCCAGTGCCGGCTCGAAGCCGGCGACTCGTGTTTCATCCCGGGCGGCACGCCGCACAACGAGATCGGCACCTCGGACGATCTCGAGATCCTCGAAGTCAGCGTGCCCGCCGACATGGGCACCGTGCCCTGCGAGCGGCCCGCCCGCTGAGGCGAAAGCCGCTTGCAGCCGCAAGAGGATCTCTTATGATCGGGGGGAGGCGGGTGTAGCTCAATGGCAGAGCAGAAGCTTCCCAAGCTTACGACGAGGGTTCGATTCCCTTCACCCGCTCCAGACCCCGCCGGGAATTGAGGCGCCCGCCGCTCCGGCTGAAACAGCACCGGCTTGGCGAAAATCGGAAACGGTCCCGGTTGCCGGGCAGCCGAGGGGCGCCGTTCCATCCCTACCGCGGCCCTCCCTCATCGAGGGGGAGGGTGTTCAAAGGGAAACCCTCCCCCTTGATGGGGGAGGGTTCGGGTGGGGGTGAGCCGGCAACAGGGACGGACGCGTCGGGCCGCGCGTCTCTACCGCGTTCAGGCGAGGCGGATTCTGACCGCCTCCGGCCCCTTGCGGCCTTCGGCGATGTCGACCACGACCTGCTGGCCCTCACTGAGACTGGTCAGCCCGGAGCGTTCGAGCACCGAGGCGTGGACAAAGGCGTCCTTGCCGCCGCCGGCCCGCACGATAAAGCCGAACCCCTTTTGCGCGTTGAACCATTTGACCGTGCCGGTCTCGCTGACCGCGGCGGAGGTGTCGATCTCGTGATCGGCCGGGTTGAAGGCGGGCCGCCGCGGCGCGGGCGGCAGCGCGGTGCTGCTGTCGACAGACAGAACCTCGGTGACCTGCGGGCCCTTCTGCCCGGCGGCAACGCGCACTTCCAGCGTCTCGCCCGGTTCGAGCCCGGGGATGCCGCTGCGTTCGAGTACCCGCGCGTGGAGAAAGGCATCGCCTGATCCGTCGGACAACTGGACAAAGCCGAAGCCTTTTTCGGGTTTGAACCATTTGACGACGGCCCGCGTCGGCGGCCCGGAAGGCGGGGAAAACCGGGGCGAGCTGAATTGCGGGGCGGCTCCGAAGGCACGCGGGTGGGGGTCGTAGCTGTCGTCGTCGAATTCGCGGCGGCGATTGTTGCGGAAACTTCTATCTCTGTTCAACGGGATGTCCTGTCGAAGGGGTTTGGGTTGGGGGATGGGGACAACGGGTACTGCGGAGCCGTGACCCGAGGCGGACCGCCATATCGGTTGCAAGCGCAATAAAGCTCATCGGACGAGACGGCCGCAAGCTACAAATGGGGCGGCTATGCCCGCTCTGCCAGATCCCGCCGGGCCGGGGACGAGGCGGCCGCCGACGGAATCTCGACGGAGGTCGTGCATTCGACGGCAAACGTCCGGGAGGCCGCGCCGTTGCATCCGATGTGCGGAGGCCCGCAAAAAAGACAAGGACCGGATCCGCGCCCGGCAAAAATCCGGCATTTGGTCAATTCGCATCGTCGTCCGCGATCGCCTGCGCCCGATCGCGCATTATATCAGCTTGGCCCGCTCTCGCCAAATGCGGCAAGAGGCAGCGGAGACAATAACCAGGAGGTTCGGCATGATCAAACGGCTCGGCGCGGCGATCGTCGGGATCGGTCTGGCTCTCGCCCTCCCGGCGGCGGCGCCGCCGGCGCAGGCGCAAGGGGGCATTCAGGTCGGCGTCCTCACCTGCAACGTGTCCGCCGGCTGGGGATTCATCTTCGGATCAACGCGCTCATTGCGCTGTACGTTTTCGCCCCGGCCCGGCTATGCCGAGCATTATGTCGGCACGATCTCCAAATTCGGCGTCGATATCGGGTACCTGCAGGGCGCCGTGATGGTCTGGGGAGTGGTCGCCCCGACCACGCGGCTGGCGCCAGGCGCGCTCGCCGGCAATTACGTCGGCGCGAGCGGCGGCGCCTCGATCGGCGTCGGCGCCACCGCCAACGTGTTGATCGGCGGCTCGGGCCGCACGATCACCTTGCAGCCGGTCAGCATCCAGGGCAATGCCGGGCTCAACATCGCCGCGGGGGTCGCCGCGATGACCCTGCGCTACGTGCGCTGAGCGGGACAAGCGCCCTCGCGCGGTCCCGCGCGAGGGCGCTTCCGCTCCAAACCCCGGCCGCGCGGGCTCAGGCGGCGCGTTCGCAATTGATCATCCAGGGTATGCCGAAGCGGTCGATGAGCATGCCGAAGCGGGCGGCCCAGAAGGTCTCCTGCAACGGCATCTGTACCGATCCGCCTTCCGACAGGGCGGTGAAGACCCGTTCGGCCTCGTCCGGATCGTCGATGCCGAGCGTCACCGTAAAGCCTTGCGGCACCCGATATTGCCCCTGCGGGCAATCGCCGCCCATCAATACCGCGTCGCCGAGGGCGAGCCGCGCATGCATGATCTTGCCGCGCCGTTCGGGCGGCACCTGGTCCGCCATCGGCGAGTCCCCATAGGTCAATAGGGCGACGAGATTGCCGTTGAGGTACCGCTCGTAAAACTTGAAGGCCGCCTCGCATTGGCCGTCAAAGCTCAGATAAGGGGTCACCAGCATTCTGCGCTCCTTGTCCCGATTGCGGCCTAGAGGCTTGACCAAAACACGTTGATATCAACATAATTGGCCGATGTCAAACGGCGATCCGCTTCCTTACGAGACCGCTTTGCATGTTCGCGACGCCTGTCTGTGCCTGCATCTGCAGCGGGCGGCGCGGGCCGTGGCGCGACGGTTTGACGCGACCCTGCGCCCGCTCGATCTGACCAGCGGCCAATTCTCGCTGTTGATGGCGCTCAACCGGCAGGAGCCGCCGTCCCTCGGCGCCGTCGCGGCGCTCTTGGCGATGGACCGCACGACCATGACCGCCAATTTAAAGCCGCTCGAACGCCGCGGTCTGGTGCAGGTGAGGATCGATGACGAAGACAAACGCCGCCGCCGCCTTGCCCTGACGCCGGCCGGCCGGTCCCTCCTCGTTGCCGCAGTGCCGGCATGGCAGCGCACTCAGGCGGCGATCGAGTCCCTGATCGTCCGCGCCCATCCCGACGATCTGCGCGCCGATCTGCGGGCGCTGTCTTGATTGCGGCGCCACCCGGATCGCACGGCGCGCCTGCGGTTATCCCTTATGCCGCTGGCGCGCCCGTTCGGCGTAGCTGCGCCACAATTGGTCGGCCGTTTTTTTCTGCGCTTCGGAAAGGGAATTGTAGAGATTTTGAAACGCGGGAACCAAGCGTTCCATATTTTTTGCGTGCTGCGCTGAGATGTCCGCGTAAGACTTCATGTTCTCGACAGCATTCATCGAGCGGAATTTTTGCTCGCGCTCAGCGATTGCTTGAGCCATCTGGCGGGCATTGGCGCGCATCGCATCCGCGAACTGCTGCCATTGGGGCTCCTCGGCCGCCGTGATGTGCAATTTTGTCCGCAGATCGGCAATCCGGCGGTCGACCCGTTGCAGCACGGCCCGGTCGGCCTCCTGCCCCGGAGCGGCCGCATTTGGGGCTGCCGCGGCGGAAGGCGCGCCCGCCGGAGTCTGAGCGCCGGCGCCGGCGGGCAGGAAAAGCGCCGCAGCCAGCAGGGCGAGGGCGGCGCGGGCAATGGCATGGCGTCTCATCAAAGCGCTCCTCTACAGGGGAAGTGACCGGATCGGAGAGGGGCGGCGGCGCGGCCGCTCAATAAGGCGGGCCGTAGCCGTAATATGCCGAGGGCGGCGGCGGATAATAAGCGGGCGGGTAATAATAATAGGCCGGGGGCGGCGGTCGGGTCGCTTGCGAGAGCGCGGCCCCCAGACCGAACCCGATGATGCCGCCGATGATCGCCGCTCCCGCGGCTCCGCCGCCACGGTGATGACGGTAATCGTGGCGGTAATAACGCTGCGCCTGGGCCGGCGGGGCGGCGATCAAACCCGCCAGTAACAGGACCGCGATCACTACGCGCATTCGACCAGCCACGATTTGTATCCCTCTCAAAGGCGGGCGCCGGCGGTTGAGGGGCAACCCTCCGAGGCCGCTGGCCCTCCGCGGCATGCCCCCTTCGGCAATCCCGCCCCAGGCTACCACAGAGCGGCCCGCTCTCCACTTGCGGATTTCGCCGGCGCAGGCGCCGGCCCGTCCGATCATGCCAAGAGCGCAAGCGCTTGTTGACAAATCAGCATTGATCGCGTAAGCTTCCCTAGCCTGCGGCCGGCAGAACTTGGACCCTCGGAGGGCCTCCCGAAAGACCGCTGCCCGGCCGGCCGTTTGTCGCAAAAGGGTGGGCATCGCCTGTTTTGCACCTGCAAAAACAGGCGGAACAGGCGGCTCGCCCGACACATGCGGCGTCTCGGATCACACCACGCCCTTATCGCGCAGCCGCGCGAGATCGGCCTCGGTCACGCCGAGGCGGCCGAAGATTTCGGCGTTGTGTTCTCCGAGCCGGGGCGCGACGCTGCGCACCTTGACTTCGTCGCCGATCCGGATCGGGGTGCGGATGTGCGGGACCTCGCCCAGTTCCGGATCGCTCGCGTATTGCACGAGCCCGCGGTGCCGGACCTGCGGATCGGCAAACATCTGCGCGTAAGTGTAGACCGGGCCGCAGGGCACGCCCGCCTGTTCGAGGACGGCGATCCAATGGTCGGTCGGGGCGGTCGCGAACACCCTTTCCATCTCGGCTTCGAGCGCGGCACGGTTTTTCATCCGCGCCTCATTGGTGGCAAAGCGCGGGTCCTCGCGCCATTCCGAGTGGCCGAGCGCGTCGGCGCAGCGCGCCCAGATCGACTGCCCGGCCGCCCCGATCATCAGATAACCGTCCTCTGTCCGCATCCGCTGGTAGGGCGCGTTCTGGCGGTGGCGCGAACCCTGGCGCACCGGCTCCTCGCGATCGGCGAGCCAGGCCGCGCTCGTCCACGAGCTGAAGCCGATCGCGGTCTCGAGCAGCGAGCATTCGACGAGGCTCCCCCGGCCGGTGCGTTCGCGCTCGTAGAGCGCGGCGAGGATGCCCTGTACCGCCCACATGCCGGTGCCGAGATCGCAGATCGGCAGACCGACCGAGGTCGGCGGACCGTCCTCTTCGCCGGTCACATGCATGATGCCGCCCATGCCCTGCGCGATCAGGTCAAAGCCGCCGCGCCCGGCATAGGGCCCGTCATAGCCGAGGCCGGAGAGCTGGGCATAGACGAGGCGCGGATTGACCTCGCGCAATGCGGCAAAGCCGAGCCCGGCGCGCGGCATCACCGTCGGGCGGTAGTTCTCGACCAATACGTCGATGCCGGCGACGAGGCGCAGGAACAGCGCCTTTCCTTCGGGATCTTTGTAGTCGAGGGTGATGCCCTTCTTGTTGCGGTTGATGTAGCGGAAATAGGGGTTGCGCTCGCTGCCGTCGCCCCAGCTGCGCGTCGAATCCCCCTTTTTCGGGCGTTCGAGCTTCACGACCTCGGCGCCCATGTCGGCGAGGATCATCGTGCAGAACGGACCGGCCATGTGCTCGGTCAGATCGAGCACGCTGAGCCCGCGGAGCGGGCCGCCGTTCGGACCGGTCATGGCTTCGCCCCGTCGAGCGTTGGCAGCCGGTAGCGGTCTTCCGGGTCCTCCCAGCCCTTCCAGTTCGGCGGGCGCTTTTCGGCAAAGGCCGCGCGCGACTCGATCAGATCGCTCTTGGCGCCGTGCTCGTGCAACAGCGCGGCGAGGCGCTGCAAGTCCGGCCCCGGCATCGGGCGCATCTGGCGCATCATGTGGACCGTGTTGACGCGCGAGGCGGGCGGCAGGGTCAGCAGGTGCTCGGCCATCTTCATCGCCTCCGGGATGAGCTGGTCGGGCTCGACGAGGCGGTTGATGAAGCCGATGTCGTAGAAGCGCTCGGCGGTAAAGCGGAAGCCGAGCGCCATCTCCATCGCGATCGGGTAGGGGACGTTGGCGAGGTGGCCGTGGTTGTAGCCGCCGAGGAGCCAGCGCTTGGCCTCGGAGACCTCGAAGATCGCGTCGGGCACGGCCACGCGCAGGTCGGTGCGCTCCACCAGCTGG
>DATFCQ010000274.1:0-6205 GCA_035252905.1 Allostellaceae bacterium | reverse complement strand
CAACGGCGCCGCCCGAGACCGTCGCCGCGGTGCAGGAGCGGCTCGGCCGCGAGCGGGCGGGAGCGCTGATCGAAGAGACCCTGGCGGCGATCGCCCGCGGTCTCGTCGCCAAGGGCGTGCGCCGGCTCGTCGTCGCCGGCGGCGAGACCGCCGGCGCCGTGGTCCAGGCGCTCGGCCTGCACGCCTTGCGGATCGGCCGGCAGATCGACCCCGGCGTGCCGTGGACGGTGAGTCTCCCGGGGAGCCTGGATGAGCCGAAACTGGCGCTGGCGCTCAAATCCGGCAATTTCGGCGCGCCCGATTTTTTCCTGCGCGCCTTTGCGGTGCTCGCTGAAACGGCAGGGGGAGGCGAAGGATGAACGAAGCCAAAGCGCGCGAAGCGATCTGCGCCATCGGCGCCTCGATCTTTGCCCGCGGATTGACCGCCGGATCGTCCGGCAATATCAGCCTGCGGCTCGACGACGGTTGGCTGATGACGCCGACCAACGCCTCGCTCGGCCGCCTCGACCCGGCGCGGCTGTCGAAGCTCGACGCCGACGTCCGGCTGGTTGCCGGCGACGCGCCGACCAAGGAGAGCTTTTTGCACCGGGTCATGTACGAGGAGCGCCCGGGCACCGGCGCCGTCGTCCATCTCCATTCGACCCATTCGGTCGCGGTCTCGTGCCTCGCCGAGATCGACCCCGAAAACGTCCTGCCGCCGATCACCGCCTATTACGTGATGCGCGTCGGCCGCCTGCCGCTCGTCCCCTATTTCCGTCCCGGCGATCTCGCGCTCGCCGAGGCGGTGCGCGGCTTTGCCGGAAAGCACCATGCCGTGTTATTGGCCAATCACGGCCCGGTCGTCGCCGGCGCCGGGCTCGACGCCGCGGTCAACGCGATCGAGGAATTGGAAGAAACGGCCAAGCTCTATCTGCTGTTGCGCGGCGCCAGGACCCGGTTTCTGACCCCGGCCCAGGTCAGAGAGCTGATCGAATGACCGGCGTCCGGGCGCTCGGCGCCGCCGGGCTGTTGGGCCGCCCGGTCACGCTCGTCTATCACGACGACCAGAGCAACCCGGCCTTCCCGGCCGCATTTTGACCGCTCTTTCCGGCCCGCCGCTGCGCGAAGGCCGCCCTGATGACCGCCAAACGTCAGAAAGACCGATATAGAATCAACGGGATAACATCACTCTTGCGCTCTCCGTCGAGACGCCAAATCTCTTATTGCTGGAATTTTATCGATGTGGCCGCCTCAGATGCCCGCCGCTTCTTCGACATTGGGCGAAGCCTCAGCCGAGCGCGACAGCCCCAGACGTCTGGCCGCCATCGCGTTTGCCGATGTCGTCGGCTATTCGATCCTGATGGCCGAGGACGAGGCGCGCACGCACAGGCGCTGGATGGCGCTCCTCAACGAGGTGGTTCGTCCCGGCGCCGAAGGGCACCGCGGCAGGCTGGTCAAATCGACCGGCGATGGCGTTCTCGCCGAGTTCCCGAGCGCGCTCGACGCGGTGGAATGGGCGCGCGAAGTCCAGGAGGCCGTGCACCGGGCGGGGCTTGCCGAAGGTGCCGAGCAGCGCCCGCTCGCGCTGAGGATCTCGGTCCATATCGGCGACGTGATGACGACGGCCGACGACATTTACGGCGACGGCGTCAACGTCGCAGCCCGATTGCAGGAATACGGCGAGCCGGGAGGGGTCATCCTGTCGGGAGCCGCTCATGATCTGGTCCGCGGCGCGGTCGGCGCGCAAACGCGCGATCTGGGCTTTCTTCGCCTCAAGAACTTTGAAAAGCCGGTGCGCGCCTATGCCCTCGGCGGCCAAGGGTCTGCGGTAACGAGGCCGCGATGGCTGCGCAGCCCGCGTCCGTCGATTGCGGTCCTCCCGTTCGTAGAGCATGGCGTTCCCAGCGAACACTCCTATTTCGGCGACGGCATTGTCGAAGACATTATCGGAGGGCTGGCGTCCCTGCGGGACCTCTTTGTGATCTCGCGCAATTCGACATTGAAATACAGACAGTGCCCTGCCGATCTGACGTTGGTCGGCAACGAACTCGGCGTGCGTTACATCCTGTCCGGCAGTGTTCGCCGCGTGCACAACCAGGTTCGCATTGCGGTCGAATTGGCCGACACCGAGACGCTCGGCGTCTTGTGGGCCGACCGCGTGAGCGGCGACTTCGCAGATTTGTTCACGGTCCAGGACCGGTTGACCGAACGGGTCATCCAGACGATCGCGCCGAACATCTACGACGCCGAAATCCGCCGCGTCGCGCGCAAGCGCCCGGAAAGCCTCGACGCCTATGATTGCATGCTGCGCGGCCTCGACCTGCTTTACCGGCTGACCCGGCAGGAGTTTGATCGCGCCCAGGAGATGTTTCAGAAATCGATCGAGCTGGATGAAGACTACGCGGTGCCTTATGCCCTGACGGCGCTATGGCACAGCATACGGATCAACCAGGGCTGGTCGCCCGATCCGCGGCAGGACAGCGCCGCGGTCGAGACGTTTGCCGCGGCGGCGCTCGAGCGGGACCCGCTCGACGTCTGGGCGCTGTCGCTGTCGGGCCACCTGCGCGCGCTGCTGCTCCGCGATTTTGACGGCGCCCTCGCCCTGTTTGACCGGGCCATTCACGCCAGCCCCAACTCGGCCTTCGCCTGGGCGCGCAGCAGCCCGACCTTCTGCTATATGGGCAACGGCGCCGAGGCGCGGCGTCGGGCCGAGGAAGCCTTGCGCCTGTCGCCGTTTGATTCGCAGATCTTCTTTACCCATGCCGCATTGGGCCATGCCGCCTATACCCAGGGGGATTATGGCAACGCCGTCGCCTGGAGCCGCCAAGCCTACGCCGAAAATCCGCGCTATACCGCCAATCTGAGATTTCTTGTCGCCAGCCTCGCCGCTGCGGGCTCGCACGAGGATGCGCACCATGTCAGCCGGGCTCTGCTCCAATTGGAACCGGCGTTTCGCGTGCGCAAGTTTTGCGAGGGTTATGCCTATCGCGATCCGCAGCGGCGGGAAAACCTCGCGCGGCACCTGTTATTGGCGGGGCTGCCGGAATAGATCCGTCGCCCCGGCAAAAATTTCCGCCCCAAAAAATTTCGCCCTTGTGAAGCGGCTCACACCCGCCGGCCCCGCAATGCCCCTAAAAAGCCGTGCGGGCATTATGCCGTGCCGGCGCAGAGAGGACACAAGCCATGGCCAGCCTCCATACCTTGGACCAGAGATTGTTGGACCAGAGCCTGACGGCGACGGGCTCGGCCGGCGGCATGCTGCCCGGCGCCTCGATACGGCCCCGTTTCAACACCCAGATCCTGACCCGGTTCGTCGACGCCTCGGACCCCAGAACATTGGCGCGGGCGCAGGTCCTTACCCGGGACCAGGTCAGAGAGCTTTATAAATATTGGGACGCGGATCTCCAGTCCTACACATACCTGCAAGCATTTCTGCAAACACATCCCCGATGGATGAACGACTTTGCCGAGGTCGCGACCCGCCACGGGGTCCCGTCGCAAGACATGGATCCGGACCGGCTCGGGGACGAAATCTGCGGCATATTGGAATTGGCGCCGGAGCGCGAAGAGCGCTTCGCGGAGGTCATCGATCAGGACGACGCCGACGGCGCGGCGAATTACTGGCTCGGGATGCTGCAGATCAGTCCGGCGCGGCAGCCGGCGACGTATCTGCTGATCCGGGTCGGGCGCCGCATCGGCGAGCACGTAGTCATGTGCCTGAAGGATTATTTCCGCAGCCCGCGCCCCTCGCAATTGTCGCCCGCGGTCGTTCCGATGATCGACCCACCGGGGACGCCGAGCTTTCCGGCCGGCCATGCCGTGCAATCCTATCTGATTTCGTACCTCCTCGCCTACAGCCTGCCGAATATTCCGCAGCATCATCTCGGCGACGTCGAGCGGGCGACGGGACCGCTGTTCAAACTCGCCGACAGAATTTCCCAGAACCGCGTCGTCGCGGGCGTCCATTTCCCGACCGACATCATCGCCGGGAAAGCCGTCGGCATCGCCTGCTTCGAGGCTTTGCAGAGGGTCGGAGCGCTGTGGGACGCGAAGGACGGCTTGCGGGGACGGGTGCGGGAGGAATTGCCGCAATACGCCTGATCCCCCCGGGGCGCATCCGCAAGCGGCAGACCGGATGCCGGATCCGGAGGCGCCCTCCCGTCACCTTTGCCAGGAGCCCAAGCCATGCGCCCTTTGAAACGAAAGGTCCTGACGACGGGTCCGGCCGACGACAGCGCCGCGCCTTACCGCGATCAATGGGCCTGGCGGCGGATCGGGCTGACGGCGGCGTGGGACCGCTTGCGGGCGATGCGCGGGCCGTCTTCTGCAGAGGAGCCGGTCACGGTGGCGATCCTCGATTCGGGCCTGCAACGCGACCACACAGCGTTTGAGCGCATCCGCGCAGGGCTGTCCCGCGACCGCGTCATTCCCCCGGCCGACGGGGATCTCGGCGACGACGACGGGCACGGCACGATGCTCGCGGGAACGATTGCGGGCATTGTCAACGATCCGCGCGGCGGCCGCGGAGCGGTCCCGCCGGTGCGGCTGTTGGCCGTCAAGTTCATCGACGTGTGCACCCCCCCGACGTCGGACAATGCGGCAAGGGCGGTCCGGCGCGCTGTCGCGGCGGGGGCGAGGGTCATCAATGCGAGCTGGGACCTCGGGTTGAACAACCCCGCGCTGCGGCGGGCGATCGAGGATGCCGAGGACAGAGGCGTCCTCGTCGTCGTTGCGGCCGGAAACAACGGCGGAAACAACGGCGATTACCCGGTCTTTCCCGCCAGCCTCAAGCTCCCCAATGTGATTTCGGTGATGGCGACCGACGCCAACGACGAAAAACCCGACTTTTCCAATTATGGCGGCACCGTCGACATCGCCGCCCCCGGGGTCAACATCGTCAGCGCCTTCCCTTATATCCGCCGATCCCCGGAATCGCATGATCTGGCCTATCGCCTGTACAGCGGCACCTCGCCGGCCGCGGCGCATGTCTCGGGCGCGGCGGCGCTGCTGCTGACGATCAACCCCGGCTGGACGCCCGGCGAAATCCGCGAGCGCCTGATGGCCTCCGTCGACCCCGTTCCCGCCCTCCGCCGCTTCTGCCGCGCCGGCGGCCGCCTGAACCTGCACAACGCCGTGAACAGCGCCCTGGCGGGGCTCGCCGGGTGAACCGGCGCCCGGCCGGGAATCGAAGTCGAACCGCTCCGCCTCCGGCGGTCCGCGCTGGGGATTGCCGCGGGCAGGTCGCGCGCCCCGGCGAGCCGCCTGTTCCGCCTGTTTTTGCAGGTGAAAAACAGGCCGCCTTCCCTGGCGGACACTGCCCGCAGCCGATCCCGCGAGAGGCCGCAGCAAAGCCTGGCCCTGCCAGTCGCAGCCTTGCGCAAGCCTGCCCTATTGATACGGTTTTGTCAAGGAAAAATTGCATCTTTCGCACGGCAAGGACGCGACCAGCTGCAAGGGGCAACCTCTCGGCGCGGCAGCGAGGGCGACAGCATCGCGGCAAGATGCCGCTTCAAACAGAGGGCAGAGGGCTCAAGCGTCCTCGACCGTCACGACCAGTCTGCGGCCGAGCGCCGCGAGCCCGGCCGCGATCTGGTCGAGCGAAGAGGCATGGTGGATACTGAGCAGCCGGTCCACCTCCGGCGGTGCAATGCCGAGGCGGCGCGCCAATTCGTCCCTGCCGATCCCGGCCCGGCGCATCGCCCGATACAGCTCGGCCTTGGCCGTCACGAGCGGCGCCAGCCATACGAGTGGCCGGCCGCGCGCCGACGATGGATCGGGCAGATCCCATCCCTCCGCCATGTAGTTGGCCACCATCGTCTCGAGCAGATCGGCGGCCTGCGCCAGCGCCTCGGCGCGGTCGTCGCCCTGGCTCCAGCCCTCCGGAAAATCCGGGACATTGACGATGAAACCGCCCTCCTCCTCCGCACCGAGATGCGCCGGATAGGCGAGCGGTCGATTGCCTTTCTTTGACGCCATCGGTCGGGTTTCCTGTCAGAGGTCGTCGCGGCGTCAATCCGAACCCGCCGCGGCCTCATTGAAGCGTCTTGGGACCGGCCCCGCCCGGTTCGCGCGGCCCCTTTCCGCGGCGAACCCGCCGCGGCCTCATTGAAGCTATCAACCGGAGGCTGAAGGAGTTGCGGCCGGCGAGCTTTCCGCGGCGAACCCGCCGCGGCCTCATTGAAGCTGCGGCTGCTCCGCTTGGTGGCGCTGCTCGACGAGCCACTTT
>DATFCQ010000273.1:0-2423 GCA_035252905.1 Allostellaceae bacterium | reverse complement strand
GATGCCCCATGTGATCGTGAAAATGCATCCCGGCCGGTCGGAGCAGCAAAAGGCCCGGCTTACCGAAGCGATCGTCAAGGACGTGATGACGTTTGCGGGGGGCGGAGACGAAGCGGTTTCCGTCTCTATTGAGGAAATTGGGCCGAGTGACTGGGTGGATAAGGTTTACCGGCCCGACATTCTGAATGGTTCCGGCAAGCTTTATAAGAAACCGGGATACAATCCGCTCAAGTAGCGCCGGCTGATGTGAAAGAGGTACTCTCATGACCGAATGGTTCGAAGGCAAGGTCGCGCTGGTGACCGGCGCGAGCCAGGGCATCGGCCTTGCGACGGCAAGAGCTTTCGCCGACGCGGGTGCCGCCGTGGCGCTTGTGGATATTGACGAAGATGCGGCACGTGCGGCCGCCGACGCACTCGCCGGCGCCGGCCATAGGACCGTCGCGATCCGCTGCAACGTCGCCGACGAGAGCGACGTAGCGAAAATGGTTGCGCAAACCGTCGCCGCCTTCGGCCGGCTGGATGCGGCCTACAACAATGCCGGCGTTCAATCGCCCGCGATCGAAATGGCCGACGCCAGCAGCGCTGAATACGACCGCGTGCAGGCGATCAACCTGCGCGGCGTCTGGAACTGCATGAAATACGAACTGCGCCAGATGCGCGATCAGGGCAGTGGCGCCATCGTCAATTGCTCGTCGATCGGCGGGCTGATCGGGCTTCCCGGCCGGGCGATGTACCATGCGACCAAGCACGGCGTCATCGGCCTGACCAAGAGCGCCGCCCTCGAATACGCCGCGCGCGGCATTCGCATCAACGCCGTTTGCCCGGGCACGATCGAGACCCCGATGGTGGCCGAGATGCTGGCCAAGGAACCGGAAGCTATGAAAGAAATCATGCGCGATCAGCCGATCGGTCGTCTCGGTCGGCCGGAGGAGATTGCCGCCGCCGTGGTATGGCTGTGCAGCCCCGGCGCGAGCTTCGTGATCGGCCATGCGCTCGCCGTTGACGGCGGCTTCACGGCGCACTGATCTTCGAACCTGCATTCAGGGGAGACCGGGAGATGAGCAACGAAGTTGTCCTGCTGGGCTGCGGCGACGTCGGCCCGATCCATGAGCCCATGGCGCGATACAGCGAATTGGTCCGCGACACGCTCGCCGGCGCCGAAATCTGCTTCGCGCAAGTGGAGCGGGTGTACTCGGAGCGCGGCGAACTGCAGCCCCATGGCGGGGCCCATGGCCGACTCCCGCCGCACATGGCTTCGGTGCTAACGGATTGCGGGTTCAACGTCGTCTCGGTCGCCGGTAATCACGCCATGGATTGGGGCGCGGATGCACTGCTCGGCACCATTGACCTTCTGCGGGCGAAGGGCATCCAGACCATCGGCGCCGGTCGCAATCTCGCCGAGGCGCGGCAGCCGGCGCTGATCGAGGCCAAGGGTTTGCGTGTGGCTATGCTGGCCTATTGCTCGGTTCTGCACGAGGGCTATGCGGCGACGCTGGATACCCCGGGCGTGGCGCCGATGCGCGCCTCGGCCCGCTTTGAGCCAGTCGATTATCAGCCGGGCGTGCCGCCGCGCGTGATCACGACACCGGATGCGCAGGATTTAGCAAACCTGGTCGCCGATGTCCGGGCGGCGAAAGAACAAGCCGATGCTGTCGTGCTGTCTTTGCATTGGGGCGTTCACTTCGTCCCGCGGCTGATCGCCGATTATCAGCGGACCGTAGCGCAGGCCGCATTCGACGCCGGCGCCGACCTGATTCTCGGCCATCATGCCCATGTGCCGAAGGCGATCGAGGTCTTCGGCCATAAGACCTGCTTTTACAGCCTTAGCAATTTCATCATGTCGTCCTCACCCAAGGTTACTGGTGGCGCCGCCGAGTTCGAGCGCAACTACGGCGTCCCGCTCGACCCCGAATACCCGAACATGCCCTATGGCTTCGATGCGAAGCGCAGCCTCGTGGCTAAAGCGGTGATCTCAAAAGATGAGATTCGCACGTCCTTCTTACCGGCTCTGATCGACACCCGGCTGCGACCCGAAATACTGCGTCCCGGTGATCCGCGCTTCGACGACATGCTGGGTTACATGGAATGGGCGTCAGAGGGTTTCGCCCACCGGTTTTCGGTCGATGGTGACGAAGTCGTGATTTCGGTCTAAGCACCTCTTCCAAAAAGGAGGAAGCTCGCGATCGGTGAATTGCGACGTTTCGGCGCGCTGTCGTGCGGTTACCGGATACGAAGCCGCGCCGGCGCGGTCGGCCGACTTCAGCATCCCAACCCCTCCACCTCGGCTTCTGCCCAGTCCAGTTCCTCCTCAACGCGGTGGAAGGCGTCGTCGCCGATGCGCTCCTCCCGGCGCAGCGCCGCGAGGCGGGCGCGCTCGGCCATCAGCGCCCGGCGCCGCAGCGCGCCCAGACCGGTGGGGTCCG
>DATFCQ010000272.1:0-16747 GCA_035252905.1 Allostellaceae bacterium | reverse complement strand
GGGTTTGGCGGCGCCGGCACCCCGTCGGGGTGGAGCGCGGGGTTTGCCGTGATGGCTTTGGGCTCGACCGGCGCCATTTGGGCCCTGCGCGCCCGCCGCGCCCGCCGCCGTCTCAGCGTGCCGCGACCGGAATGACCGCGCCGCCCGCCGCCGGCGCGATCTGGCGGCCGAGGGCAAGAAAGGCGGCGGGGTTGACCGGCTCGCCATTGAGCCGGACCTCGTAATGCAGATGCGGTCCGGTGCTGCGGCCGGTGGTTCCGACATAGCCGATCTGGGTTCCGGCCGCGACCTTCTCGCCGACCACCACCGTATAGCGATGGAGATGGCCATAGCGCGTCGCGATGCCGTGGCCGTGATTGATCTCGACCAATTTGCCGTACCCGTCCATCCAGCCGGCATAGGCGACGATTCCGGGGGCGGTCGCATAGACCGGGGTGCCGTAGGGCACGGCGAGATCGACCCCGGGGTGGAAGCCGCCGCGGTGGTTGATCGGGTCGCGCCGCGCGCCGAACGGGCTCGTCTCCCGGAAATGCGACAGCGGTTCGTCGACCGGCAAGGTTTTCAGCATCGCCCGCACCGCCGCCTGCTGTGCCGCCATCTGCGCCGGGGCGGGAACGGCACGGGCCGGGATGAAGGGCCCCCCGACATCCCGCCTGATCCCGAAGCTGGCAAAGATCCGCTCGGCGTTGATCCCGGCGGCGGCCAATGTCCGCTCGACCTTGCCGAGAATGCCGGGCGCGGCGGCGGTCCGCAGGACGGCGGGGGTCGAAGCCGGCTGCCCGTCGAACCGCGCCGTCATCTCGGCGAGCGCGGTTTTGAACATGGCGGTGCGCCCGGCCGCGCGGGCGAGGTCGGCCTCGGCTTCGGCGAGCCGGCCGGCGATCGCGGCATGTTGCGCCGCGGCGTCCTGCTGCTGTCGCTGGGCTTCGGCGAGCGCCCGCTGCAGAGCGGCGATTTCCGCGGCCTGTTGCGCCGGCACAGGCGCGTGCTGCAATGCCGCCGCGGCGGCTTGTGCAGAGGCCGCCTCCAGCTGCCGGAGCCGCTGTTCCGCCGCTGCGAGCCTCGCGCGCAGGGCCTCCGCCTCTGCCCGGCGCGCCGCGACTCGATTCTGCGCTTCGGCGAGATCGCGCGCCCGCCGCGCGAGCTTTTGCTGCAACCGGGCGGCGTAGTCGCGCAATTCGCTGTTTGCTGCAGCCGTCCTCACGGTTTCCGCCTGGCGGGCATCGAGTTGCGTTTGATAGGCAAGATCGTTGACGCCGATGTAACCCGCCGCCGCCGCCGCCGCCACTAGCGCCGACAGCGCGCCGAATTGCAGCCGCCGCGACAGGGTGACGGCAAGGGTGCGGACCCGGCCATGGATCTCGATCCGCCGCTCGGGGAAAAACCGCCGCGTGCGGATCGCGACAGGCTCGGCCGGGCATCCGCCGCGATCCCGCGTCACGTCGTCGGGATCGTAGTCCGGCTGTCCAGTCCGAACCGTTTCGGACAAGTTCAAATGCACGTCGAGTTCTGAACCCCCTTGCGCCGATAATGGCCTATAAAGAGACCCGAATTCAACCCTTATAGCGATGGGGGACGCCTGACGCTCTTTCGGCAGACCGAGCTTCGTCCTATCCTCGGGAGAAGTGGAAGAGGGACAGGTGCGATGAGGTTTATTGCCGCGCTGATCGTCATTCCCGCATTATTTTGCGTTATAGGCGAATTACGCGCGGCCGATGTCGACTTACAGGTGATTCTCGCCACCGACGTCTCGCGCAGTATCGACGCGACGGAGTTCGCATTGCAGCGCAAGGGATACGCCGCCGCGCTCTCCGATCCGCGGGTGTTGGCGGCGATTCGCCGCCAGCCGCATCATGCGATCGGGGTGTGCGTTATCGAATTTTCCGGCACCGAAGATCAGAAAATCGTGATCGATTGGACGCGGCTTGCCGACGCGAAGGATGCCGGAGCCATCGCCGCCGCCCTCGTCAGCGCGCCGCGCTCGTTCATGGGCCGGACCTCGATCAGCGCCGCGATCGACTTCGCCGCCCGGCATTTCGCCGCGGCAGAGTGGCACGGCGCCCGGCGCGTTCTCGACATCTCGGGCGACGGCACAAGCAATTCCGGACGCCCGATCACCGAGGCCCGCGACGACGCCGTCAAGCACGGCATTACGATCAACGGGCTCGCGATCCTCAACAACAGGGCGGATCTGGGATTTTCGACGCATACCCATCCCCCGGGCGGGCTGCCGTTCTATTATCGCCACAACGTGATCGGCGGGCCCGCCGCATTTCTCGTCGTGGTCAAGGACTTCAATTCCTTTGCCGAGGCGATGACGAAAAAGCTGACCCGCGAGATCGATGTCGCCGCGCGCGGCCGCATCCTCCCCGGGCGAACCGGCAACCGGGCGGTTCCGCGGGAGCCGGAACCGGAGGATCGCCCAGGAACGCCGGCCGCGCTGCCGTGACGGTCGTTCCGCGCTTTGGCGGGGCGGCAGGCACCTTCGCCGCTACCCACCCGGCGCGCCACCTTCTAGACTGGCGCGCGATGATCAGCCGCCGCGACCTCTATCCTCCGATCGAGCCCTATCGCACCGGCATGCTGCGCCTCGACCCGCTCCATACGATGTATTGGGAGCAGTCAGGCAACCCGCGCGGCGTCCCGGTATTGTTTCTGCATGGCGGGCCGGGAGCGGGGGCGACCCCGGTGCACCGCCGCTTCTTCGATCCCGAATTCTGGCGAATCGTCGTCTGCGATCAGCGCGGCGCCGGCCGCTCGTCCCCGCTGGGCGAGATCACCGACAATTCGCCCGACCATCTCGTCGCCGACCTCGAACGCCTGCGGCTGCTGCTCGACATCGACAAGTGGCTCGTCTTCGGCGGGTCGTGGGGCTCGACTCTGGCGCTCCATTACGCCGAGACCCATCCGCAGCGCTGCCGCGGGCTCGTGCTCCGCGGCATCTTCCTGTTGCGACGGGAGGAGATCGACTGGTTCCTCTACGGCGTCCGCACCGTCTTCCCCGAAGCCTGGCGGAGCTTTGCCGGATTTTTGCCGGAGGCGGAGCGCGGCGATGTTCTGGCCGCCTATTACCGCCGCCTCACGGATCCCGATCCGTCCGTCCATATGCCGGCGGCGCGCGCCTGGAGCACCTATGAAGGGACCTGCTCGGCCCTGTTGCCCAACCCCGAAACCGTCGCCGCCTTCGCCGAGGATCGGCTCGCCCTCGGGCTGGCCCGCATCGAAGCCCATTATTTCAGCCATTACGAGTTTGCCGGGGCGCGTGATCTGGTTGCCTGCTGCACCCGGATCCGTCATCTCCCCGGGATCATCGTGCAGGGGCGCTACGACATGATCTGCCCGATGCGGAGCGCCGACGAGTTGGCGCGCGCCTGGCCCGAGGCGGAATTCATCGTCGTTCCCGATGCCGGGCACTCGGCGATGGAACCCGGTTTGCGCGAGCAACTGGTCCTGGCGACCGAGCGGATGAAGCGGCTGTGACGTCAGGTTTCGCTTGCCCGCCGCCGGCGCTACCTTAAGATGCGGGCGACGCGGGCGGCGATCGGGAGGCGGGGGTGGAACGGGCGAGGACGGCGACAGGGGCGGGTCTCTTTGCGCTCGCCCTCTTGGCGGCGGCTCCCGCGGCGGCGCAGCTGAGGCTGGGCTCGCCCGGCGATCCGCCCCGCATCGCGCTCGAAGGCGGAGCCTTCGACGCGCTGCCCAACCACAGCCAGTCGACAAGCCGGACCGCGGCCGACATCAGGGGCGAATACCGCTTTGGCGACCGGTTGTGGTTTATCGCGCCGTTCATCGGCGCATCCGGCACCAGCGACGGCGCCTTCTACGGCTATTTCGGGTTCGGCTTCGACATCAATTTCGGCCCTCATTGGGTGCTGACCCCGAATGCCGCCGCCGGCTATTTCTATCGCGGCGGCGGCACCAATCTGGGCTCGTGGTGGGAGTTCCGCACCGGCGCCGAGATCGATTACCGCTTTGCCAATCTGACCCGGCTCGGCGTCGCCGTCCATCACATGTCGAACGCCGGGCTGACCCGGCGCAACCCCGGCGAGGAATCGGTCACGCTCGTCTACACCGTGCCGCTCCCGTGACCCGTCCGCTCAAGCGAGGCCGGCGGGTAGGCGAGGGTTACCACCCTCGCCTACCCGCCCATGGCCTTCAGGCCACATCCTCGACATCGATGACGAGGCGCTTGCCGAGCACATGCGGAGCCCGCTCGATCTGATCGATCGCCGAGCGGTGCCGAAGGTCCAGGAGCCGGTCGACCTGGAGGCCATGCCAGCCGAGACGACGTGCCAGCTCCGTCTTCGAAATGTCGCCGGCCCGCACCGCCCGATAGAGTTCCACCTTGGCCTTTGTCAGAGGCGGCAGATGGACCGACCGCCGCGGAGTTTTCGGCTGCTCCGCAGATTTCCTCATCTCTGGCCGCAGCCTATCAGAGGGCGACGGGATCGCCTCGTGATGGGCTACCTGGCGGCGAGCGCCTCCTCGATCGCCTCGATTGCGTGCCTCATTGCATCCTCTACGTTCTCCCCAAAAGTTGTCACCTCCGGCAGGTCGGGACAGGTGACCAGCAATGTGCCGTTATCGTCGGGTTCGAGAAGGATGGTGTACATGTGGCTAATCGAGGCCGAGGTCCTTCTTGATCTTGACAATGAGGCGGGTGCCTAGCTCTTTGTTGCTGCCGTGCATCGGGATTGCGAGCGTCTTTCGCCGCGGATGACGGTGAGATGTCCACTCCCGCCCCTATGGCTTTCGAAGGTGTAGCCCTGCTTCGCAAGCCAGCGCCGGAACTCCCGCGCCGTCATCCATACAACATGAACGTCGTCGATCTGGCCGGCAACATGAGTGTTGGCGGGCCCGGGATCGTCAGCATCGCCGCGGCGGCGGAATACGCTGCGAGGCTGGGCAAGAATTCACCTTATCCGTGATGCACACGGGTGTACCACTGCGGGCATGGCGCGTCGCGCCTACAAATCCAGCCAGAGCCGCGAGCAAGCGAGCTTTCTGCCGCTGCGCATCGAAAACTAGGTCAATCGGGACAATCCGGTCCGTGCGATCGAGGCGTATGTCGACGCGGGTTCTGCCTTAGAGCCTGTTTGAGTGAGAAAGGTGGCGGAATGCGCCCTGCTTCGCTGCGCTTTTCCGCCCTACGATGTGCCCGAGCAGCGTAGGGCGGAATAGCGCAGCGTATTCCGCCAACTTCGCGACAGGACGACTCAAACAGGCTCTCAAACCAATCCGAATACCAGCGGATATCGAGGTGATCGATCTTGACCTAACTGCCATGCCGGCGTCCCTCGCCCTGATTGGTGCGGCGTTCGATCGGCAGAGCGTACTGTTTCACCGTGAGTACCCGTCGAAGAACGCGAGCCCGGCTGTTCCCAATTAATCGTCAATTGGGCTCGGGGTAGGATCGGGGTTGTGCATCAGGATCTGTGGGGCGATCCGATGGCGCCGGCTGACTGACCCGGGCGCAACCTATCGCACGATGTCCAGCGGTGGGAGGGCGCCTCACGCTTTGTTATGCTCTCCTATCACCAGCATGATCACCAAAGGCTGCCAAGAGCCCGTTTTATGGCGCCACCCCGAAAAGCGCAGCAAAGCGGAGCGCATTCCGCCGCTGCGGCAGAATGCCGCCAATTAGGGCAAATTCGGGCGGCGGTCGCGCTCCGGCGCCAGGGCGTCGATGGCCTCTGCGAGGCGGATGTCGCGCTCGCTGAGGCCGCCTGCGTCATGCGTCGACAAGACGATCTCGACGCGGTTGTAGACGTTGAAGATCTCGGGGTGGTGATCCATCTTTTCGGCGCAGAGAGCGATGCGCGCGAGAAACCCCCAGGCTTCGGAGAAGTTGCCGAAATGATAGCTCTTGCGGATTGCGTCGCGGTCCTGGACCTCGGCCCAGCCGTGGAGTTCGGCAAGCGCCGTGTGCCGCGCCGCCCCTGTGAGCCTCTCGACCATGTGACCCTCCCGTTCTGCCGATGGCGAGGAAATGAACCGCGCCGGGGATGAGGTCAAGCGCGTCGAAGACGGCGAGCCGGGACGCGCCGATGTCGAGGAATTGGCGCGGCAGGCCTTCGCCCGATTGCCGGAACGGTTCAAGCGGCACCTGGGCTCGGTCGTCATCCGCGTCGAGGACTTCCCGGATAGGGATACGCAGGCGGCGCTGCGGCTCGCGAGCCCCTTCGACCTGTTGGGCCTCTATCGCGGTGTCGCTTTGCCGTACAAGAGCGTCAGCGACCCGTACCCCGACATCGACATGATCTTTCTCTATCGCCAGCCGATCCTCGCCTATTGTCGCGCCGTCGGCGAGGATCTCGCCCGCGTTGTGCGCCACGTCTTGATTCACGAGATCGGCCACCATTTCGGCTTCAGCGATCATGACATGGCGCGGATCGAGAGTGGGGACCGAGGATAAGGGCGAGGCGGGCGCGCAGTTCCGGCAGGACTTCAGTCTCGAACCACGGATTTTGCCGCTGCCACAGCGCCACCCGCCAGCTCGGATGCGGCAACGGAAAGAAGTCGGGCAGAAAATCGCGCCACTGCGCGATCGCCTCGCCTGCGGGCCGCGCCCGCGTCTGCGGCAGATAATGGCGGATCGCATAGCTGCCGACGAGCAGGGTCAGTTCGATCGCGGGCAACAGGGAGCGCAGTGCCCCGTGCCAATGCGGCGCGCATTCGGGTCGCGGCGGCCGGTCGCCGCCGCCGGGCGCGCGCCCCGGATAGCAGAAGCCGAGCGGCATGATCGCCACCCGACTCTCGTCCCAGAAAACCGCGCGGTTGAGCCCGAGCCATTCGCGCAACCGCTCGCCGCTCCTGTCGTCGAAGGAGAGGCCGCTGTGATGCGCCTTCTGCCCGGGCGCCTGGCTGATGATCAAGAGACGCGCCGAAGGCCGGCCGCGCACGACCGGGCGCGGCCCCAGGGGCAGATGCGCGGCGCAGAGCGTGCAGCCGCGGATCTCGGCGATGAGACGATCGAAAGCGTCGTCCACGTCTCTCTCCCGGCCGGGCGAATTGACTCGGGTCCTGCCGCTCTATAGAACGGCCTCGGCATACGCCGTGTCGACCCCACTCATCGGTGGAGGGGTGGCCGAGTGGCTGAAGGCGGCGGTTTGCTAAACCGTTATACGGTTAACAGCCGTATCGTGGGTTCGAATCCCATCCCCTCCGCCACTTCCGTACAATTTAGTCAGCAATACAAATAGATAGAGAAAAAGTCGGAATCCATCCGACCAGCCATCCCGCAACGTGGACGAACTCCGTCGGGTCCGGCCGCTCCACAGCCGGTTCCCCATCGCCGCCACCGCGGTCGCCGCCTCGTTATGTGTCGCCTCAGATCGAAGAGGTGATCGCGACACGGTCGCGCAGTGCGGATGAAATCGGCTTGTCGTCGCGGTGGTCGTTCCGACGGATGCGCCACGTCGAAGCTGCGAGTGCGGTCGGCGCTGTATGAGCCTCCGAGGCGCGCGCGAACACTGGCCGGGGGATGGCCGCCAGCACCCCCCTGCGACGATCGCCGGCACCGCCTTTGTGGCAGCACCAGCGTCGCTACAAAAAAAGCGATCTCGCGACCGCTCATTTGCGCCGCGCTTCACCCGTACGCAAGGTTTAGGTTTCGATATGGTCAGCAAGATCATGCAAAAGTGCAGGAGATAAGCGGAACAGAACACCCTCCGGGATCGCCGGCGCCAGGCTCGGCAGCGGCGGAGCGCGTTGCCCCGCCCCGCACAGCGTGTCAGATAAAAATTCCGGGGATGCCCCACCCGCTCATGCCGGCCCTTGTCAGCTCGCCGGGGATCGGGGCGGGGGAGGGGGCACCGGCTCCAATTGCAGTGCGCTGATAATCGCCAAACTCACCGTCTCGGGAGCGAACAAACCCGTTGAGAGGAAGGGAGCCGGCAGCGTGATGGGAGATATGACATATGTTGTCGCAAGCGTCGTCAGATCCGGGATCAGAGCGCCGGCCGTCATCCGGTCCATCTGGAAATTGCTCAGGTTCAGGGGCCGAGCCGACGCCGTACTTGCGAACGCGGCGAGCGCGAGCGTTATTGCCAGGGATCGGATCATCCGGGGATCTTTCGATCGCATTTTAGGTAAATTCACCCGTATCACGGGTATCGAGGCCCCGCAAGGGCGCCATTCAGATTAAGTCAAAAGCTGTAGAAGAAGTATGCCGGACGATTTCAATCCTGGCATCGTCAGCAGGCCGGCGGATTGCCTGCATCCGGCAACGTGAAGGGGCGCGCGCTCAAATCACGCTCGTTTTGCTGAGCTTGACGGAGACAACGCAAAGCGACACCATCAGTCCGATGCGGACTGCTCCGGCTCCGCGCCGATCGATTTCTGCCGGGCACGCTCGGAATCAAGGGATTGACTGCGCCTGCCTCTCTGTTCCGGCAGCGCAACAGGGGGGATGCCGCAATGTTCAAGCGTCAGGCTGTGCGCATCGCTGTTCTTGTCGCGCTCTTCATTGTCGCGCCGGTTCTCCGCGCCGAGGCCGCCGGAAACGGCGGCAATCCGACCGTCAGCGTCATGACCATGAACATGTATGTGGGCACCGATGTCAATTCCGCCCTCCTCAGCGCTCAGACGCCCAGTGGCCTCGCCCTTGCTGTCACGGCCGCCTACCAGAATATCCTGAACTCCGATCCCCCGGAGCGCATCGCTGCGATGGCAAAGGAAATCGCCAGCCATGATCCGGATCTCGTCGGTCTCCAGGAGGTTGCGCTATTGCGAACCGCGCCGATCACATCGCCTCCGACCTTTGCCACAAAGGTCGAAGCCGATTTTCTGCAGATGTTGCTCGACGACCTCACCCAGCTCGGACAGCACTACAATGCCGTGGCCATCCTGCCCGGCATCGATGCGCAGGCCCCCACCACGCTCGGGAAAGTCATCCGTCTGACCGCCCGCACAGCGATCATCGCGCGCACGGGGCTCAGCCTTTCCAACATTCACGTCGAGGACTTCCTGGCCAATCTGCGGGTGCCTGTTCCGATCTCTCCGGGGGCGATCACGGACACCCGAGGCTGGATCTCGGTTGACGCCGATCTCGGCGGCCCCAAGATCCGCTTTTTTACGACCCATCTTGAGAATGCAACGCCCGCCCCATTGGCTCCGATTCAATTGGCGCAGGCGAAGGAACTCGTTGCGGTCGCGACCCATACCTCTCTTCCGGTCATCATGGCGGCCGATTTCAACGCGAACGCCGACAACCCTGCCGATCCGAGTTTCAGGACATACACGCTGTTGCGCAATGCGGGTTTTGCTGATGCCTGGACACAGGTCCACCCGGACGACCCCGGCTATACCTGCTGCCAGGCGCCGGACCTGCGCAACCCCGTATCGCAGCTCAGCGAGCGTATCGACCTCGTTCTGTACCGCGGTGCCCTGCAGGCCGTAGAGGCGTCGCTTGCCGGCAACCAGCCGAGCGACCGGACCCCTTCGGGCTTGTGGCCGTCCGACCATGCGGCCGTGGAGGCGACGTTCGCCGTCGGATCGCCGCAGACCGCGCAACCTCAGCCGTAGGAAATCGACGGCCTGGTCAAAGCGCCTCCGCGCCGGGGCGTTGTCCTGCGTGCCGCGTTGCGGTCGGGTGATGGATATCGCGCGGCTCGCCGGGACCCGCTAAGCTTTGCCCCGGAATGAGGCCTGCTCTTCCGGCGCGGGCCGACCAGGACGGGAGGAAACGGGTGGCCGGCATGCTGCGCAACCGGTGGTGGGTGGTGGCGGCGACGGTATGCGGCCTGATCGTCGGCGCCGGGCCGGTCAACGTCTTCGCCTTCGGCGTCTTTCTGAAGCCGGTTACGGCGGCGCTGGGGGTCGACCGCGGCCTGTTCTCGTCGGCCTTGACCGTGCATTCGCTGGTCGCCGCGCTGTCCTGTCCCTTCTTCGGCTGGCTCTTGGACCGCTGGGGCGCGCGGCGGGTCATGATCCCCGGCGTATTGCTGTTTGCTGCGGGGACGGCCGCCTTTGCCCTGATGCGCGCCTCGCCGTTGTGGATCACCTTTCTGATCTTCGCCTATGCCGGGCTCGTCGCCCCGGCGGCGAGCCCGATCCCCTACGCCGCGGTTACCGGGCAGTGGTTCGACCGGCAGCGCGGGCTCGCGCTCGGGATCGGCATGGCCGGCGTCGGCCTTGGCGTGGCGCTGGTGCCGCAGCTCGCCCGCCTGTTGATCGCCGCCTTCGGCTGGCGCGGCGCCTATCTCGGGTTGGCGGCCGCCATATTGCTCCTCGCCTTTCTGCCGGTCGCGCTGTTCATCCGCGAGCCGCCCGGCTTCCCCGCCGCCCGGCGGGAGCGGCGCGGGGCGGCATCGCCCCTGCCCGGCACCGCCTTTGCCGAGGCGTTCCGGTCATGGCTGTTCTGGGGCCTCGGGATCGCCTTCTTTTTCGACGTCATTGCGATCAACGGCACCTTGACCCACGTCGTCGCGCTGTTGACCGATCGCGGCATCCCGCTCGGGGCGGCGACCGCGGCGCTGTCCGCCGCGGGCTTGGCGCTGCTGCTGGGCCGCGTCCTTTCGGGCTGGTGTCTCGACCGGTTCTGGGGCCCCTATGTCGCGGTCGGCTTTTTTGCGATGCCGATGCTCGGCATCGCGCTGTTGCTGAGCCGGGCGGGCGGCCCGGCGCCGCTGGCCGGTGCGGTGGCTCTCGGGCTCGGCATCGGCGCCGAGGTCGATCTGATGGCGTTCTTTGTCAGCCGCTACTTCGGGCTCCGCGATTACGCCAAGATCTACGGCACAATGTTCGGGCTGTTCGGCTTTGGCACCGGGCTCGGGCCGATGCTCTCCGGCATCAGCTTTGACCGGTTCCATTCCTATGCCCCGGTCTTTCTTGTCTATGAGGCGATGCTGGTCGTGACCTGCGCGATCTTTCTGCGGCTCGGGCCTTATCCCTACCCGGCGCGGGAGCGGCTGCGCGAGGATCCCGGCCTCAAAATGCCTGCATGAGTGGCGGAGGGCGATCATGAGCACGAGCGATCTCGATCTGGCGCGCACCGGCCCCTCGACGCCGATGGGCCGGTTTCTGCGGCGCTTCTGGATCCCGGTCCACCGCACCGAGGATCTGCCGCCCGGAGAGGCGCGGCCGATCCGCATCATGGGCGAGGAGTTCGCGCTCTATCGCGGCGTCGGCGGGCAGGCGCAGGTCGTCGACTACCGCTGTCCGCACCGCGGCGCGCAGATGCATCTGGGCACCGTCGAGGGCGACGCCATCCGCTGCATTTATCACGGCTGGAAGTTCGACGGCTCCGGACGCTGCCTCGAACAGCCGGCGGAGGATCCCGCCTTTGCCCGCAAGGTGCGGATCGGCGCCTACCCGACCCGCGAATTTCTCGGGCTCGTCTACGCCTATTTCGGCGCCGGCGCGCCGCCGCCCTTTCCGCCCTATCCGGCGCCCGAGGGTCCGGGGCTGATCGAGAACCCGGAACCGCCGCTCGTCCCCTGCAACTACCTGCAATGTTTCGAGAACAGCATGGACGAGGTGCACGTCGCCTTTGTCCACAGGATCGGCGGATCGCATCGGGGCATATACGACCTGCCGGAGATCGCCGCGGAAGAGACCGATTGGGGCATGATCCGCACGGGCCGGCGCGGCAATGAGGAGCGGATCAGCCTCCACTACATGCCGAACTGCACGCGGGTCGTCGTCCCGCCGATGGCCGGGCTCGACGGCGCCGGCGGCTGGCGCGAGCTGTATCTTGCCTTCACCCCGGTCGACGACGAGACCAATCTGTGGTTCCTCACCAATCTGGTGCGCGTGACCGGCGCCGACGCCGAGGCCTATCGCGAAAAGCGCGAAGCCTATCGGCGGCGGCAGCGGGAGGCCGGTCCGGCGGCGGAGCTGGCGCGCGAGGTCATGGCCGGGCGGGTGCGCTTTGCCGCGATCGACCACCCCGATCGGGTCCGTGTGCAGGACATTGCCGTGCAGGCCGGACAGGGCAGGATCGCCGATCGCAGCCGGGAGCGGCTCGGCCGTTCCGACACGGCGATCATCCTGTGGCGCCGGATCCTCGAACGCGAGTTGCGGGCGATGGAGGAGGGCCGGCCGCTGAAGGAATGGACGCCGGCGCCGGCAGCGGTGGTGCCCACCCTCGGCTTCTGAACCGATGCAAAGACGTTGAGAGCAGGGGTCTTGCCATGAGCCTTGCACCGATCCGCGGCCGCGCCGTTCCGAGCGCGCCGGAGCTGATCGCCCGGGCGCGCGCAATGGTCCCGGAGATCCGCGCGCTCGCGGAGGAGACCGAGCGCAACCGCAACCTGTTTCCGCACATCGTCGCGCGCATCCGCGAAGCCGAATTGCTGCGCACCTGCCGGCCCCGCGAGTTCGGCGGGTTCGAATATGACGGCGCGGTCGCGCTCGAGATCGCCCTTGCGGTCTCGGCCGGCTGCGCTTCGACCGGCTGGACGGTCAACGGCGCGGTCGCCAACGGCATGTCGCTCGCCCATTGGCCGATCGCGGCGCAGCGCGAGATCTGGGCCGACGACGCCGATCCGTTCACCTTCGCCTGCTTCGCGCCGACCGGCACCGCGGTCGCGGTCGCCGGCGGCTACCGGCTGAGCGGACAGTGGTCCTTTGCCAGCGGTTGCGACATCGCCGAGTGGGGCAAGCTCGGCGCGAGGATCGCCCCGCCCGACGCCGAGACGCCGGCCGAGGGCGCATTCTTTCTGTTGCCGGCCGCCGATTGCGAGATCGTCGACACCTGGTTCGTCTGCGGGCTCGCCGGCACCGGCAGCAAGGACATCGTCGTGCGCGACGCCTTTGTGCCGGCGCACCGGGTCCTGCTGTTTTCCGAAACCCGGGCCGGCATGACGCCGGGCGGGCGCCATCACAAGAACCCGATCTACCGGCTGCCCCTATTGATGCTCGGCGCCTCGATGCTGGCCTCGACCGCGGTCGGCGCGGCCAGGGGCGCGCTTGAGGCCTATCTCGACATCATACAGGGGCGCAAGACCCGCGGCGCGCTCGCCGGCGGCAATCTGCCGATGACCGAATTCGCCACCGTGCAGTTGCGCGTCGCCGAGGCGGCGGCCGCGGCCGAGGCGGCCGAACTGATCCTGCTGACCGACATGCGCAACGCCACCCGGAAACTCATCGCCGGCGAAGCGATCACGGTGGCCGACCGCATCCGCGCCCGGCGCAATCAGGCCTATGCGACCCGGCTTGCGGTGCAGGCGGTCGAGGCGCTGAACGCCGCGACCGGCGGCGCCGGCCTGCATCTGAGCAACCCGGTCCAGCGCGCCTGGCGCGACATCAACGCCGTCGCCCGCCATGTCAGCCTCAACTGGGACGCGGTCGGCACGATGTATGGACAGCATGCCTTCGGTCTGGAGCCGCGTGGACAATATTAGGGATTGGATGGTCGTCGGGCCGAACGGAGTTTCCGGATACGACAACCATGAAGTCGGCGGAATACGCTGCGCTATTCCGCTCTACACTTCATGCTTGTCGGGGACGGTTGTAGGGCGGAAAACCCCGGCGAAAGCCGGGGGCATTCCGCCACTTTCCTCAGAAATCAAGATGCGTCGTGTCGTTCCACAATCTGATCACCGGCTCGTCCAGATTGTGCTCATAGCCGAGCGCGCTGAGGCTCGTGGTGCTGAGATAGAGAAGACGGCCGCCGGCGGCGCCAAAGCCCAGCCAGCACCCGGCGAGCGCACGCAGGAAATGACCGCTCGAAAAGCACAGCACGTCGCCGTCGATCGCGCGCAGTTTGGCGATGACCCCGTTGGCCCGCGCAGTCACCTGCGCGATCGACTCGCCGCCCGGCGCGCCATGCTTGAACAGATCCCAGTCGGGCCGGTCCTTGTGAATGTCGCGCGTCTTGACGCCCTCGTATTCGCCGTAATTCCACTCGACGAGATCGGGCATGATCTCGGCCATGTCGCCGAACCCGGCCAGCTCGCAGGTGCGCTTCGCGCGCTGCAGCGGGCTGGTGAACACCTTCGCGAAGCTTGCCCCTTTGAGCCGCGGCGCGAGTTTTCGTGCCAGCTCTTCGCCGTGCGGCGTCAGCGGCAGGTCGGTCAGCCCGGTGTGCTGACCCGATAGGCTCCATTCGGTCTCGCCGTGGCGCGCGAGATAGATCGTCGGGTGCGGCATGACGGCTCCGTGCATCGGCGTCGCCTAACTTATGCTCGCATCCTGAACGGGACGGAAGCCAAATAAGCGATGAACAACCGACGGCGGCGCGCATTCTTTCACGCAAATGCTGCGAAAAGCTCCTGCAGGGCGGTGAGCTGGTTGCCGTTCAGCGAGTTCGGTACGAGGATCGGGGTGGTGATCCCGGCCTCGCGCCAGGCGGCGACCCCGTCCCGGATCCTGGCCGGCGGTCCCATCAGGGTATTGTCGGCGAGCCAGCGATCGGTCAGGTAATGCGGGACCGCGTCGCGGCGCCCTTCGGCGAGGGCCTGTTCGATCGCCGCCATTTCCTCGCCCCAGCCCGCCTC
Organism: Allostellaceae bacterium; assembly: GCA_035252905.1. Classification (GTDB taxonomy): domain Bacteria; phylum Pseudomonadota; class Alphaproteobacteria; order ATCC43930; family CGMCC-115725; genus AP-15. Next base: position 2,306 of record DATFCQ010000272.1, on the reverse strand, counting down.
CTTCCAGTAGTTGCGGTAGTTCGGCAACAGCGCGTAGCGCACCAGCCGGCGGCGGTGCAATTCCCGCGCCGCCGCGACGTCTTCGCTGACGCAGACCGGCAGCATGTTGCCGACGAAGAAGCGCGGGTCGGCCCGCTTCTCCGGTGTGAGCGCGGCGAGCGAGCGCGGCACGTGCGACAGGCTCGCATTGGCGAAGACGAGGCCCTCGGCGATCTCCCCGGCAAGCGCCACCATTTTCCGCCGCAGCGCGGCGAGGATGATCGGCGGCAGCGGGCCGATGCCCTCGAAGGTGCGCAATCGGGCGACAAAGTCGCGCGTGTCGGCGAGCGGCTTGCCGGGCGCGACCCCCCAGCGCAGATGGGCGGGACCGTGCGCGACGCCGATGCCGAAGCGGAAGCGGCCGCCCGAGACCTCGTGCAGATAGGCCGCCTCCATCGCCGCCTCCTCGACCGTGCGGGCATAGATCGGGGCGATCGCGGTGCCGAACGGGATCTGCTCGGTGGCGAGGGCGAGCGCGGTCGATTGCGCGATGTTGGCGTAGCGGCTCGGGACGAAGAGACCGGCAAAGCCGCGCCGCTCGGCCTCGCGGGCGAGGTCGAGCGTCTGGCGCCGGCGCCCCGGCACGGCGACGAGGCTGAGGGCGGGAAGGGGCTCGGGTATATCACCTTCTCCTGCTTTCCGAATTCCCCCTCTGCCCCTCACCCCGGCCCTCTCCCTCCCCGGGCCTGACCCAGGGAGGGAGAGGGGGACCCGCGCCGGCGGGCGCGGGAGGGTGAGGGGCAAACCGGCTACTCCGCCGCGGGGCGGGTCACCTGCACCGAATTCGGGCCGTAGCGGTCGCGGAACGGTGCGGTGTCGATCTCGTCGAGCACGATCTCGCCCGCGAGCACTTTGTCCTTCCAGGCCTGATGCTCGGCCTCGCCGGCGTGGAACTCGGGCATGACCTCGCGGGCGAAGAGTTCGAGGCTCTCGCAGATGTGCTCGTGCGTGTTCTTGCCGGCCTGGTTCAAGAAGATCACCTGGTCGACGTTCGATCCGGCAAAGCGGCGCAATCTGCGCCGCAACGTCTCGGGCGAGCCGATCAAGCCGCCGGACAGGGCGCGGGCGTGCCCTTCGGGGTTGGCGCGCTTCCACTTCTCGTATTCGTCCCAGAGATCGACGGTGCCGGGCTTGGGGCGCTCGCGATTGGGGGAGAGGCCGTAAAAGCGCAGCGCGAACTGGAAGAACGGCACGCCCTCGGCGCGGCGCCGCGCCTCCTCGTCGGTCTCGGCGCACATGAAATAGCTGACCACGGCGATGTTCGGGTTGATCGCGTAATCGGCGAGCTTGTCGAGGCGCTTTGTCAACGCGTTGTAATAGGCGTGCACCCAGGCATGGGCGGCGTCGGCGGAGAGGAATTGGAAGGCCAGCGCCCCGAGGCCGCGGCGCCCGGCCATCTCGATCGTCTCCAGTTGCGAGCAGGCGGCCCACAGCGGCGGATGCGGTTTCTGCAGCGGCTTCGGCACGACGTTGCGCAGCGGAAAATCGAAATACCGGCCGTGATATTCGCAGCCGCCCTCCTTGAACATCGGGATCAGCGCCCGGACCGCGTCCTCCCACACCGCGCGCTTTTCGTCAAAGGCGCAGCCGAAAGGTTCGAGTTCGGTGATGCTGGCGCTCTCGCCCATGCCGAATTCGACCCGGCCGCCGCTGATCAGGTCGAGCACCGCAATGCGTTCGGCGACGCGGGCGGGATGCACCGTCGTCAATTGCATGATGCCGTGCGCCAGGCGGATCTGCCGGGTGCGCTGGCTGGCGGCGCCGAGAAACACCTCGGGGGCCGGCGAATGCGAATACTCTTCGAGAAAATGGTGCTCGACCTCCCAGGCGAAATCATAGCCGAGCCGGTCGGCCAGCTCGACCTGGTCGAGCGCGTTCCGATAAAGCCTGAACTCGTCTCCCTGCCGCCACGGGCGCGGCAGTTGCAATTCGTAGAAGATGCCGAACTTCATCGCCTCCTCCTCGACCCGACCGGGCTAGAGGCTACCTGCGCCGGGCCGAATAGGCGAGCCGGTTTCTGTTGGTCTGGGGGGAAAGCGGCGGAATGCGCTCCGCTGCGCTGCGCTTTTCCGCCCTACACCGCACTGTAGGGCGGAAAAGCGCAGCGTATTCCGCCGATACCGAAAGCTTTCAGAGCTGGCACGGCCGGCAGAGGTACTGCTCGAACCAGCGGGTGGCGAGCAGGACGACCTGTTCGAGCGCGCCCGGTTCCTCGAACAGATGGCCGGCGCCGGTGACCACCGCAATCTCCCTCTCGCCTGGCAAGG
>DATFCQ010000271.1:0-3537 GCA_035252905.1 Allostellaceae bacterium | reverse complement strand
CAGGGCCGGATCGGGCGCCGGCGCATAAACCGCGAGCGCAGCGGCGCCGGCCTCGTCGAGTCGCGCGAGCCGCCGGCACGCCGCCCTCCCCTCCCCGACCAGGATCACCTGGATATGGGCGAGATCGACGGTGATCGGCAGCATCAGGCGGCGCCTCTGATCCGCGCCGCGGCGGCCTCCTGCAATGCGGCGATGCCGAGTCGGGCGCAGAAATCGCCGAACCCCTCCCCGTCCGCGCGCCTCTTGGCGAAGAGCGCGAACAGCGGATCGAGCGCGTCGGCGATGCCGACGAGCGGCACCTTGTCGGCGAACAGGCTGTTGAGCCGCGTCCCTTCAAAATCGCCGCCAACAAACAGCGCATAAAAGCCGGGCATGCGCCCGACAATGCCGATGTCGCCGCCATAGGGCCGAGCGCAGCCGTTCGGGCAGCCGGTGATGCGCAGGCTGAGCCGCTCGTGTTCGAGCCCGTAGCGGGCGAGTCGCTCGGCGATTGCGGCGACGATCTCGTCCTGCACCCGTTCGGCCTCGGTCAAGGCCAGGCCGCAGGTCGGCAGGGCCGGGCAGGCGAGCGCCCAGCGCGCGACCGGCGACAGGTCTTCGGCGAGGCGCACGCCGCAGCGGCGCAGAATGGCCGTGATCGCGTCGCGGTCCTGCGGCCGCACCTCGGAGAGGATGATGTCCTGGCTCGGCATCAGGATCGGGTCGGCGCCGAAGCGGCCGACAATCTCGCGCAAGGCGGTGCGCAGCAAAGAGGATCCGTCGTCGGCGACGCGCCCGCCCGCCACCGGCACGCCGAGATAGAGCCTGCCGTCGCCCTGCTCGTGCCAGCCGAGATGGTCGGGCACGGCAAAACCCGGCATCGGGCGGCAGGGCGCGAGCGGCTTGCCGAGAGTATCCGACAGCCGCGCCCGCGCCCAGTCCTCGCCCTCCTCGGCGATCACGTATTTGAGCCGGGCGTGGCGGCGGTTGCCGCGGTCGCCGTAGTCGCGGTGCAGCTTGACGACCGCCGCCGCCGCGTCGATCAGGTCCGCGGCCTCGACAAAGGCGACGGGGGTGGCGAGGCGCGGGTAGGTCTTCGGGTTATTGTGCGTCATCCCGTGCCCACCGCCGAGCAGAAAATTGTAGCCGGCGAGGCGCTCGCCCTCGAACAATGCGACGATCGCGAGGTCGTTGGTCAACACGTCGATCGTGTTGTCCTCGGGCACGGCAAGGCCGATCTTGAACTTGCGCGGCAGATAGCGCGCGCCGTAGAGCGGGTCGGGCGCCTCCGCCTCCCCCGCCTCCTCCCGCCAGGGCTGCCCCTCGACCCAGATTTCGTGATAGGCGCGGGTGCGCGGCAGCAGAGAGGTCGAGAGGCGCCGAGCCTCTTCTTCGAGCCGACGGTGTACGGTGTCGCGGATCGGCGCCGGCACGGTCGTCACTGTGCGCACGACGTCGCCGCAGGCCGACAAGGTCGTCAATAAAGCGGCGTTGACCGCGGCGATCGTCGGTTTGAGCCCGGCCTTTACGACCCCGTGAAACTGGATGCTCTGACGCGTCGTGATCCTGAGCGTGCCGTTCGCGTAATCCCCGGCAAGCGCGTCGAGGGCAAGGTATTGCGCCGCCGTGAGTCGCCCGCCCGGGATGCGCACGCGGACCATGAACTGCCACAGCTTGTCCTGCCCCTGCTGCTTGCGCAGGGTCGCGCTGTCGCGGTCGTAGCCCTGATAGACGCCGTGGAATTTGAGCAGCGCATAGCCTTCGTTGTCGAACGAGGCCGCCGGGTCGGCGAGGTCGCGGGCGATATGCCCGCGCAATTGCCGGCTCTGCTGCTTGACCGCCTCGGCCTTTGAGATGGTTTCGATCGGAACCATGCCGCACCCCCTGCGAGAGGCGGGGCGGCCGAAAGACCGCCCACGCGACGTGGTTCAGCTAATTACAACATTTTTAGAACGTCAATATAATCTAATTTACAATTTATATATGCTAAATATGGGTCAGCGCCCGCTCAATATCGGAGACCAGATCGGCCTCGGCTTCGAGCCCGGCCGAGAGGCGCACCAGAGTGTCGCCGATGCCGAGCGCGGCGCGCGCTTCGGGGGCGAGCCGCGAATGCGTCGTCGTCGCCGGATGGGTAACGAGGCTCTTCGTATCGCCGAGGTTGTTCGAGATGTCGACGAGGCGGAGCGCGTCGAGAAAACGGAAGCATGCCTCCTTGCCGCCGACCACGTCGAAGACGACAAGGCTGCCGCCCGTTTTCATCTGGCGTTGCGCCAATGCGTGTTGCGGATGGCTCGGCAAGCCCGGATAGAGGACGCGGGCGATTTTCGGGTGGGTTTCGAGGTGGCGGGCGATCGCCTCGGCCGTGCGGCTCTGCCGCTCGACCCGCAATTCCAGGGTTTCGAGACCCTTCAACAATAGCCAGGCGTTGAACGGGCTCAGGGACGGCCCGGTATGGCGATAGAAGTTGCCGAGATCCTCCTTGATGAATTTCTCGGAGCCGAGGATCGCGCCGCCGAGGACGCGGCCCTGCCCGTCAATGTGCTTGGTCGCCGAATAGACGACGACGTCGGCGCCGAGGGCGAGCGGCTTTTGCAACAGCGGCGAGGCAAAGACGTTGTCGACGACAAACAGGCCGCCGGCGCGATGCGCGAGGCGCGCCACCGCCGCGAGGTCGACGATCTCCATCGTCGGGTTCGACGGGCTCTCGCAGAAGGCGAGCGCGGCGCCGGGGGCGAGCGCCTCTTCCCAGGCGGCGAGGTCGCGCCCGTCGACCAGCACGCCCTCGATCCCCCAGCGCGGCAGCAGGTCGGCGATGATATAGCGGCACGAGCCGAACAGCGCCCGGCTCGCCACGACCCGCTGCCCGGCGCGCAGGCGGCAGGCGAGCGCGGCGAACACCGCGGCCATGCCGCTCGCCGTGGCGCGGCAGGCTTCGGCGCCTTCGAGCAGCCGCAAGCGCTCCTCGAACATCGCCACGGTCGGGTTGCGATAGCGCGAATAGACAAAGCGCGACCCCTCCTCAGCAAAGGCGGTTTCGGCCGCGGCGGCATCGTCATAGACAAAGCCCGAGGTCAGGAACATCGCCTCGCAGGTCTCGTCATAGGTGCTGCGTTGGGCGCCGCCGCGCACCAAGAGGGTGGCGGGCGCCAATTCGCGGGCGAGATCGGCGGGCAGAACGGGCTTCGACATTGCGGCTTTCTCCGATCGCGGCCGCGCGATCCGGGAAAACAAAAGCCCCGGTCCCGCGCGGGCCAGGGCTTCTTTCGAACACCCGACCTTTTAGCGGTTGTTTTACGTGGCCGCAAGCCGGTCGGCTCAAATCACCACGGTGCCGCTCTCCTACCCGGAGCGCGCGTCAATTGTCAACCCGAACCGTCGCTCGGCAGTGTCTCACTTTGAATGTAACACTGTCGTTCCGGGGCGCTGCGCAGCAGCGAACCCGGAACCTATGAACACAGACTCTCGCCGAGCCGGCCAAAGCCGGTGTGCAGGGATTCCGGGTCCGGCGCTTGCGCGCCGTCCCGGAATGACCCCACCTGTTACATTCAAACTGCG
>DATFCQ010000270.1:0-13947 GCA_035252905.1 Allostellaceae bacterium | reverse complement strand
GCCGTCCGACCGGTGCAAAACCAAACCGATCCGCGCTACACTCTGTCCGCATCGGGTTTTCCTGATCCTGAGATAAACCGTTTGAGCAACACGATTTTCTCAGATTCAGGAGCCCGATGCACCTACCCCCTGTGAGAAATCCGGGCTAGCGGAAGGCGGCAAAGAACAGGCCGCCCAATAGCGCGACGCCGACAATGGCTATCGTGATGTAGTCATTGACCTTGCCGCTGTGCAGGCTTTCGAGGAGCGACGGGCGCCATACGACCGCGACGGCGCGTGGAAGCCAGGGCGGCAGGCGGTTGTGGTACAGCATCGCCAATGCGATCCCCACCGCCAGGACGGTCGAGAGCGCACCACTCCAGACGCCGAGCGAGACCTCGACCCTCGACGAAGCGAGAGGGACCGCGGCATTTGCGTTGTGAAGCACATTCGCGACGTACGCCGATCGGTTTGTGAAACGTATCGCCGCCCTCTCCGCTTTCACCGTGAGTTCCGGAATCAGGCTGACCGCGATCGACAGACCCGCACCCGCCGCCGCCGGGAGAAGCATGAACCAGGGCGCATGAGGACGCTCATGCAGCCCTTGAGGCTCCTCCCGGGCCTTCCCTGCTCCCTTATCCCGACCTTCGGTTGAGCGGCGTGCCGGTCGTGGGCCGAGACCGAGGAAAATTCGCCCGGCGGCGATGATCAGCGCGGCGCCGGTGAGTGCCGAGGCCAGAACCGAAATGGCGACGATCCATTGATGGCCGGCCTGAATGGCCGCCTCAAGCAAAAGAGCCCGCCCGACATAAGCCCCGAGCGGGGGCACGCCGATGCTGGCGATCGTGGCGGCGGCGAAAATGGCGCCGACGATCGGGAGGGCTCGGCCACGCCCCCATAGCTCGCCTTCGTCAACCTCCGAGAAGCGAGAGACGAGTATGCCGGTGCAGACGAGGAGGGAACTGATTGCCGGCGCGTAGGTCAGGAGGTAAAGGCTGACGCCGGCCAGACCGAGCGGCGACAACAGGCCGACTCCCACCAGAAGAAGCCCGAGATAGCTGACGGTGAAGAAGGCCAGCAGGCGCTTGAGGTTGCGCGCGTTCAGGCACATCACCGACCCGATGGCGGACGAAATCGCGCCGAGCGCGACCAACCCGTCCTGCAACACCGCGTAGTGCTGGAACACGCCGCTGAAGATCGACCAGTACATCCGGGCGAACGCGTACAGGCCCAGCTCGACGCCGACCGCCGCGAGCAGAAGTCCGAGCGGCGTCGGCGCGGTGCCCTCGGTATCGACGAACCAGAAATGGAAGGGAACCACCGCCGCCCGGATGAAGAAGGCGGCCGTCATCAGCGCGAACGCACCGATGACCAAGCCCTGCGTCGGACTTTGACTTTGCGTCAGCGCCACGCCGATCGCGGCCATGTTCAAGCGGAGGGTCTTCGCCTCCAGTAATGTGATCCCGAAGAGAAACAGGAAGCAGGCCAAACTATTGATAATGATGAATGAAATGGAGGCATTCAGCGCGTTTTCGTCGCTCGTGCTGTAGGCGGACATTGCGTACATCGCGATGTTCGTCAGCTCGAAGAAATCGAAAAAGTTGAAAACGTCGCCGGTGAGCGACATCCCCGTGACGCCGCCGAGGAACACGAGGACCAGGACGTTCAGCAGCGGGCCGGCGTCCCGGAAATACTCAAGCCCATAGAGAAGCGCGAGTGAGGCGAGGACCGCTGTCAGGAGCGCCAGTCCCGCGCCGATCTTGTCGAACGCGAAGTCGATGCCGATGCCGACGTGATGTTCGGGGCTCCAGCCGCCGAACCAGTAGACGACCGAGCCCTGGTCCGGCATCAGGACGAACAGGAACGCGCACGCGCCGATCACGGCCATCGCGGTGGCGAGCGCGATGGCGTTCGAGATACGCTGGTTCAGAACGCGCGAGAACGCCATCAGCAGAGCGGCGGCCGCGAACGGCGCCACCACCGGCATCGGAACAAGCCACACCAGCTTTAGCTTTCTTCTCGCGTGAGCGCGTCCGGGTCGAGCGTGTGCTTCACGCGCCAGACACGGACGATGATGGCGAGCAGCAGCGCCGTGACCGCGGCGCCCACAACGATGTCGGTCAGGGCCAGGGCTTGCACGACCGGATCGACAAAGGTCGTACTGCCGGGCTTCGCGTCGATCAGGATCGGTGCGAGCCCGCCTTGGCGGTATCCGCTCGACAGCAGCAGCACGTAGGTGGCGGACTGCACGACGGACAGACACATGACCTGATGCACGAGGTTCCTGCTGGTGGCCATGCCGTAAAGCCCGACGAGAAAAACCCAGCCGGCGGTGAGGTAGGGAAGCTCATCCATCGTCGCCGCGCCCGCGATCTTGCGTCTCGCGCAGGAACTCGGCCAGCATGGTCAGGAATCCGAAGGAGACCTCGGCCCCCGTCAGGTCATTCAACAGCCAGATCGTGCCCGCCGAATACAATTCTCCGGTTTTCCCCAGCGGAAGGATATTGGCGAGGAACGCGGCGCCGCTCGCCAATGCGACCAGCCCCATGGCGATGTAGCCGGCGGCGGCGACCGCCTCGACCGCTTCCGTCTTCTCCTGGTTGATCGTGTGCCGGAATGCGGAATAGCCGAACGCCACATAGATCATGGCCAGGGCGCTTCCGATGATCGCGCCGGCCTGGAAGCCTCCGCCCGGTGTGAGATGGCCGTGGATGAGCACGTACACGCCAAGCACGACGAGAGCCGGGACGAAAGCCGGGGTGATCCACTGCGTCAACTCGTCAGGCGCCGGTGCGGACCTGCCGGGGATCATCGGCAGGGGTTGCCCCTCCTCGACCTCGCCGGGCAGTCGCCGCAAGACGAGCGACAACCCCACGATGGCCGTGAGGAAGATGAATTCCTCCCCCAGCGTATCCAGCGCCCGATAGTCGAAATTGACAAAGGCATCGAGATTGGCCACGCGCCGTTCGCGCAGCGCGGCCGCCTCTATTTGGGTTTCGTATGAGCCTCTGATGTCCCCGTATTCGTGCAGGTTCAACAGCGACCATCCCAGGGTCAGACCGAGAGCGACAAGCCCGATCAGCAGAACCCCGGTGCGCAGCCGCGTGGCGCTCATTCGGGTCCCTCCGGGTCCCGCATTTTCGATAATGTAACGAGGATCGTGAGCGGGATCGCGACGGAGCCGACAGTGAGTTCCGAGAGCGCGACGTCCGGCGCCCGGATGACCAGGAAGAGCAAGGTCAGCAGCAATCCATAAAGGCTGTAGACGACGACCTGGCGTTCAGGACGCCGGGTCAGGACGACCAGCAGCGCGCCGATGGCCACCAGAATGTATGAGCCTGTTTGCAGCGCCATCTATTCCCCCTGATACTCGTCGATGGGTGTCCGGCGCAGATCGCCAAACTTTCGCACGGCGATCGCCCGCGCGGTCGCGTAGCTCAGGATCGGGCTGGTGATCAGAAAAATGGCCGCGATCACGGCGGCCTTGATGCCGACCTGGGTGAGAAATCCGTCCTGGAGCGCGACAGCAGCCGCGACAGCACTTGGCCCGAAGAGGATCGCGGGGCCCAAATAATGCAGGCGATCGAAGGCGTCGCGCGTGGCCGCGACAGCAATGCAGCACAGGACTTCGATCACCACCGCGAACGCCAGGAGCGCTAGGACGGCCATGCTCATCGAATCCATCGCGAAAAGAAATGGTTGAAAACCAATCCCGACGGCAGCGACAAGAACGCGAGCGCGAGCGCCAGATCAAACAGGAACGGGCGCCCAAAGCCCTGAGCGATCAACATGACGCAAAGGACAGCGTTCAAACTCCCGATCTGAAAGGCCACAAAGCGCGCCATCAGGTCGCCGCGGATGCACCCGATGCCAACAGGGACGAATGTTGCAAGGAGCGCCAGAGCCGATGCGGTCCAGGCCGTCACAAGGGCCACTCCCGATCGCCCGCGCCTGATTCTCGCCCATGATGGAGCTGGTGCAGCACCAGGATCTTCCTCTCTTCATCGACAAAGATCGGGACCGCGTTCGGGGTGAGGGAACTGCCGTAAAGGACGGCGACGCGGCGGCCGGCTGATCTGGGGTCGTCGCCTCCCGGGTCGAACGGCAGAGCGACGAAACGCCCTCCCGGCGTGCGGCTTCTCGTGAGCACCGCCAGCGGATAGGCGATCAGGACGCGATACGTATCGGCGATGATTCCCGGCATCAACCGGCGAAGATAAAGGATGAGCCAACTTGCCTTAAACGCGTGGCGCCGCTTTTGCTGCGGAAGGACAGCGAGGGCGAGGACGCCGATGCCGCCGGCCATGACCGCCGCATAACGCTCCTCCACGGGCACTGCATCAATAAAAAGGAGATAGAAGGCCGCGAGACCAAGCCAGCGCGCGAACCAAAGCACGAGCCGAGTCACCATCATCACCTCCTCGCGGCCGGGGCACCTTCCGCAAATGCGGCTTGCAGCGGCGTCGCGGTAGTGTCTCAGCTTCGCCTGGAGAACCGCCCGACGTCCTTCGAGGCCTCGCTTCGCGAGGCACCTCAGGATGAGGATTTTTCTTAATGCCATCAAGAACACCCTCATGCTGAGGAGCGCCCTCCTGAGGAGCCGCAAGGCGGCGTCGCGAAGGGAGGGCGCGTCTCGAAGCACGCACGGCGCCTCTGCAACGTCAAACTGAGACACTACCGGCGTCGCGGCGAGTTTGGGTGATACTCGATCAAGCCTTTAAGATGCCGTCTGGCCAGTCGAACACCCGGTTCTCCGCTCCCTGTTGCTGCGGCGGCTGAGCGCGTGGCAGCAGGCGGGCGTGAGTCGCGAGATCAAAGTGTCGGTGCACGAATGCCCGCCGCTGCGGCAATGGTCCCCCACTTGCCAAATAGACGCGAACGATGACGAGAACGGTCGCGATCCAGCCTGTCTCAGTCGGCCGCTCCGCCAAGGAACGGTATCGCAAGCAGGGTGGGTGAGCGAGCGATTCCCGGCTATCGGCGCGTTGCGGCCTCTGAAGCTGGGCTGCGGGTGAACACTCCGGCGCTCGTGTTTGCGTCGAGGATGGTCCAGTCGCGATCAACGAGAGCGCGGGGTAGGGCCCGTGCCCGGTCAATACCTGGTGCAGAGCCGCGCGAACCGCACGATATGACTTTATAGCGATTATTGTTGCACAAGCCCTGAGCAAACTTCACCAAGTTCGTCCCCATTACCGGACCGCAGGCGTCTCGCCCGCATTCCCGGCGCGTTCCGCCCTTTGGGGCGGGCCGGCTTTTCTCCGAATCGGCGATCGGCCGGGCGCGCCCGGCCGATCGCCGGACTCCGCGGATTTGCTCGCACCTTGCGCGTGGAGCTGATTTTCTTGCTGCGCCATGCAATGTTTGTTCCGCCATGCCGCTCGCCGATTTTGTCCACCTGCGCGTTCACACCGCCTATTCGCTGTCGGCCGGGGCGATCCGCATCAAGGAGCTGGTCGCCTTGTGCAAGGCCGAGCGCATGCCGGCGGTGGCGATCACCGACACCGGCAACCTGTTCGGCGTTCTCGAATTTGCCGCCGCCTGCAGCGCCGCCGGCATCCAGCCGATCATCGGCTGCGAGGTGGCGCTCATGGCCGGCGACAGCGGGGAGGGGATGCGCAGCGGACGCATCCCGAACGGGCGCCGGCCCGGAGCCGACCGCATCGTCCTGTTGGTCCAGAACGAGACCGGCTATCGCAACCTGATGGCGCTGGTCAGCCGCTCCTATCTCGCCGGGGACGGATCGCAGGAGCCCGCCGTCAGTCTTGCCGATCTCGCCGTCGCCGCCGACGGGCTCCTCTGCCTGCTCGGCGGCTCCTCCGGCCCGGTCGGGCGGCTCCTCGCCGAAGGGCAGGCAGAGGCCGCCGACGCCCTGCTGGTGCAGTTCAAGGAGGTCTTTGCCGACCGCCTCTATGTCGAGGTGACGCGGCACGGGACGCCGACCGAGGCGCGGGCCGAGGAGGGGCTCGTCGCGCTCGCCTATCGTCACGACCTGCCGCTCCTCGCCACCAACGACGCCTATTTTCCCGACGCCCCGTTTTACGAGGCGCACGAAGTCCTCTCCTGCATCGCCGAGGGTACGGTGCTCTCCGATCCCGAGCGAAAGCGGGCGACGCCTTATCATTACTTCCGGCCGGCGACCGAGATGCGGGCCCTGTTCGCCGACCTGCCGGAAGCCTGCGACAATACGATCGTCGTCGCCCGGCGCTGCGCCTTCATCCCGCAGCCGCGCCAGCCGATCCTGCCGGCCTTCCCGACCGCGCCCGGCGAGGACGAGGCGACCGCCTTGCGCCGCGCCGCTCTGGCCGGGCTCGAAGCGCGGCTCGAACACCAGATCCGGCAGTCTGAGCACGACGCGGAAGAGCGCCTGCGCCTTGCCGCGCCCTATCGCGAGCGCCTCGAATTCGAGCTCGACACGATCATTCGCATGGGGTTTGCCGGCTATTTTCTAATCGTCGCCGACTTCATCCAATGGTCGAAGCGCCAGGGCATCCCGGTCGGACCCGGGCGCGGATCGGGGGCGGGGTCGGTCGTCGCCTGGGCTCTGACCATCACCGATCTCGACCCGCTGCGCTTCGGCCTTCTGTTCGAGCGGTTCCTGAACCCGGAACGGGTCACGATGCCCGATTTCGACATCGATTTCTGCCAGGACCGGCGCGACGAGGTAATCCGCTACGTGCAGCAGAAATACGGCGCCGACCGGGTGGCGCAGATCATCACCTTCGGCAAATTGCAGGCGCGCGCGGTGTTGCGCGACGTCGGCCGGGTTCTCGGATTGCCTTACGGCCAGGTCGACCGCCTGTGCAAGCTCGTGCCCAACAATCCGGCGCATCCGGTCACCCTGGCGCAGGCGATCGCCCAGGAGCCGCTCCTCCAGCAGCAGCGCGACGGCGACGAGGCGGTCGGCCGGTTGATCGCGATCTCGTTGAAGCTCGAAGGGCTCTACCGGCACGCCTCGACCCACGCCGCCGGGGTCGTGATCGGCGACCGGCCCCTCTCCGAATTGGTGCCGCTTTATCGCGACCCGCGCTCGGGCATGCCGGTGACGCAGTTCAACATGAAATGGGTCGAGCCGGCGGGGCTGGTCAAATTCGATTTTTTGGGCCTCAAGACCCTGACGGTGCTGGCGCGCTGCCGCGATCTTCTCGCCGCGCGCGGGATCATGCTCGATCTCTCCAATCTGCCGCTCGACGACCGCCCGACCTTTGAATTGCTGAGCCGCGGCGACACGGTCGGAGTGTTCCAGTGCGAAGGCGCCGGGATCCGCGACGTGCTGAAGAAACTGCGGCCCGACCGCTTTGAGGACGTCATCGCCGTCGATGCGCTGTACCGGCCCGGACCGATGGAGAACATCCCGCGCTATATCGCGGTCCGGCACGGCCAGGAGGAGGTCGACTATCTGCACCCGGCGCTGAAGGAGATCCTCGAAGAAACCTACGGCGTCATGATCTACCAGGAGCAGGTCATGCAGATCGCCCAGGTGCTGGCCGGATACAGCCTCGGCAGCGCCGATCTGTTGCGCCGGGCGATGGGCAAGAAGATCCAGGCCGAGATGGATGCGCAGCGCCAGAGCTTTGTCGAGGGCGCGGCGGCGCGCGGCACCGAGCGCGCCCTCGCCGACCCGATCTTCGACCAGATGGCCAAGTTCGCCGGCTACGGCTTCAACAAGTCGCACGCCGCCGCCTATGCCCTGTTGTCCTACCAGACGGCCTATCTGAAGGCGAATTATCCGGTCGAGTTCCTCGCCGCATTGATGACGCTCGACCTCGGCAACACCGACAAACTGAATGTCTTCCGGCAGGAATTGGACCGGCTCGGGATCCGCCTGCTGCCGCCCGACGTCAACCGTTCGCAGCCGGAATTTTCGGTCGAGCCCGACCCGGCCACCGGCAATCCGGCGATCCGCTATGCCCTTGCCGCGATCAAGGGCGTTGGCGCGCAGGCGATGGAGGATCTCGTCGCCGAGCGGGAGGGGCGCGGCCCGTTCAAGGATCTCGCCGACTTCGCCCGCCGGATCGAATCAAAGAGCTTCAACCGCCGCCAGTTCGAGGGCCTCGCCAAGGCCGGCGCCTTCGATGCGGTCAACCCGAACCGCCGGCAGACTTTCGAGGCGGCGGAGGTATTGCTGCGCCGGGCCACCCTCGCCGCGGAGGAGCGGGAGAGCCGTCAGCAGAACCTGTTCGGCGGGGTCGACCCGAATTTCGCGCCGCGCCCGTCCTTGCCGGTCGTCGAGGACTGGCCGCCGCTCGAACGCCTGCAGCATGAATTCGCCGCGATCGGCTTCTACCTGTCGAGCCATCCGCTCGATCCCTACGGCAAGAGCCTCGAACGCGCCGGGATCGTGCGCTTTGCCGATGTGCCGGCGAGCCTCGCGGCGAGCCCGTCGAGCCGGTTCCGCCTCGCCGGCATCGTGATCGGCAAGAAGGAGCGCAGCTCGGCGCGCGGCAACCGCTATGCCTTTGTGCAGATGTCGGATATGAGCGGCACCTTCGAGGTGACGGTGTTCTCCGAGGTGTTGCGGGAGGGGCGGGGGCTGCTTGAGTCCGGCGAGCCGGTGGTGGTCACCGTCGACGTCAGGAGCGAGGAGGAGAGCCTGCGCCTGACCGCCCAGAAGGTCGAGCCGCTCGACGCGGTCGTCGCCCGCGCCGCCGCAGGCCTCAAGATCTTTGTCGGCGAGGCAGAGGCGCTGTCGCCGCTCAAGAGCGTCATTGCGCGCGAGACCGGCGGGCGCGGCCGGGTTACGTTGGTGCTCGATCTGCCGAGCCGCGAGGTCGAGATCGCGATCCCCGGCGGCTTCCGCGTCGACCCCAAATTCCGCGCCGCGGTCAAGGCACTCCCCGGCGTGCTCGAAGTGCACGAGTTGTAGCAGCTGCGGCTCTGGGCAGGGAGGTTCGGAACGGCTATCGTAGCAGGGTTATGTTCACGCGAATAACGATTGATCCCGCCGTTTGCACGGGAAAGCCGTGCATCCGCGGCCTCAGATTTCCGGTGGCGCGACTGCTCGGTCTGCTTGCTGCGGGCGAAAGCCGAGAGACGATCCTCGCCAGCTATCCGTATCTTGAGCCCGAGGATATCGATGAGGCGTTACGCTATGCCGCCTTCCTGGCGGAGGACGAGACAATCCGATTGATAGGGTGAGATTTCTCGTCGATATGCCGTTGTCGCCCCCCTTGGCACAATGGCTCGCGAGCACAGGCGATGATGCCGTCCATGCCGCCGGCCTGGGGCTGCAGCGCGCGCCAGACAGTGAAATCCTGGCGGGCGCGGCGCAAGACGGGCGGACCGTAATAACCGTCGATCTGGATTATCCTCGGCTACTCGCTCTCGCCGGAGCAGCAGGCCCAAGCCTGATCCTTTTCCGCGGCGGCGATTGGGGTGAATCGGAGATCATTACGCGAATGGGGTAAATTCTCGAAAGTCTGAGCGAGGCTGATATCGCGCACAGCATTATCGTTGTAGATCGAGAGCGCGTGCGCAGGCGGCACTTGCCGATCGCGTAATCGGCTTTCTTCGCATCGCTCGCGGTCAAGGCGCTGCCTGGCATCCTCGATGTGCACGAACTTTGCCTGCCCGGGCTTGCCAAACCCCCCTCCGCACCGTAACTAAACGGCGCACGAAACCTCACGCAGGGCCGCGGTCCGCCCAAAGACGGGCCGCTCCGGTGCCGGCGCACGCAAAGCGCCGATCTCCCCTGCGGCGGCTCAACCGGAGAAAGGATTGCACCATGACGATGCCGAGTTTCACGATGCGCCAGCTGTTGGAAGCCGGCGTGCATTTCGGCCATCATACGCGGCGGTGGAACCCGAAGATGGCGCCCTATCTGTTCGGGGTGCGCAACGGCGTCCACATCATCGATCTCGAACAGAGCGTACCCTATCTGCATCAAGGGTTGCAGGCGATCCGCGACGTCGTCGCCGGCGGCGGGCGGGTCCTGCTGGTCGGCACCAAAAGGCAGGCGCAGGAGCCGATCGCCGAGGCGGCCAAACGCTGCGGCCAGTACTACGTCAACTACCGCTGGCTTGGCGGCATGCTGACCAACTTCAAGACGATCTCGCAGTCGATCCGCCGGCTGCGCGAATTGGACGAGCGGATCGCGCAGGAAGAGACCGGGCTGACCAAGCGGGAATTGCTGCAATTGACGCGCGACCGCGACAAGCTCGAACGCGCTCTCGGCGGTATCAAGGAAATGGCCGGGCTGCCCGACATCCTGTTCGTGATCGACACCAACAAGGAGGCGATCGCGGTCCAGGAGGCCAACAAACTGCGCATCCCGATCGTGGCGGTCCTCGATTCGAATTCCTCTCCGGACGGCATCGCCTATCCGATCCCCGGCAATGACGACGCGATGCGGGCGATTCACCTCTATTGCGATCTCGTCTCGGGCGCGGTGCTCGACGGATTGCAGGCCGAATTGGCGGCCAGCGGCGAGGATCTGGGCGCCCAGGCCGAACTGGCGCCGGAGGTGGTCGCCGCCGAGATCGCTGCCGAAGCGGCGGGCAAGGGCGAGCCCCGGCTTTCGGAGGAAGCGGCGGCCGGCTAAGGAAATCAAAGAAAGGATAAAGGCATGGCCGAGGTGGTGACCGCGGCCCTGGTCAAGGAGTTGCGCGAAAAGACCGGGGCCGGGATGATGGATTGCAAGAAGGCGCTCGCCGAGACCGGCGGCGACCTCGAAGGCGCCGTCGACTGGCTGCGCAAAAAGGGCCTCTCGGCCGCCGCCAAAAAGGCCGGGCGGCTCGCCGCCGAGGGGCTCGTCGGGGTGGCCGCGGAAGGCACTGCGGGCGCCGTCGTCGAGGTCAATTCGGAAACCGACTTTGTCGCGCGCAACGACATCTTCCAGGGCTTTGTGCGCACCGTCAGCGCATTGGCGCTCGCCGGCGACGGCACCCTCGAGGCCCTGCAGCGCACCGCCTATCCGGGCTCGGGCCGCACCGTCGCGGATGAGCTGACCCACCTGATCGCGACGATCGGCGAGAACCTGGTCCTGCGCCGCGCCGAGCGGCTCGCCGTCAGCGAGGGCCTCGTCGCCTCCTATGTCCACAACACATTGGCGCCGGGGCTCGGCAAGATCGGCGTCATCGTCGCCCTCGAATCGCAGGCGCCGCCGGAGGCCCTTGCCGCCCTCGGCAAGCAGTTGGCGATGCACGTCGCCGCGGCGAGCCCGCTCTACCTCGACATCCCGTCTGTGCCGGCAGCGGCGCTCGACCGCGAGCGCACGGTGTTGCAGGGGCAGGCAGAGGCGAGCGGCCGGCCCGCTTCGGTCATCGAGCGCATGATCGAGGGTCGGCTGCGCAAATTCTACGAGGAGGTCGTGCTGTTGGAGCAGATCTTCGTCGTGGATCAAAAGAGCAAGATCACTCAGGTCGTCGAGGCCGCCGCGAAGGAAGCCGGAGCACCGATCCGCGTCGCCGGTTTTGTCCGCTTCGCTCTCGGCGAAGGCATCGACCGCCCGCGCAGCGATTTCGCGGCGGAAGTGGCGGCCCAGCTGAAGCACTGAGGACCCTCGATGCCCCTCACCCCGGCCCTCTCCCCGCGAGCGGGGAGAGGGAGGGACCCGTCGCGGAGCGATGGGAGGGTGAGGGGCGGCAAGCGATGAGCGCCGGGTAGTCTCCTCGGTCCTGTCGAAAGGGGGGTGCGGCGGCGCGGTTTGGTGTATCCTGCGGTTCGCCGCAGAGGCCGCACCGGAGAGCGCAGGCGCCATGTCAGCCGACCTCAGGTATCGCCGCGTTCTTCTCAAGCTCTCCGGCGAGGCGCTGATGGGGAGCCGCGAATCCGGTCTCGATCCGGTCATCGTGGCGCGCCTTGCCGACGAGATCGCGGCCGTGCACGCGCTCGGCGTCGAATTGTGCCTGGTACTCGGCGGCGGCAACATCTTTCGCGGCGTATCGGGCGCGGCCAAGGGGATGGAGCGCGCCTCGGCCGACTACATGGGCATGCTCGCGACGGTCATAAACGCGCTCGCGATGCAGAACGAACTGGAGCGCCGCGGCCTCGTGACGCGGGTGCAGTCGGCGATCTCGATGCAGGCAATCTGCGAGCCCTATATCCGCCGCCGGGCGCTGCGCCATCTCGAAAAAAGGCGGGTCGTGATCTTCGCCGCCGGCACCGGCAACCCGTTCTTCACCACCGATACGGCGGCCGCATTGCGCGCCTCGGAAATGGGCTGCGAAGCGCTCCTGAAGGCGACCAAGGTCGACGGCGTCTACGACGCCGACCCGAACCGCGTGCCCGGCGCACGCCGCTTCGAGCGCCTTGATTACCGCGAAGTCCTGTCGCGCGACCTGCAGGTCATGGACGCCTCGGCCATTGCGCTGGCGCGCGAGAACCGTATCCCGATCCTGGTGTTCTCCATTTTTGAAAACGGCGGGTTCGCGGACGTCGTCCGCGGCCGCGGGCGCTATACGCTGATCGACGAGCAGGGTTAGGCAGACTGGCGAGAGAAGGGCCATGGTCGAAGACTCGTTGCTGAAGGATCTGCGGCGCCGCATGGACGGCGCCCTCGAAGTGCTGCGCAAGGAGTTCGGAGGGCTGCGCACCGGGCGGGCCTCGGCGAGCCTTCTGGAGCCGATCCAGGTGCCCGCCTACGGCAGCACGATGCCGCTTAACCAACTGGCCACCGTCAGCGTGCCCGAACCGCGGATGATCACGGTGCAGGTCTGGGACCGCGGGATGGTCAAGGCGGTCGACCGCGCCATCCGCGAATCCGGGCTCGGCCTCAACCCGCAGACCGAAGGTCAGGTGATTCGCGTGCCGATCCCCGATCTGACCGAGGAGCGGCGCCGCGAATTGACCCGGGTCACCGCGAAATACGCCGAAGGCGCGCGCGTCTCGGTGCGCAACGTGCGCCGCGACGGCATCGAGGCGCTGCGGCGGCGCGAGAAGGAGGGCGAGATCTCGCAGGACGAGCAGCACAAAGTGCAGCAGCAGATCCAGCATATGACCGACGAGGCGATCAAGCGCGTCGACGAGACGCTCGCCCAAAAGGACAAGGAAATCCTGCAAGTCTGATGAGCCGCCCCCCGACGCCGCGTTTGCTGCCGCGGCATATCGCGATCATCATGGACGGGAACGGGCGGTGGGCGCGGACGCGCGGTCTGCCGCGGATCGTCGGGCATCGGCGCGGCGGCGAGGCGGTCCGCCGCACCGTCGCCGCCGCGCGGGAGCTCGGCATCCCCTATCTGACCCTGTTCGGCTTTTCCTCCGAGAACTGGCGGCGGCCGGCGAACGAGATCCACGATCTGATGGGTCTGTTGCGCCATTACCTGCGCGGCGAGATCGCCGAATTGCAGAAGAACAACATCCGCCTCAAGGTCATCGGGCATCTCGCGCGCCTCGATCCCGACATTGTCGCCTTGATCGAGGAGGCCGAGGCGCTGACCCGCGACAACTCCGCGATTCAACTGACCATCGCGCTGTCCTACGGCGGGCGCGCCGAAATCGTCGCGGCGGCGCGCGCGATCGCGGAAAAGGCGGCCGCCGGCCGCCTCGACCCCGCCGCGGTCACCGAGGAGGTATTGGCGCGCCATCTCTTCACCGCCGATCTTCCCGACCCCGATCTGCTGATCCGCACCAGCGGCGAGCAGCGCATCAGCAATTTTCTGCTGTGGCAATGCGCCTATTCCGAGCTCGTCTTTACCAAGACGTTGTGGCCGGACTTTTCCCAGCATGACCTCGAACAGGCGATCGATGAATATTGCGGCCGCGACCGCCGATACGGGGCCGCCTTTGGCTCGCTCTGAACGGCGCGCCCTGCGCCGGCGGATCGTCTCGGCATTGGTTCTGGCGCCGCTGCCGGTGGCAGCGGTCTGGTTCGGTCCGCCCTGGCTGCCGCTGGTGACGGCGGCGGCGGCTTCCGTCATGGCCTGGGAATGGGGACGGGTATCGCGCTACGGCCGCTTTGGCCGGGTCGGGACGGTCCTGCTCGGCGCGGTTCTGGCGCCGGTGGCGACAGCGGCGGCAGGCGCCCCGCGGGCC
>DATFCQ010000269.1:0-2671 GCA_035252905.1 Allostellaceae bacterium | reverse complement strand
ATGGACGAGCCGCTCGCCGGGCTCGGCAGCGGCGAGGTCGAGGAATTGGTGGCATTGATCCGCAGCCTCGCCGCCGACGGGATCACGATCGTCATTATCGAGCATACGATGCAAGCGATGGTGCGGCTCGCCGATCGCCTCGTCGTCCTCGATCACGGCCAGGTCATCGCCGCCGGCGGACCCCAGGCGGTGATCCGCAATATGAGCGTGATCGAGGCCTATCTCGGCAAGAAATGGGCGGCGCTCAGTGCTTGAGATCGACCGGCTGACGGTCCGCTACGGCGGCCTTGCGGCGTTGAGCGAGGTCTCGCTCGCGGTCGGCGAGGGCCAATTCATCGCCATTGTCGGCCCCAACGGGGCCGGCAAGACCACCTTGTTCAAGGCGATCTCGGGCACGGTCGCCGCCGCGGCCGGGGCGGTCCGCTATCGCGGCCGCGACCTGCTGGCGGTGCCGCCGGCTTTGCGCGCCCGCCTCGGCATCGCCCACGTGCCGGAGGGCCGGCAGGTCTTCCCCTCGTTGACAATCCTCGAAAACCTCGAAATGGGCGCCTATCCGGCCGCCGCCAAGGACAATTGGAAACGGCGCCTCGACCGGATCTTCGCCTTGTTTCCGATGCTCGCCGAACGGCGCCGGCAGCTCGCCGGCACATTGTCGGGGGGCGAGCAGCAGATGCTGGCGATCGGCCGCGGCATCGCCTCGGCGCCACGCCTCCTGATGCTCGACGAGCCTTCGATGGGTCTGGCGCCGGCGATCGCCGATCTGATTTTCGAGCGCATCGCGGAATTGCACCGCCATGACGGGCTCACCGTGCTCCTCGTCGAACAGCGCGTTGCCGAGGCGCTGCAATCCTGCGACAAAGGCTACGTGCTCGAAACCGGGCGCATCGTTCTCGAAGGCCCGCGGCAGGTCCTGCTCGCCGACGACCGCGTGCGCCGGGCCTATCTCGGAATGTGACGATCCCGCCAGAGGGGAAGCGATGATGGAGAGGATGCGGTTGACGCGGCGCTCGCTGTTCCTGGCCGGCGCCGCGGCGGTGATCCCCGCCTACGCGGGGACGGGCCGCGCAGGGGCCGCGGCAAAGCCGGTCGAGATGGCGCTGATCGTCCCGCTGTCGGGGCCGTGGGCGCGGCAGGGCCTGCTCGTGCGCGAGGGCGCCGAGATGGCCGTCGCCGACATCAACAAGGCGGGCGGCATCAAGGGGCTGGGCGGCGCTCCCTTAAAGCTCGTCATCGCCGATACCGGCGACACTCCGGAAAAGGCCAAGAACGCCGCCCAGCGCCTCGTCTCGCAATATCCCGATCTGGTCGCCGGCGCCGGCGCCTGGCTCAGCTCGTTCACGCTCGCGGTCAGCGAAGTGACCGAGCGCGCCCGCCTGCCCTTGTTGACGCTATCCTATTCCGACGCGATCACCGACCGCGGCTTCCACTACATCTTTCAGAGTTCGCTTCCCGGCGCCGAACAGGCCAAGGAACTGCTGCCCTCGGTCATCGCACTGGCGACCGGCGCCACCGGCGCCAAGCCGAAGAGCTGCGCGCTGATCCAGGACAACACGGCGGCGCCGATGAGCTTTGTCAAACCGATGCTGGCGGGCGGATTGGCGCAGGCCGGCATCAAACTGCTCGTGCATGAGACCTATACCCCGCCTTTGTCGGATGCGACCCCGCTGGTCGGACGGGTGCGCACCGCCAACCCGGACTTTCTGTTCCTGATCGTGTCGAGCGTGCCGGACAATGTATTGATCCTCGAAAAGCTGGCCGAGATGGGATTGTCGCACTCCCGCCTGCCGGTGGTCGGCAACGGCAGCCCGCTCGTCACCCCGGAACTGTTAAAGGCGACCGGGCCGGAGATCGTCGACGGGGTCATCACCTCGCTCGCCAACTGGCCGATCAAGGGCGATGAGGAGCTTGTCGCCGCGTTCAAGAAGCGCACCGGCGAGCCGTGGATGACGCAGGACAGCATCAGCGGCTACGGCCATGTGCAGATCGTCGCCTGGGCGCTCGACAAGGCCGGGGCGGCCGATCGCGACAAGGTCAACGCGGCGATCCACGCGATGGACACGACGACCGGCCCGGCCCGGTACTTCCCCGGCAAGGCGCTGAAATTCGACGCCAACGGCCGGCGCGTCGACGCCCCGCTGGTGCTCGTGCAATGGCAGGGCGGCGAGCCGGTAACGGTCGGCCCGCCGCACTACGCCACCAAGAAGGCGATCTGGACCAAGAAACAGGCGTAACCGACGCCGGCCCCGCCGCAGCGTTGTGAGGGCATGACGCGATTGGGTAGTATTGGTTTGGATTTGGACCGGGAAGGCACAAACTCTGTCTTTCCGGGGCGCTGCGCAGCAGCGGACCCGGAACCCATGAACACAGATCCTTGCCTGTCTTACCAAAGCCGGTGTTCATGGTTTCCGGGCCCGGCCTTTCAGGCCGCCCCGGAATGACTGGCTCTGGTACATTCAAACCGAGACACGACTCACGATTGTGGCGCGCGGCATTGCCGCGCTTTCTGCTGCTCTACGGCGCTCTTTACGCCGGGTTCGGGGTGCAGTCGCCGTATCTGCCGGCGCTGCTGAAGGACCATGGGCTCTCCGCCGGGCTGATCGGCACTGCGCTGTCGGCCGCGACGGCGATCCGCATCCTCGCCGGGCCCGCCGCCGCACGGATAGCCGACCGC
>DATFCQ010000268.1:0-16034 GCA_035252905.1 Allostellaceae bacterium | reverse complement strand
CGGGGTCGGCCCGGTCGCGCGCGAGACGCGCGAGATCTGCGCCGCGGCGGCGCGGCGCTTCGAGGATCTCGGCGCCGTCGTCGAGGAGGCGTGCCCCGATTTGAGCGACGCGACCGAGATCTTCATGGCCCTGCGCGGGGTTCAATTCGCCGTCGACCGCGCGCCGCTGATCGAGACCGAGCGCGCCCGCATCAAGCCCGACGTCATCTGGAACACCGAGCTGGGCTTGAAGCTCGGCGGCGCCGACATCGCCGCGGCCGAGCGCAAACGCGCCGCGCTCTACGGCCGGGTGCTCGAATTCTTCCAAACCCATGACCTGCTGGTCTGCCCATGCCGGCCGGTCCCGGCCTTTGACGTCAATCTGCGCCACCCCCAGACGATCGACGGGCAGAAGCCCGCGACCTACATCTCGGGGAGCGCATTGACCTATGCCGTGACCCTGACCTCGTGCCCGGCGATCTGTGTCCCCTGCGGGTTCACAGAGGACGGCCGCGCGGTCGGTCTGCAGATCGTCGGCCGGCCGCGCGGCGAAGCGGCGCTGCTGGGCGCAGCGGCCCTGTTCGAGCAGCTTTCGGGGCTCGACCGGCTGTTGCCGATCGATCCCCGCCCCGGCACGGTGCCGCCGGAGTAATTTCGGTCGGACCGCAGGCGTCTCGCCCGCAGGCCCGCGGTCCGGATCAGAGGCCGCGCGTCGCCGGGCCCTTCAATTCGACGGTGTTGCCATCGGGGTCGGTAATGTAGAGCGACGGGCCGTAGCCCTCGGCGCCGTAGCGCTCGCGCGGCTCGCCGACGGCGACGCCCTGCCGGCGCAGATGGTCTGCGAGCGCGGCCGCGTCGAAGGCCTCAAGCCGCAGCGCGAAATGATCCATGTTGCCGCTCCCGGCGGCGGCCGGCTGCGGCCCGGCGGGAACGAGGTCGATCAGCGATCCGCCGGCGCGCAATTGCACCAGTTTCGGCTTTTCCAATGTGCGCTCGACCCGGCAGCCGAGGACCTTGCCGTAAAACGCGATCGCGCGTTCGAGATCGGCGACGCGCAACACGACATGGTCGAGCGCGGCAATCCGCACGGTGGCAGCCGCGCTCGCGGTTTCGGCCGGGCTTTCAATCGTCTCTGCATCCGCCATCTTCGCCTCCTCATTGCCGGCGCGACCCGCCGGCAGGGGTCACTGCGCCTCGGCGCGCGCCCGCGGCGCGCGCTGGTGGCTCGCCCGCCAAGCCGCGATCTCGGATTGTTCAAGCGCGCCGTCATGGTTGGTGTCGATGCGGTCGAACCTCTGCTCGGCGCGCTTGGTCGAGCGCTCCTCGAAATAATGGACAAACGCCGCGCGGTCGATGCTGCCCTTATGGCCGCTGTCGATCTGGTCGAAGCGCTTGCCGGCGGTCTGACCCGCCCGCTCCTGCGCGGTCTTGACATAGGCGTCGCGCTTGACGCCGGGGCTCAGCCCTGCCCCACCCTCCCGCTGCGCCTGGGCGAAAGCCGCCGGCGGTAAGAACAGCAAGGCAACCAGAGCAACAGAAATCGCACGCATGTTCGTCACCTTCGATCGCGGCTGAGCCTCCTCAGCCTAGCCTGCCATTCTGCCGCAGGCGCGACAGGGCAGGCAAGCGGATGCGCGATCTGCAAAAATGAGGCCCCGCCATTCCCGGGCCGCTCGGAAATTTCCCGCCCACGGGATTGCATCCGGATTACATTTGCGGGTGACCGGTCGGTTGCCGCACCGGTAATCCCGGGGGCGGCGGTCCGCGCGATCGACAACAAAGCGGGGAACACACGATGCAATACCGACGAATCTCGGCCGATTGCCATCTCGACATGCCGTGGATGCCGCCCGATCTGTTCGTCTCCGAAGCGCCGCAAGCGTTGAAGGAACGCATGCCCTATGTCGCCGACGGGCCGCAGGGGCCGCAATGGATGGCCAGGAACGGCGCCACGTTCGGGCTGAAGAACGGCGTCGGGCCGGGCGGCGCGCCCTTCGTTCCGGGGCAGAACTACCGCGTCGACAAGATGGCCGAGACCGGGCTGTTTGAGGACGGCAAGCGCGACATCCGCCGCTGCACCGACCCGCATCTGCGCCTCAAGGACATGGATCGCGACGGGGTCGACGCCGAGATCATCTACGGCATCCTGGGCGCCGCCTCGCGCCTCAACGACCGCGAAGCGGCGGGCGAGATGCTGCGCATTTACAACAACTGGCTCAAGGAATTCTGCCGGCACTATCCCGAGCGCCAGATCGGCCTCGCCTGCCTGCCCTATGGCGACGTCGACGAGGCGGTCAAGGAGATCCACCGGGTCGCCAAGATGGGGTTGAAGGGTCTCGAACTGTCCTGCTCCTGGGACATGGAGCCGATGTGGCACCCGGTGTGGGAGCCGCTCTGGAACGCGGTCGAAGAGGTGCAGTTGCCGCTGCATTTCCACACCTTCCCGACGACCTCGCCGCGGGCGCGCGAGCAGGTCTCGGGCCAGGTCCGGCGGGCGGCGATGTTCACCGGGGTGTCGGCGTTCCAGATGGGGCTGATCAACATCATCGCGGCCTTGATCGGCGCCGGGGTATTGGAGCGCCATCCGCGGCTGCGCGTGTCGTTCGGCGAATCTGGCATCGGCTGGCTGCCCTATGCCCTCGACCGCATGGATTTCGAGTGGGAAGACCGCTTCCGCGACCTGTGCAAGATGAAGCCGAGCGAATATTGGCGGCGCCAGTGCAAGGCGACCTTCCAGTTCGACCGCATCGGCGCCAAACTGGTCGAGGACATCGGCGTCGAGACCCTGATGTGGGGCTCGGACTACCCGCACACCGACGGCGTATGGCCGGAATCCTCAAAATACATCGCCGAGCAGTTCGCCGACCTGTCGCCCGAGGTCGTGCACAAGATCACCTGCGAGAATGCCGGCAAGTTCTACGGATTGATTAACTGAGGAGCCCCTCTCCCGCATTGCGGGAGAGGGAGGGGACCGGCCCGAAGGGCCGGGAGGGTGAGAGCCTTTCGCGGCAGGCACCCTCACCCGCCTCGCTCCGCTCGGCACCCTCTCCCGCGATGCGGGAGAGGGGTTTCCGTCAGAACTGCACGCGCTGGGTCAGCGCGCCGTCGATGATCAGATTGGTGCCGGTGATGAAGCTGGCGCGGGGGCTGGCGAGGAAGACGACGGCGTTTGCCACTTCTTCCGGCTTTCCCATCCGGCCGGTCGGGTTGCGCGACAGCATGTCCTTGAAGACGGCCGGGTTCTTCTCCTCGACGACATTCCACACCCCGCCCTTGAAATAGACGTTGCCGGGCGAGACCATATTGGCGCGTACCCCCTTGTCGGCGAGGTTGCGCGCCAGTCCTTTGACATAGGGAATGAGCGCCGCCTTGACCGAGGCGTAGGGCCGCATCGCCCCGGCCATCTCGATCGCGCCGGTCGTGCCGACCACGACGATCGCGCCGGCCGAGGATTTTTCGAGAAACGGGACCGCCGCCTCGACCCCGGCGACGGTGCCCATCACGTCGATCTCGAAGCTGCGCCGCCAGGTTTCCTCATCCATCGCCATGCCGAGCGCGCTGACATTGGCGACAAAGATGTCAATGCCGCCGAGCCGCGCCCCCATCTCGCCGACAAATTCGCGCAGCGCTTTGGTGTCGGTCACATCGACCGCGGCGCCGGTGGCCTTGATCCCCTTCTTTGCCAATTCTGCCGCCGTTGCCTCGACCCCGTCCCGGCCGCGTGCACAGATCGCGATATCGCAGCCCTCGTCGGCCAGCAATTCGGCGATCGCCCGACCGATGCCGCGCGTCCCGCCGGTGACGACCGCTTTCTTGCCCCTGAGATAGAGATCCAAAGCCCGCTCCTTTCGCCAAACGGGCGGCAGCATAGCGCAGCGGGGACGCCCGGCGATCGGTGCAATTGCCTTTTCGCCGCTCTGCGGCGAGACTGATTGCCGGATTCTTTGGCGGAGGCATGCGATGGCGCTGACAAACGAGCGGGTCGCCTGGTTCAACGGCAGGATCGTGCGCGAGAGTGAGGTCGTGATCCCGTTCCGCGATCAGGGCTTTCTGCGCGGCGACGCGGTCTTTGACATGACCCGCAGCTTTGGCGGCGAGGCCTTCCGCCTCAAGGAGCACGTCGCCCGGCTGTACCGCTCGCTCAAATATCTCGACATCGATCCCGGCGTCTCGCCGGCCGAGATGGTAGGGATCAGCGAGGACGTGCTCGCCCGCAACCGTCATCTGTTGGGTCCGGGCGAGGATTACTGGATCGGCCAGCGCGTCAGCCGCGGCGTACAGCGCGCCCCCGGCGACAATTGGGAGCATTACGGCCCCAACGTGATTGTCGAATGCCTGCCATTGCCGTTGAAAGAACGCG
Source organism: Allostellaceae bacterium (assembly GCA_035252905.1). GTDB lineage: Bacteria > Pseudomonadota > Alphaproteobacteria > ATCC43930 > CGMCC-115725 > AP-15. The sequence goes on along the minus strand of DATFCQ010000268.1, from coordinate 11,695 downwards.
CCGCCCTGTTTCGCGACGGGATCGCAGTGATCACGCCGTCAATGCGGCGCACCCCGCCCGAAGCGCTGTCGCCGCGCGCCAAGATGCACCAATACCTGAACCTGATCCTCGCCGACCGCGAGGTGAAGGCGCAGAACCCGGCCGCCTGGGCCGTCCTGCTCGACACCAACGGCAATCTTTCGGAGGGCCAGGGCAGCAACATCTTTCTGGTCCGCGACGGCGGATTATTGACGCCGCGCGAGCGCTTTGTCCTGCCCGGGGTGACGCGGGCGACAATCATCGAACTGGCCGGACGGCTCGGCATTCCCTGCGCCGAGGCGGATATCGACCTCTACGACGCCTACACCGCCGAGGAGTGCTTTCTGACCTCGACGAGCCTCGTCATTTGTGGCGTCAAGAGCCTCAACGGCCGTCCCTTCAGCGCAGGCGTGCCGGGACCGGTGACGGCGCAACTGACCGAGGCGTTCAAGGAACTGGTCGGCTGCGACTTTGTCGCCCAGTACCTGGCGCGGCTTTGAAAATGGCGGAATGCGCTGCGCTTTTCCGCCCTACATCTGAACCGTAGGGCGGAAAAGCGAAGCGTATTCCATCGATCCCCTTAATCGGAGCCGGTCGCGACCGGGGTGTCGGGGCGCGCGCCCCATTCCGACCACGAGCCGTCATAGACCGCGGCGTCGGGCCGGCCGATCCGGTGGAGGCCGAGGGCCAGCACGCAGGCCGACACCCCTGAGCCGCACGAAGCGGTGACCGGCCGCGCGGGATCGATGTCGGCGCTGCGGAAGCGCTCCGCAATCTCGGATTCGGGGCGGAACGTCCCGTCCGGGTTCAGCAATTCGCCATAAGGCAGGTTTCTCGCGCCCGGCATGTGGCCGCTCCTGAGGCCCGGACGGAGCTCTGCTTCGGCGCCCGAGAAGCGGGCGGCCGAGCGCGCATCGGCGAGCTGGGCCGAACCGCTCGACAGTTCGGTCCGCACCGCGTCGAGGCCGCGCACCAGTTCGGGCCGGAAATGCGGGGTGAAGACCGCCTTCTGCCGCGGCCGGGTCGGACCCTCGGCGAGCGGCCGGCCCTCGCGCAGCCATTTCGGCAGGCCGCCGTCGAGCACCGCGACGGCATCATGCCCCATGACGCGGAACATCCACCATACCCGCGCCGCGCTCAGCACGCCGTGCACGTCATAGGCGACGATCATGGTCTCGTCGCCGATCCCCATTTCTCCGACCCGCGCCGCGAATTCCGCCGGCTCGGGCAGCATATGCGGCAGCGGGTTGCCGTGGTCCTTGATTTCGTCGATGTCGAAAAAGACCGCCCCAGGGATATGCCGTTGGGCGAATTCGGCGCGCGCGTCGCGGGCGACGTTCGGCAGAAAATAGGTCCCGTCGACGATCCGGATGCCGGGGTCGTCAAGGTGCCCGGCCAGCCACTCGGTCGAGACCAGGGCGGTTTCTCCGCTCGCCATAGGATCACCTGCTGTTTCTTGCGAAACCGTGAGCGCCTTTGCCCAAGGTCCTTATAGCGGTCTGGCGGCCGAGGGCCAACCGCGACGAGGGGCGGGGATCATCGACTTCCTTCCTGCCTATTCTATCCTCATACGCAGTCCAAAAGGATGGAGGTGTTGCCGTGAAACATACGCTTCTTGCCGCGGTGCTCGTTGCCGGCACCGCGCTGACCTCGGCCGCCTTTGCCCAGCAGCCGCAGAACCCGGCCGCCCAGACTTCCGCCCCCGTACCGGCGGCCAATCCGCCGACGCAGGCCCCGATCGGCGCTGCCGCCGCGCAGCCGATGCCCGAGACGCAGCCGGGGATGGGCATGTCGGAAGGCATGATGGGCATGAGGGAGAGAATGCATCACATGAGAGAGGAGGCGGAGGAGCACCATCACCACTGGGGCGAGCATCATCGGATGGGGTGGCAACACTCGCGGGAGGCCTGCATCAACCACTTGGCGCGCCGCGCCGCGGGGATCGCCTATATCGGAGCGAAGCTCGACCTGAACGCACAGCAGCGCCCGCTCTGGGACAAGATCCAGAACCTCGTTAATGACGAGGCGCAGCGCGAACGACAGGTTTGCAACAGCATCAAGCCGCCCGGCAGCGAGACCGCGCTCGATCGCCTCGCCCGCATGGAGCAGATGACCGCGACCCGGCTGGCCGGGCTTAAAGCCGTCATCCCGGAAGTCCAGCAGCTCTATCAGACATTGACGCCGGCGCAGCGCATGCTTCTCGATCACCCCTTCCGGGGTTGACGCCGCCGGGACGCACGCGCGACGAGCAGCGGCCGCTTCCGTCTGCTAGTCTCGGGCTTTCGCGCCAGAACGGAAGCCTGCAATGCCCGACGATACCGCTCCCTCCACTGTGCCGAGCCTCACGGTGGAGGGCGGCCGCGCGCTGGTCCGCCTTAACCGGCCGCGCCAGCACAACCGCATCGAGCCCGCCGATCTTGCAGTATTGCGGCGGATCTTCGAAGAGGTCGATTCCGACCCCGCAATCCGCGCCCTGATCCTGACCGGCACCGGCAAGAGTTTCAGCTCGGGCTTTCACATCGGCGCATTGGTCGACCGGCTGAAGGGGGAGGCGGAGGAAGCCCATGATCCCGACGCCTTCGAGCATACCGTCGACCGCCTCGCCGCCCTGCACATCCCGACCATTGCCGCGTTGAACGGCGGCGTCTATGGCGGGGCAACCGATCTGGCGCTCGCCTGCGACTTTCGCCTCGGCGTCGACGGCATGCGCCTGTTGATGCCGGCGGTGCGGCTCGGCATTGTGTATTATGCGAGCGGCATCGAGCGCTATGTCAGCCGCCTCGGCGTCGCCGCCGCAAAGAGGCTGTTTCTCTGCGCCGAGCCGATCGCTGCGGCGGAGCTGTTGCGCATCGGCTATCTCGACGAAGTCGTCCCGCCGGCGGAGCTGATGACCCGCGCCGAGGCGCTCGCCGCAACCCTTGCCGGCAATGCGCCGCTCGCCGTCGCCGGGTTGAAACGCGCGATCGACAGGGCGGCGCAGGGCGCCCTCGACCGCACCGCGCTCGCCGCGGTCCGCGCCCGCTGCGCCGCCTCGGAGGACCACGCCGAAGGTCTCAAGGCCTGGGCCGAGAAGCGCCGGCCGGTCTTCACCGGGCGGTGAGGCCGCCGATCCCTTATTGCGGCGGGGGCGGGTTCGGGCAATCGGCGGTATTGGGATAGGCGTAGGTCGTCTGATTGGCTGCAGCCCCGGAAAAACCGGGGCAGCCGTCGGCGACCGTGTTGCAGGCCTGGGCCGGCGGGATCGCCGTCAGATAGGCATAGATCGCCTTGAGGTCGTCATCGGTCATGCTGTGATAGGTCGGCCACGACATCGTCTGCAATACGGCGGTGTCCGGCCCCAGCGCGCAGATCGGATGGTTCGGGTCCTTCTCGCATTCGACATCTTCGCCGGTGCGCATGACCCTGATGAACTCGGCCTCGCTGAGACCGAGCGGCCGGCCGCTCGCATCGGGGGTCAGATTGCGCGCCATATAGGGCCCGAAGCAGCGCCCGCCGGCGAGAAAATGGGAAATATTGAAATTCGCCCGCAACTGCCGCCTGAGGCTCTGCGAGGAAGGCGTGCCCTGATAGGGGTCCCCCGCCGCCGGGTTGCTGCCGGCCACATCGCCCTGCGGCAGGAACCGCGGGAAGGAATGGCAGCCGTTGCAATCCGCGGCGGCATTGACGAGATAGCTGCCGAGCCCGACCATGGCCGGCGATTTGCCGGCCATGTTCAATTGGCTCCTCGGGATCGGCGAGGCGGCAAAACCCTGCTGCACGATATAAGGGAAGATTGGCTCCTCGGCACAGGCGGCACCGCTCGTCACCGTCAGGACCGCCAGGACCAGCGCACCCGGAAGCAGCCTGCCGCCCATCTCGTGCTCCCCGATTTCGGCTCTAACCGCTCGGTTGAAGATGAAATCCGCATGCTTTCTAATTCGTTAACACTCTGCACCGAGCCGCACGCGACCTGTCCCAAAGACAAGCCCGATTGCTTCGCCCCGGTTGCGCCGACAAGAGTAGGGATCCCCAGTTTGGAGAATGTATCTGCTTGAGTTTCCACAGAGATCGTCATTCGGGAGCGGCATTGGATCGCCCCCTCCTGAGCTTGTCGAAGGGCCGGCCCTCCCCCATCAAGCTGGCAGGGGCAGGTATCGGTTATGGCGGGCTCAGAGCGGCGTGCGACAAAGCGGTCATTCCGGACCGCGGGCTCCTGAGGTTCTCGAAGGGCCGCCCGCATTCTTGGCACCTTCCGCCTCTTGGAGAGGGCCGGCCTGCGGGCGAGACGCCCGCGGTCCGGTATCCGGGGTAAGGCAGGCCGAAATCGGCGTGCATATCGGACTTGCCCGAGGCGCTGATCGCCGCGCAGGTATTGCCGTGATACCCCATCCTGCGGCCAATGATCTTGTGCTTGTGAGGCTTGCCGAGCGCGGCGTGGCAGTACCAGACGAGCTTGATCGCGGTGTCGTTGGCCTCTGAGCCCGAGCATTGGAACAACACTTTCGACATCGGTACCGGGGCGATTTTAATCAGATGCTCGGCCAGCTCGATGCCGGGCTCGTGGCCGTTGTGGCGATAGCTGTGGTAATAGCCGAGCCGGCGCGTCTGCTCGTAGGCGACGCGCGCCAATCGCTCGTCGGCAAATCCGCCTTCGCATCTTGAACGTCTCTTCATACCCCTTTGCCGGCTTTAACCGTCGCCCTATGAGGAGGTCGGCGCGATGCGGACTTCTGAGCCGACGGCTCGGCGGGCGCGCTGGCCGGCATGTCGCCCGACAGCCCGGACCGATACCATTCGGTCGAGAACCGCTATAAACTTGTATCTATTTCTAATTCGAGATTACGTCACATGTCACCGTCGATCGGCTCGACCCGCGCAAATTGGTTGTCGACAGCTACTTACCGCCTTGGTGGCAGGCTGGTTCTGCTATGGCGGAATCCGTTGGGGTATAACAAGCACAGGTGGGAAACCTTCACCCTGGCGCGCAACATCCGGTTCATCGCGGGTGCAATTGCCGGCTCGATCCTCTTCGCAAGCCCGATGATAGCAAGTGCCAACCAAGCCGGGCTTGTGCCTGATACCAATATCAGAGGCTCCGTCCTGACCTTCAACTGGCCAGCAATCGAGGTCGGGGTCGGCTCTTACGAGAAAGGGCCAACGGGCCTCACCATAATTCGCTTCGCCCATCGGGCAAGCGTCGTCGTGGATTCGCGCGGGGGCGCGCCCGGCACGGTGAACACCGACGCCCTGCGGCTGGGCTACACCTTCCCCTTCACCGACGCGGTCGTGTTCTCGGGTGGCTCGGCCTATGGTGAAGAGGCGATCACCGCAGTAGCAACCGGGCTCAAGGACGAGGGCATCCGGTCCGGTGATTGGCAGAACATCGCCATCGTGACCGGGGCGATCATCTACGACTTTGGCGGTCGCCGGCTGAACGAGATCTATCCGGACAAGCGATTGGCTCGGGCAACTCTTCAAGCGATGCGCCCAGACGAGTTTCCCCTCGGGGCTCAGGGCGCCGGCCGCAATGCAATGCAGGGAAGTTTTTTTGGCTGCGATGCCCATTCCGGGGAAGGCGGAGCATTCCGGCAGGTCGGCTCAGTCAAGATCGCGGCCTTCGTGGTTGTGAATGCCGCGGGGGCTGTGACCGACCGCGACGGTCGGCTCGTAAGTTGCCACAAGGCGGCATCTTGGGGCAGCCTCAGTCGCACGGCGGAGCTGATGCAGCATGTCCCGGCGAGTTTGCGAGGAGATTGGGCGGCCCCTGGCGCGGCGGCCGGGCAGGGGCCGCCGGTAACGAAAAACACCACGGTCAGCCTGATCGTGACGAATGAGAAGCTTGGTTACGCGGTCTTAAAGCGCTTGGCTATTCAAGTGCATACCTCCATGGCACGTGCCATCCAGCCTTTCTCGACGGCTCACGACGGCGACACTCTGTTCGCAGCTTCGACGCAAGAGGTGAATGGCCGCGACCTCAGCCCGGAAGCGCTCGCAACGCTCGGAGGCGAGGTGATGTGGGACGCCGTGCTTGCAAGCGTTCCGCGAAATCACACCTTCACTCCTCCAACCTCTCCTCCGGCGATCAGCACCGACACGCTTTCTGCCTACGCCGGCACCTACGACTTCGCTCCCTCGCCGGGCCAGAGGGTCGGACCGTTCAGCGGAGTTGGGCTGCAGCTTACCATCGAGAAGGGCTTGCCGAGGGTCGTACCGGTGCCTGGGGGACCTGCGGCGGCAGCCGGGGTGCAGTCGGGGGACGCCGTGACGGCCATTGATGGCAAGTCGTTGCAGGGCCTTGCACTAGGCCAGGTAATCGACAGGATGCGCGGCCGGGCCGGCACCAGCGTGCAGTTGACGATCAACCGTAAAGGGCAGGCTGAGCCCGTCCAGCTTACAGTCGTGCGTGGGCCGGTTTGGTTGCGACCCTTGCTGAAAGTGAATGTGCGGGATGGCGCCCTCACGATCGCGGCAACCGGCGGCGAGAGGGTGTTCGGATTCGAGGGCGCCAAGCCGACGGTTGTCAGGCCGCTGTCGGACACGGAATTCTATGTGCCGGGACGCTATCCCACGCGCATTGCCTTTACCAAGGATTCGGCCGGAAAGGTGGTAGACGCGGTCCTGAATCCCGGCAGATGGGAGCAGAGGGGAACCAGAATCAAGTAGCTCTTTTCTGAACTAGGTGTAGTCCAAGCATCGGCTGGGCAGCGGGATGCGGTTTGAAGCGCTTGTGCCGAAAGCTGTCATCGACGACGCCGGATCAAGTCATCCGTGATGAGGCTGGGATCGATCTTCCGGGTGTCCACCAATTGCGGAATTCAAACCGAGACACTGCCTGCCGTCAGCGCTCGTCGCGTCCTTCGCGAAGCAAGATCTCCGATGGCGTGTGCCGGCATCCAGCCGCATTGCACGGACGCGCGCAGCCATTGCCTTGAACGAAGCCCAATGCTTTTCTTTGGGCACCCCGCTCACCCTCTCGCGCTGCCCGGCTTCGGCCGATCGACCTCCTCCGAGCTCCGAGCCGATTGTTATCGGAACGGCCGGTCAACCGGGCTCTCCTTCGGAATGCGGGCGTCCCGCCCGCAATTTTGCCAGGGCGCGTTCGGCATCCGCCTTCAGGTTGGGCAGGTCGTCATTCACGATGTCCCAGATCAGGTCCGGGCTGATCTGGTCATACTCATGTTGCAATCTGTCGCCCATGCCTTGGAGCGTTGCAGGCGGCGCGAAGGAAGTGCGGGTGTTCGCGAGCCGGGAGATCGCTTCGCAGATGATGCGCACGAGGCAGCGCTCGACGGCATCTCGCGTGAGGTCGTCGGCAATAAACTCGTCCCGGCTCCGATCAGATATGTAGTACTCGATCCGTGCGGCGTCGTCGCGGATATCGGTCAGGCTATCGATGGCACCGCCGCGGATCGACGCGGCATCGCGGCCTTTCATCAGTCGGGCTCCCTCCCATACTCCCTTCGCGCCCCCTCCTCGCTGACATACCCGTCCACCACATCCTCGCGCAGCAGGGCAGGATTGCGTTCCGCGGGCGGGCCGTAGCCGCCGGAGCCGGGAGCTTCCAGCACGAGGCGGCCGCCGGCGGGGATCTGGAAGGCGCCCTTGCTGTTGAGCGGGCGGGTCGTGCCGTCGGGGAGTTCGAGCTTGAGGCGCATCGGCGCGCCGGGGCGGCCGCCGGCAAGGCCGAAGGGCGGGACGAGGCTGCGCTCGCAGCACACCGCGGCATGCGCCTCGTGGTCGAGAACGCGCCACACCCGCCGTACACCCAGCCCGCCGCGCCAGGCGCCGGCGCCGCCGCTGTCGGGAACCAGCGCGTATTCCTCGACGCGCAGCGGAAAGCTCATTTCGAGGATCTCGACGGGCGTGTTCATCATGTTGCTGATCGTGCTGGCGACGGCGTTGATGCCGTCCTTGGTCGGCCGCGCGCCGAACCCGCCCTTCAGCGACTCGTAGCTGACGTAGCGCTCGCCGCGGCGCGGATCGAGGCCGCCAAAGGTGACGACCGCCGAGGTGCCCTGCGAGGCGGCCATCACAGTGTGCGGAGAGAGCGCAAACATCGCCGCCATGACCATGTCGGCGACGCGGTGCGACATCTCGTGATTGGCATAGACGACCGGCGCCGGCGCCTCGGCATTGACGACCGACCCCTTGGGCGCGGTCACCGTGACCGGGCGCCAGCAGCCCGAATTGGGCGGGATCAGGCTTTTCGGATCGGCGATCATCTTCAGCGCGCAATAGACCCCCGAGGCGGTCACGGTCAGAGGCGCGTTCATCGGCCCCGGCACCGCCCTGTCCGAGCCGGTGAAATCGATCGTGATCGCGTCGCCCCGCTTCCTGACCGCGAGGCGCACGGTGAACGGCTCGTCGGCTTCCGCGCCGGGGGCAATGATGCCGTCGCCGTCGAACACGTCGGCAAAATGCGCCTCGCCGTCGGGCAAGGTGCGCAAGGCCGCGCGCATCATCGTCTCGGAATAGTCGAGCACCTCGTCCATGATCTGCACGAGTTCGTCGGCGCCGTATCTCCCGGCCAGTTCGGCAAGGCGCTCGACGCCGCGCCGGTTGGCCGCGACCTGAGCGGCGAGGTCGCCCCGCCGCTCGGCCGGGGTGCGGACATTGGCAAAGATCAGCGCCTCGATATCGGGGTCGGGGCGGCCGTCGCGATAGAGCCGCACCGGCGGCAATCGCAACCCCTCGCCATAAATCTCGGTCACCGCGCCGTAGCTGCCCGGGGTGGCGCTGCCGACGTCGGGCCAATGCGCGCGCACGCAGCCGAAGCCCAACAGCCGCTCGCCGTAAAAGGCCGGCATCACGACATTGACGTCGGGCAGATGCGAGCCGCCGTGATAGGGGTCGTTGTGGATGAAGGCGTCGCCCGGCAGGATTTCGGGAAAGCGGGCGACGACCGCGCGCACCGCGTCGGGCATCGAGCCGAGATGGATCGGCAAATCGGGCCCCTGCGCCACCATGTTGCCGGCCGCATCGAACAATCCGCAGGAGTAATCGCCGGCGACCTTGAGGAGCGGCGAATAGGCGGTCTTGGCGAGGACGATCTTCATCTCCTCGGCGGCCGAGGCGAGCGCGTTCTTGACCACCGCAAAGCGGGCGGGATCGGTCTTCGGGCGGCGGGCGGGTGCGGCGGCGACATCGAGCATGATTCACGTCCTCCGCAGGCGAATATAGCCCCCGGCCGCGACTGTGGCGATCCAGGAGGGCGGGACCACAATCGTCGAATCCGTCGCCTCGACGATCGCCGGGCCGGGGATCGCGGCATCGACCGAGAGGCCGTCGCGCCACAATACCGGACAGGCGACGAGGCCGGATCCGGCGAACCACACCCGGCGCTGCCGAGGCGCCCTTGCCGGCCCGGCCTGCTGGCGCAACGACGGCCGCTTCAGCCGGCCGAGCGCGGTCAGCCGGATATTGACCAATTGCACCGGCTCGCCGGGATTGGCGTGGCCGTAGGTCTGACGGTGCCTGTCGTGAAAGGCGGCAGCAAGCGCGTCGAGGCTCGCGCGCGTGACCGGCCCCGCCGCCATCGGCACGGTCAGTTCGTACGCCTGGCGGCGGTAGCGCAGATCGGCCGCGCGCAACAACGCCTGTCGCCCGGGCGGGATCTTTGCCGCTGTCAGCATCGCCGCGGCGTTCGCCTCCATCTCGGCCAGGATGGCGGCCAGCCGGGCGGGATCGAGGCCGGCGATCTCGGCGTAGAAGGTGCGCGCATAGTCGCGCTTCAGATCGGCGGTGACGAGGCCGAGCGCCGAAAACGCTCCCGGCGCCGGCGGCACGACGATCTCGGGGATCTGCAATTCGTCGGCGAGTGCGGCGGCGTGCACCGGGCCGGCGCCGCCAAAAGCGACGAGCGTGAATTCCCTCGGGTCGTGACCGCGTTCGAGCGAGACGATGCGCAGCGCCTGCGCCATGCTGTTGTTGACGATCTCGACAATCTTGGCAGCGGCTTCGATCAGATCGAGCCCGAGCGGGCGGGCGATACGGTCGCCGGTCGCGCGCTCGGCGGCGGCGAGGTCGATCGGCAAGGCGCCGGCAAGCAAGGCCTCGCGGTCGAGGTACCCCAGCACGACATCGGCGTCGCTGACGGTCGGCTCGGTGCCGCCGGCGCCGTAGGCGGCAGGACCCGGAGCGGCGCCGGCGCTCTGCGGGCCGACCCTGAGCGCGCCGCCGGGATCGACCCAGGCGATGCTGCCGCCGCCGGCGCTGACCTCGGCGAGGTCGATGACCGGCACGCGCACCGGATGACCGGTGCCGGCAAGCCAGCGCTTCAGGTGACCGGCGCCGCCGACCTCGTATTCCGCGGTCACCGCGATCTCGCCGCCGGCGATAAGGCTCGCCTTCGCGGTCGTCCCGCCCATGTCGAACGAGATCAGATCGGCAATCCCCAGATCCTCGCCGGCGAGTGCGGCGGCGACGACCCCGGCGGCCGGTCCCGACTCGATCGCCAGGGCCGGCATGCGCAAGGCTTCGGCGATGTCGACGACTCCGCCGCTCGACCCCATCACGTGCCATGCAGGCAGGCCCAGCGCGGCGGCGGCCGTTTCGAGCCGGCCGAGATAGGAGGCCAGCAAGGGCCCGACATAGGCGCAGACCGCGGTCGTGCTGGCGCGCTCGAACTCGCGGATCTCGGGCAGGATCTCGGAGGACAGAAACACGCCGACCCCGGGCAATTCCTGCCGCAGCCGCAGGCCCACGCGCCGCTCGTGCGCATCGTTCAGAAACGAGAAGAGCAGCGACACCGCGACCGTGTCGAGCTCCAGGGCGCGGATCGCGGCGATGACGCGGTCGAGATCCGCTTCGTCGAGCGGGGTTGCGACCCGGCCTTCGGCGTCGATGCGCTCCGTGACCTCGAAGCGCCAGCGTCGCGGCACCAGCACCGAAGGCGCATCCTGAAACAGATCGTAAAGATCGGCGCGCGACGAGCGCCGCAATTCAAGCACGTCGCGAAACCCGCGTGTCGCGACAAACCCCGCCTTGGCGCCCTTCTTTTCCAAGAGCGCATTGGTGACGACCGTCGTTGCGTGCGACAACAGCGCGACCCCGGCCGGATCGGCCGCGTGTTCGGCGAGCGCGCGGGACAGGCCCGCGACTACGCCCTCGGCAAGATCGTGCGGCGTCGTCAATACCTTGACGACACCGATCTGCCCGCTCGCCTCGTCAATGAGCGCCACGTCGGTAAACGTCCCGCCGATATCGACCCCGATCCGCCACGCCATCGCCACCCCTTTCTCTTATCCGGTCCGAATCATTCTGCCATGCGGGCGATCGCGCGCGACCGAGGCGCGCTTCCCAACCGCCTTTTCTGCCCAACCGCCTTTTCTGAGGGCGAGGCGTTGCGGCCCCTCACCCTCCCGCTGCGCGGGTCCCTCCCTCTCCCCGCTCTGCGGGGAGAGGGCCGGGGTGAGGGGCGAATGCAGCACATCGCCGTCCCCTTTCCTTCTCGCGCGCCGCTCGTGATACCGTTGCCGGCAACAAACAGCGCAACCGCGGAGACCGGAAGATGGATCTGAAGTCGGTGCGAGAGCAGGCGATCGAGGCGACCAACCGCTTTTTCGCGGACAAATACGGCTTTGTCCCCGCCGAGGACAGCGAGGAATGGGAGGAGGAGTACCGCCGGCAATTCGCCCGGGCAAAGGCGCGGCCCGACGCGGGCGGCGCGGCCGCTGCCGCATCCGCGCCCGCCGCGGCC
>DATFCQ010000267.1:0-6957 GCA_035252905.1 Allostellaceae bacterium | reverse complement strand
CGCGACAGCAGACGGAAGCTCGGCGCCGGGGCCGCCCCCACGGGCGGCCGGTGGCGCGAGGCGGCCGCCCCGTCGCTGCGACGCCGCAGAAACGATTTGACCCGGCGATCCTCGAGCGAATGGAACGAGACGACGGCAAGCCGTCCGCCCTGCGGCAACAGCCGCTCGGCCGCGGCGAGCCCGCGCTCCAATTCGCCGAGTTCGTCGTTGACGGCGATGCGCAGGGCCTGGAAGGTTCGCGTCGCCGGATCGCGTCCGGGCTCCGTCCCCGGCACCGCGGCGCGCACGATCTCTGCCAGTTCGAAGGTGCGGCGGATCGGCTGCCGGCTGCGTGCCGCGACGATGGCGCGGGCGACCCGGCGGGCGAACCGCTCCTCGCCATAGGCGCCGATTACCGCGGCGAGTTCGCCTTCCGACAACCGCGCGACGAGATCGGCGGCGCTCTCGCCGGTCTCGCCCATGCGCATGTCGAGCGGCCCGTCAAAGCGGAACGAAAAGCCGCGCTCGGGAGTGTCGAGCTGCAGGGTCGAGACCCCGAGATCAAAGGCGACGCCGGCAACCGGGTCGGACAGGAGCGGCGCCAGGAGGCGCTCCATCTCGCCGAATCGCCCTTCGACAAGGGTCAGCCGCCCGGGCCAGTTGCGCGCGAGAACCTCGCCGCGCCGCACCGCCGCGGGATCGCGGTCGATGCCGAAAACACGGCAGCGCGCCGCCTTGAGCAACGCCTCGCTGTACCCGCCGCCGCCAAAGGTGCCGTCGACGTAAACAGCGTCGTCGCGCGGCGCGAGCGCAGCAAGAACAGGGTCGAGAAGAACAGGGACATGCGCCGGCGCCACGGCCGGCGGAGGCCGAGGCGCGCCGCTTCCGGGGTTCACTCGCGCTCGCGGCGCCGGTCGGCGGCCGCCAGGGACAGCTGCGCCCCCTGTTGGCGGGCGCGCTCGTGCACGGCCGCTTTGTGGGCAGCGTACGCCGCCGGCGCCCACATCTGAAAGCTGCGTCCCAGCCCTACGAAAGAGACGCTGTCGGTGATCTTGGCATGTTCGACCAGCTCTCCGGGCAGGATGATGCGCCCTTCGGTGTCGAACGGCAATTGCTGGGATTCGGAAAGCAGCGGCTCAAAATTTTCGCGCTCTTCGGAGAACAAGTCGAGAGCGTCGATGCGGGCCGCGATTTCCTCGATGCGGTCGATGCCGCAGCCTTCAAGCGCCGAATATTTGGGTGACGGGAAAGCGATGATCCCGAGAAAGCTCTGATTGGCGAGGGTAGCGCGAAAGGTCGCCGGCACCGAAACCCGCCCCTTGCGGTCGACCTTGTTCACGAAAGTGGACAGAAACAGTCCCACTCTTCCCCCAACGCTCTCCCTAGACGGTACCGGCAAGGGGCGCCCGGTAAGCGCTGCCTCCACTCCCCCTTTCAGCAGCTCCGTCTATGGGTAGGCATGGGATATCATGGGATGGCATGGACGTCAACGGCTCGTTGCATAAAACTTTCAGAATTGCAATTTTCCGCCGCTTACAGCATCTAGCGGGCGAAAGCTCATCCTCTACGATACCTGGAAGGGGCTGAGGGGAGCCCGAATACCGCCGGTGCGTGTTCATGATATGTTCTAGTCGCGGAAAGAGTGCCAGACGGCCTGTAAGCCGGGTTCTGTCCCACCCCCGTCCAAGCCAATGGGGCCAAGCCGATGGGGTGGGGATGGCCATTCCTCTGGGACGTCCGTTGCCGGACGCCTCGTGCGACCGACCCGAGCGGCGGCGCGGAGGTCCGCCCGGCATCCGAAGATGCCTGCCGCTCCTACTTGGTCTTGCTCCCGGTGGGGTTTTCCCTGCCGCCGCCGTCACCGGCGGCGCGGTGCGCTCTTACCGCACCGTTTCACCCTTGCCGCCCGTCCGGCCGAGACCGGAAGCGGTGCGGCGGTGTCCTTTCTGTGGCACTTTCCCTGGGGTCGCCCCCGCCGGGCGTTACCCGGCACCGCACCTCCGTGGAGCCCGGACTTTCCTCCCCCCGCCCGAAAGGGCGGAGAGCGGCCATCCGACCGTCTGGCAACAGGATCATTTGGGACCGCCTCGGCAAATGTCAAAATGGCGGAGCGTCCATGGGTTGGTCACTCCGGCGAAAGCGCCAGCGAAAGAGTTTGATCGCTGTCCCTTTCCCATCACCCCGGCGCAAGCCGGGGTCCATCCCTCCGCACTACGAACTGATGAGAGCTGGTAGGGCATTGCTCTTGTCTGAAAATTTCGAGTGATGGAGAAATGGGTCCCGCCCCCGGGCAATCTTCGGCTGCGGGCGCCTGCGGTTAGGCAAGATCGGCTCCGTCGCTGGTTCGCCCGGGGGTTTGCCGGGACAGGGAGTGCGAAACCTTCCAATCCTGGCTTCGCCTCGCTTCTTCCGGTTCAGCAATCGAAGCGGGTCATAGAGGTTATTCCACAATCAGAGAGAGCATTTCGTATATAGGTATCCTTTGCCTCTGCACGCAAGGGTTTTCATATGGCTGTTTACGGAATGTCTGATTGAAGAAGCCGAAGGAAGAGCACGCAATGCGATGAGCCTGCGGCGGAGCAAAAGCCGGAGTTGACGCGTTTCCCTTTGACCCGGCGGGCCGGGTTCGAGAGGAGAACGCGCGTGAAAGCGACCGGTCGAGACAGCCTGAAGACGCGCCGCGCGCTCGCGGTCGGCGGCGCGCATTACGATTATTTCAGCCTCGCCGCGGCCGGCGCTGCCGGGCTCGGCGACATCGGGCGGCTGCCCTATGCGCTGAAGATCCTGTTGGAGAATCTGTTGCGGCTCGAAGACGGCCGGACCGTCACGACCGACGATGCCAGGGCGCTCGCCGACTGGCTCGCCGCGCGCCGCTCCAACCGAGAGATCGCGTTCCGTCCGGCGCGCGTCTTGATGCAGGACTTCACCGGCGTCCCCGCCATCGTCGACCTTGCGGCGATGCGCGAGGCGATGGCCCGCCTCGGCGGCGACCCGAACCGCATCAACCCGCTGTCGCCGGTCGATCTGGTGATCGACCATTCGGTCATGGTCGACAGCTTTGCCCGGCCGGATTCGTTCGCCGAAAACGTGCGGCAGGAATTCGCCCGCAACGGCGAGCGCTACAGCTTTCTGCGCTGGGGCCAGGACGCCTTCGACAATTTCCGCGTGGTGCCGCCCGGGACCGGGATCTGCCATCAGGTCAATCTCGAATATCTGGCGCGGGTGGTGTGGACCGGCGAAGAGGACGGGCGAAGGATCGCCTGTCCCGATACGCTGGTCGGCACCGACAGCCACACGACGATGATCAACGGCCTCTCGGTCCTGGGGTGGGGAGTCGGCGGCATCGAGGCCGAGGCGGCGATGCTCGGCCAGCCGATCTCGATGCTGCTGCCCGAGGTCGTCGGCTTTCGCCTCGACGGCCGCTTGCGCGAGGGGGCGACCGCAACCGACCTCGTCCTGACCATCACCGAGATGCTGCGCCGGCGCGGCGTCGTCGGACGCTTTGTCGAGTTCTTCGGCCCCGGCGTCGGCGAATTGGCGCTGCCCGACCGCGCGACGATCGCCAATATGGCGCCGGAATACGGCGCCACCTGCGGCTTCTTCCCGATCGACGACGAGACGATCCGTTATCTCGCCTTCACCGGCCGCGACGCGGCGCAGGTCGCCCTCGTCGAAGCCTATGCCAAGGCGCAGGGGCTATGGCGCGACGAGACCGTGCCCGAGCCCCTCTACAGCGACACGCTCGAACTCGATCTCGGCCGGGTCGAATCGTCCTTGGCCGGGCCCCGGCGGCCGCAGGACCGCATCGCCCTGGCGGCGGCCAAGAGCGCCTTTGCCCGCGACCTGCCGGGGCTCGCCGCCGGGCGCAAAAAGCCGGCCGCGATGCCGGTCGCAGGCGCCGAATATCGCTTGCGCGACGGCGACATCGTGATTGCCGCGATCACCAGCTGCACCAACACCTCAAACCCGAGCGTCATGCTGATGGCGGGGCTGCTCGCCCGGAAGGCGGTCGCGCGCGGCCTCAAGCCCAAGCCCTGGGTCAAGACCAGCCTCGCTCCCGGCAGCCAGGTGGTCAGCGACTATTACGAAGCCGCCGGGGTGCAAGAGGCGCTCGACGCGCTCGGCTTCAACCTCGTCGGCTATGGCTGCACGACCTGCATCGGCAATTCGGGGCCGGTGCCGGAGCCGATCGCCGATGCGGTTGCGGCGGGCGATCTCGCGGTCTGCGCCGTATTGTCCGGCAACCGCAATTTCGAGGGCCGCATCAACCCGGTCGTGCGCGCCAACTACCTGATGGCGCCGCCGCTCGTCGTCGCCTATGCCCTGGCCGGCTCGTTGTCGGTCGATCTGAT
This sequence comes from Allostellaceae bacterium, assembly GCA_035252905.1. GTDB lineage: Bacteria > Pseudomonadota > Alphaproteobacteria > ATCC43930 > CGMCC-115725 > AP-15. The sequence continues at coordinate 2,626 of DATFCQ010000267.1, read as the reverse complement.
CCGCGACCCGCTCGGCGAGGACCGGGACGGCAAGCCGGTTTATTTGCGCGACATCTGGCCGAGCGGCGAGGAGGTGCAGAAGGCCATCGAACAGGCGGTCAGCCCGCAGATGTTCCGGCGCCGCTACGCCGACGTGTTCAAGGGCCCCGAAGAATGGCGGCGGATCGCCCCCGCGGGCGGGCGCACCTTTGCCTGGTCGGAAGGATCGACCTATATCCGCCACCCGCCCTATTTCGACGACATGACGCCGGAGCCGGCGCCGCTCTGCGACATCGCCGGGGCGCGGCTGTTGGCGCTGCTCGGCGACAGCATCACCACCGACCATATCTCGCCGGCCGGCACCATCGCGCGCGACAGCCCGGCCGGCCACTATCTGATCGGCTATCAGGTGCGGCCGGGCGAGTTCAACTCCTACGGCTCCCGGCGCGGCAACCACGAGGTCATGATGCGCGGCACCTTTGCCAATATCCGCATCAGGAACGAACTGGTGCCGGGTGTCGAGGGCGGCATGACCCGCCTCCTCCCCGAAGGCCAAATCATGCCGATCTACGACGCTGCGATCGAGTATGCGCGCCGCCAGGTGCCGCTCCTCGTCATCGCCGGCAAGGAATACGGCACCGGCTCGTCGCGCGACTGGGCGGCCAAAGGGACGCGGCTTCTGGGCGTGCGCGCGGTCCTCGCCGAGAGCTTCGAGCGCATCCACCGCTCGAACCTGATCGGCATGGGCGTCCTACCGCTTGAATTCCCGGCCGGGACGAGCCGCCAGAGCCTCAAGATCGCCGGCGACGAGAGTTTCGACATCAGCGGCATCGCCGACGGCCTCAGGCCGCGCGCGGAACTGCGCCTCTGCATCCACCGCGCCAATGGCGCCGTCGCCGAAACCCCGCTGTGCTGCCGCATCGACACCCTCGACGAACTCGAATACTACCGCCACGGCGGCATCCTGCATTACGTGCTGCGCAGCCTGTTGCAGGAGGGCGCGCGGAGCGGCTGACGAGGAGGGGGGCCGGTTGCCTCATAAGGTTGGCGGAATGCGCTGCTCTTTTCCGCCCTGCACCGAATTGTAGGGCGGAAAACCCCGTGGGCCTTCAGCCCACGGACTTGTTCCGTGGGGAAAGCCGGGGGCATTCCGCCGCTTTCCCATTCAAACAGGCCGGGCTCATCCCGGATGACGGCGGCGCGACAGGCCGTGGGCAAGGACGCCGGCGGCGATCAACAAGGCGCCGGCGATGCGGTTTGCGGTCAGCCGCTCGCCGAGCACCAGCGCCCCGATCAACACGACGGTGACGAGTTCGGTATTGGCGACGATCGCATAGCTCGACGGCCCAAGCCGCGGGACGGCATAGGAAAACAAGGTGATCGACAAGGCCCCGGCGCCGAGCGCGATGAACACGAGCGCCGCCCAGCCGACGGCGCTCGCCGGTCGGTCGAGCCCGTAGAGCACGACGACGGCGAGATAGCTCAGGGCAAAGCCGAGATAGAGAAAGGCGGCGCCGGCAAGCGGCGGATGACGGCCCATCAGCCGCGCATTGGCGGCAAGGTAAAAGGCGTAGATCAGCGGCCCGGGCAGGGCCCACAGGAGCCCGCGCGGGTCGATCCGCCCGGAGTCGAGACCCGGTCCGGTGATCAAACCCGCGCCGATAAGGATCGTCGCGATGCAGAGGACGGAGAGCCTCTGTACCGGACGGCGGAACAGCAGCCGCTCGACCACCAGGGTCAGCGCCGGGTAGGTATAGAACAACAAGACCGCGATGCCGGTCTCGAGCCAGTGCAGGCTCTCGAAATAGCACAAGGTCTGCGCCGCGCCGAGCGTGGCGCCGACCAGGGTCAGCCGCAAGGCGCCGCGCCGCCCGGCGCGGACGAGGTCGATCCCGGCGAGAGGGGCGACGAGCCCGATGGCGACGAGGCCGATCGCATAGCGCCAGAACAACAGCGACGACGCGGTCACCCCCTCTTCATAGAGGCGCCGCGCGGCAATCGGCAGAAACCCGACCATTACGCTGCCGGTCATCGCAGCGAGCACGGCCGTCCAGGCCCGCCCCGGCAGGGCGAAACCCGATCCCGCCGGGCGAATTTCCGGGCCGGACAGAGCGCGCTCCGGGCCCGCCCTCCGTCCGTCGGCGGCGCCGCTCCCGGGGGCGGTGCACAAGGATCCGGCCATCCCCGACCCCGTTCGTCGCTCGGCCCCGTCTTCCAATCCTGCCGCCCTTTCCCGATCGCGGCCGCACCGCCGAAGACGGAGACAGGGCGCGCACGACCGGACCACAGCCTGCCATAATGCGATTCTGGCGCCGCCGTCCATCCCGGCCTGATTGTTCTCGCTTGTCTCGGCAGCGCAACTGACCGCATGATCGCGGCCCGAGGCTCGATCGGAGGGGGAAACATGAAGCCTGTCGGTCTATGGGTCGCCGCCGGTCTGGCCGCGGTGTCATTGAGTGCCTGCGTCGGTCCGCTGGGGCCGACGGTTCCCGTCGCACCCGGGCCGGGCAAGTCGTTCGACGCCTTTGCCGCCGATCAGGCGACCTGCGAGCAATATGCCGAGGTACAGGTCGGGCCGCAGGCGGCCTACGCCAACAACCGCGCCGTCGGCAGCGCCCTCTTGGGCACCGCGCTCGGAGCCGGGCTC
>DATFCQ010000266.1:0-4959 GCA_035252905.1 Allostellaceae bacterium | reverse complement strand
ATCGCCGAGCGGGCGCTCGCGCGGCTCGCGCGCGCCGATCACGACCCCTTCGACCAGCGTCTGCTGGCGCCCGACCCGCTGCAAATCTGGCGCCTCGCTCGGGCTGCGCTTGCCGGCCGCTATTAGCGAGAACATTTCTGCCAAAGTTCTTATGACATCAATTCGCCCGTTATTTCTGGAGCGAGTCACGGTCGAAAATCAGAATGCCGTGATCGCAAACAGCGGCGTATGCTATGGAGCCTGGATCGTCTGCGAGATAAATATCTTTGACCACTATGCCAAGGATACTGGTTAACTCACATTGCCAAGATGCCCGATTTACAATAAGCTCAGAAAGCTGGTTTCCATGTGTTTTTTCTAATATAACCGCAAGATCAAGATCGGAATTGCAAGTTCCTGTTCCCTTTGCTCGACTACCGAAGACATAAAGGCGGCGAATACTATGGCATCTCTGTGCCCATGCTCTGAGCGCATAGCGCATTTCTGCCGGCCACCCCATCATGTTATTATTCTCCGCCAAAGAGCGTGGTCCGGCCACCAGGAGGGATTTATTCATAGGCCTTACGGAGTTTCTCGGCAAAAATGATCAAGGCGTCTCCAAAGTGCGCAGTCGGGTTCTTTTGGCACCATGGCTCAATCCCGTATAGCACATCATTGACGGGAGACGGACCAAAAGCACCGAAAATATCGCGTATACCGGGTACGGCAAAATTGTAGGCTGTCTGAAATCCGAGAATATAGGATGCCCAGGGGTACACAGTGTCCAAGCCTGCGATCGATGTCAGACCGCCCTGCTGCCGGGCAGATGCCATAGCGTTTAGGAAACGTGTGCAGGGCAGAACACCAACGCCGCCTCCCACGATAAACTGACCGGACGAATCTGCGGCCATCAAAGGCGGCGCCGCACAAGCGATTATGATTATCATCAGAACCAGCAATGCCGGATATTTCATCGCCTGTCCTTTGGATGAACGGCTCACGACACTCTTATCAGGGCCGCGGCTGGGCTCAACAGGTTTAGATTGGCGCGCGAAGGGGAGCGGCGGTGCCCCGCCGCATTGACGCGTCGGGGGCTCGTCCATAAGTTCCGCGCCGGGACACGGCCTTCTGACAGGCCGCTTCTGTGAGGCATAGCATCATGAAGCCGACGCGGCGTCCGGCCAATCCCTGTTTCTCCTCGGGCCCCTGCGCCAAGCGGCCGGGCTGGTCTCCGGCGGCATTGGAGGCGGCATTGGTCGGCCGCTCGCACCGCTCGCGCGCGGGCCTTGCGCGTCTTGTCGAGGTCGTCGATCGCTCGCGCGCGATCCTCGCGCTTCCGCCCGAGTGGCGGGTCGCCATCGTCGCCGCCTCCGATACCGGGGCGATCGAGATGGCGATATGGTCATTGTTGGGCGCCCGCGGCGTCGACATGCTGGCCTGGGAGAATTTCGGCGAGGGCTGGGTCGCCGACGCGAAGGAGATGAAGCTTCCCGATCTGCGCGTCCTCTCGGCGCCCTATGGCCGCCTGCCCGATCTGGGAGAGGTCGATTTCGACCGCGACGTCGTCTTTACCTGGAACGGCACGACCTCGGGCGTCCGCGTGCCGAACGGCGAATGGATCGCCGCCGACCGCGGGGGCCTTGCGATCTGCGACGCGACTTCGGCGGTGTTCGCGATGCCCCTCCCGTGGGACCGGCTCGACGTCGTCACCTGGTCCTGGCAGAAGGCGCTGGGCGGCGAGGCGGCGCACGGCATGCTGGCGCTGGGGCCTCGGGCGGTCGAGCGGCTCCTCTCCTACACGCCGCCGCGGCCGTTGCCGAAGCTCTTCCGACTCGCCGCCAACGGCAAGCTCAACGAAGGCGTCTTTCGCGGCGAGACGATCAACACGCCGTCGATGCTGTGCGTCGAGGACGCGATCGATTCGCTGAAATGGGCGGAAGCGGTGGGCGGCCTCACCGGGCTCGTCGCGCGTTCCGAGGCCAATCTCGCCGCACTCGCGCGCTGGGTTGCGGGGTCGGAATGGGTGCGCTTTCTTGCCGAGGATCCGGAGACTTTGTCCTCGACCTCGCCCTGTCTCGCCATCACCGACCCCTGGTTCCGCGGCCTGTCGCACGAGGAACGGTTTGCCGCCGCGCGGGGACTGGCGCGCCGGCTCGAAGAGGAGGGCGCGGCCTACGACATCGCCAGTCATCGCGCCTCGCCGCCGGGGCTGCGGATCTGGACCGGCGCCACGGTCGAGACCGCCGACGTCGAGGCGCTCCTGCCCTGGCTCGACTGGGCCTGGAGGGAGGTCAGGGCCGCTTAAATTCACAATGAGACAGTGAGGAGAGACTATAGCGCGCCTTGGCGCGCAAAAATCCATTCTCGCTTCTCACTGCCTCGCTGCCTCATTGTTTAATTTACCTGCCTCGCTGTTGGCGATGGATTCGGTTGGGGTGGTGAATGCCGAAAGTGTTGATTGCTGATGAATTGAGCCCGCGCGCGATGGAGATTTTCGCCGCGCGCGGCGTCGCGGCCGACGCGCAGCCCGGACTCTCGCCCGAGGAATTGCGGCGGCGGATCGGCGATTACGACGGGCTCGCCGTGCGCTCGGCCACCAAGGTCACCGGCGCCTTGATTGCCGAGGCCGGCGGGCTCCGCGTCATCGGCCGCGCCGGGATCGGCGTCGACAATATCGACGTCGCGGCGGCGACGGCGCGCGGCATCGTCGTCATGAATACCCCCTACGGCAATTCGATCACCGCCGCCGAGCACACGATCGCCCTGATCTTTGCCCTCGCCCGCCAGATCCCGGCGGCCGACCGCTCGACCCAGGCCGGCAGATGGGAGAAGTCGCGCTTTATGGGGGTCGAATTGTTCGGCAAGACCCTGGGGATCATCGGCTGCGGCAATGTCGGCGGGATCGTCGCCGACCGCGCCCTGGGCCTGCGCATGAAGGTAATCGCCTATGACCCGTTTCTGTCGCCCGAACGCGCGGTGGCCTTGGGCGTCGAGAAGGTCGACCTCGACGCGCTCTACGCCCGCGCCGACTTCATCACCCTGCACACGCCGCTCAACGAGGCGACGAGGAACCTGATCGACGCCGCCGCGATCGCCCGCATGAAGCGCGGCGTGCGCCTCGTCAACTGCGCGCGCGGCGGGCTCGTCGTCGAGGAGGATCTGGCGCAGGCGCTCGACGAGGGCCGGGTCGCGGCCGCGGCGATCGACGTCTTTGCCGAGGAGCCGGCACGGACGAGCCCGCTGTTCGGCCGCGACAACGTCGTCGCCACCCCCCATCTCGGCGCCGCGACCAGCGAGGCGCAGGAGAACGTCGCCGTCCAGATCGCCGAGCAGATGGCCGATTTCCTGTTGTCGGGGGCGGTCGCCAACGCCGTCAACATGCCCTCGCTCTCGGCCGAGGAGGCGCGGCGTCTCAGGCCCTATATGAGGCTCGCCGAGCAGCTCGGCAGCTTTGCCGGACAATTGACCGAGAGCGGCATCCGCGCCGTCGCCGTCGAATACGAAGGCGCGGCCGCCGAACTGAACGTAAAGCCTCTGACCGCGATCGCTCTGGCCGGGCTGCTGGCGCCGCAGCTCGCCGCCGTCAACCCGGTCAATGCGCCCGTTCTGTGCCGCGAGCGCGACATCCGCGTCAGCGAGACCGTGAGCCCCGAACCCGGCGATTACCAGACCTTGATCCGCGTCACGGTCACCACCGAGCGGCGCCGGCGCACGGTCGCCGGCACCTTGTTCGGCGGCGACAAGCCGCGCCTCGCCGCGGTCGAGGGCATCCCGCTCGAAGCCGAATTGTCGGGCAACATGCTGTTCGTGCGCAATTACGACAAGCCGGGCTTCATCGGCGCGCTCGGCAACACGCTGGGGGCGGCGGCGGTCAATATCGCCACCTTTCATCTCGGGCGGATCGCCCCGGGCGAGGAGGCGATCGCGCTTGTCGAGGTCGACCAGAAGCTGACCCCGGCGATCCTCGGCCAGGTGCGGGCGCTGCCCAACGTGATCCAGGTCAAGGCGCTGCGGTTTTAGTCCGTCCGCGTGCCGCCCCTCTCCCCGTGATCCCCGGGTCAAGCCCGGGGAGGGAGAGGGTGCCGATCCTGGCGAAAGCCGGGGGTAGCGTATTCCGCCAAGGCAGGGCATCCTCCCGGATGCGATGAACGACGTTGCCCATCCCGCGCTGCTGCCGACCGGCCTTTACGATCTGCTGCCGCCCGAGGCCGAGATCGAGGCCGCGGCGGTGGCGCAGATGATGGCCGCGCTCGCCGCCCACGGCTATCAGCGGGTCAAGCCGCCGCTCGTCGAGTTCGAGGAGACGTTGCTGTCCGGCGCCGGGGCGGCGATGGCTCCCTTGACCTTCCGAATGATGGACCCGGCCTCGCATCGCATGGTCGGATTGCGCGCCGACATGACGCCGCAGGTGGCGCGTATCGCCGCGACCCGGCTTGGTCATCTGCCGCGGCCGCTGCGTCTGTCCTATGCCGGGCAGGTTCTGCGCGTGACCGGCTCCGAGATCCGCCCCGACCGGCAGGTCGGCCAGGTCGGCGCCGAATTGATCGGGGCGGCCGGCGCCGCCGCCGACGTCGAGGCCATCGCCGTTGCGGCCGAGGCTCTCGCCGCCGCCGGCGTGCCGCTGCTGTCGGTCGATCTGACCCTGCCGACCTTGGTGCCGGCGGTGTGCCGCGCGGCCGGGATTTCGGGGACGGCGCTCGATGAGCTGCGCCGCGCGCTCGATCACAAGGATGCGGCCGCGGTGAAGGCCGCCGGCGGCAAAGCCGCAACCTTGCTGCAAAAGCTGCTCGCGGCGGCGGGCGCGGCGGCGCCGGCGCTCAAAGCCATCGCCGCGCTCGATCTCGCGCCGGAAGCAGCGGCGGAGCGGGCGCGTCTGGCGGCGGTGGCGGAGCAGCTCGCGAAGGCGATGCCGTCGCTCGCGATCACCATCGATCCGGTCGAGAATCGCGGCTTCGAATATCACACCGGCGTCAGCTTCTC
>DATFCQ010000265.1:0-8788 GCA_035252905.1 Allostellaceae bacterium | reverse complement strand
CCGCTGCTGAAGGCGACGGCGGTCCTCGGCATCGCCGGCCCCGTTTTCCACGCCTACGGCATCCACCGCAACATGGGCGGCTGGCACAATTGGAGCCAGATGGTCCTGCAAGGACCGCCCTTGCCGGCGCCGCCGGGCTTTACCGGGGTGGCCTGCGGCGGGCTCGCCGCCCTCGCCCTGCTCAAAGCCGCGGAGGAGCAGCCATGAGAGCCCCGCGTTTTCCCGGCTATAACGTTCTCGACAAGCGGGACACGCCGTCGTGGAACGAGCAGACGCGGCGGGTCGTCGACAAGCGCCTGCACGAGGTCCCGCCGCGACGCTTCTTGACGCCCGAGGAATGGACGATGCTCGAAGCGATCTCGGACCGCATCGTTCCGCAATCCGGTCCCGCCAACGAGCGCGTGCCGATCGCCCCCTTTGTCGATCACAAATTGGCGGAGGACCGCAGCGACGGATTTCGCTATGCCGACATGCCCGACATGCGGGAGGCCTGGCGCCGCGGGCTCGCCGCGATCGACGACGAGAGCCGCCTGCGCTTCGGCGCGCCCTTTGTCGAACTGATGCCGGGGCGCCAGGACGACGTCTTGCACCTTGTCCAGCGCGGCGAGGTCAGGAGCCCGCGGTGGCAGGGTCTGCCGCCTAGCCAGTTCTTCAAGAGCCGGCTCGTCAAGGACATCGTCAACGTCTACTACGCCCACCCTAAGGCGTGGAACGAGATCGGCTTCGGCGGCCCGGCGAGCCCGCGCGGCTATGTCCGGCTCGGCTTCGACCGTCACGATTCCTGGGAAGCGGAGGAACGCGATGAGTGAGGAGCGCGAGCCGCGCGCCACGGACGGCCGCGCCCCGGACGTGTTCCACCGCGGCGCCTGGCGGCCGATGCGCTGCTATTCCGATAGCGAAGAGGTCGATTTCGCGATCGTTGGCACCGGCGCCGGCGGCGGCACGCTCGCCTGCAAACTGGCCGAGGCCGGGTTCAGCGTCGTCGCCCTCGACGCCGGCCCGTTCTGGCGGCCGCTCGAAGACTTCGCCTCGGACGAGGAGAGCCAGCACAAGCTCTACTGGACCGACAAGCGGGTCAGCGGCGGCGACAACCCGCTCGAACTCGGCCGCAACAACAGCGGCAAGGGGGTCGGCGGCAGCACCGTCCATTTCACGATGGTCTCGCTGCGCTTCCGCCCTGAATGGTTCAAATCGCGCTCGGCGCTTGGCTACGGCGCCGATTGGCCGGTCTCGGCCGAAGAGATGTGGCGTTATTACGCCGAGGTCGAGGACGCGCTGAAGGTCGCGGGGCCGGTGCGCTATCCCTGGGGACCGCCGCGCGGGCGCTACCCCTATCGTGCGCACGAGGTCAACGCGGCGGGTCTCGTCTTGGCGCGCGGCGCCGAGGCGCTCGGCATCAAATGGGCGCCGACCCCGCTCGCCACCCTGTCGGCGCCGCGCGGCGACGCCCATCCCTGCGTCTATCGCGGCTTCTGCGTGATCGGCTGCTCGACCAACGCCAAGCAGAGCGTGCTCCTGACCTGGATCCCGCGGGCGCTCGACGCCGGGGCCGAGATCCGCGATCTGGCGATGGTCGCCCGCATCGAGCTCGACGGGGCCGGCCGCGCCCGCGAGGTGCTCTATCACCGCGACGGGCAATTGCGCCGGCAGCGGGCGAAGAACATCGTCGTCGCCGGCTATGCGATCGAGACCCCGCGCCTCTTGTTCAACTCCGCCTGCCCGCGCTTTCCGCACGGCCTCGCCAATTCGAGCGGCCTTGTCGGCAAGAATTTGATGGCGCAGTCGAACCATGCCGTCTGGGGGGTCATGGAGGAGGAGGTGCGCTGGTACAAGGGGCCGCCGCCGATGGCGATCACCGAGCACTGGAACTACACCGACGAGGGCAAGGATTTCGCCGGCGGCTATTGCTATATGAGCCAGGGTCCGTTGCCGATCGAATGGGTCGAGAGCGTGACCTCGGGACGCGGGCTGTGGGGCGCGGCGCTGAAGGAGGAAATGGCGAAATACATCCATTACGCCGGCCTCAAGATGGTCGGCGAGACGATGCCGAGCGAGGACAACCGGGTCACCCTGGCCGAGGAGCGCGACCAGTACGGACTGCCCGTCGCCCATGTCACTTTTTCCTTTGGCGACAATGACAAGCGGCTCTACCAGCACGCTCTCGGCCATATGGGCGAGGCGCTGGCGGCGGCGGGCGGCCGCGAGATCTGGCACGAGAGCGGCACCGCCCATCTGGCCGGCACCTGCCGCATGGGCGATGCGCCGGAAACGAGCGTCGTCAACGCCGACGGGCGCAGCTGGGACATCCCCAATCTGTGGATCTGCGACGGGTCGCTGTTCCCGACTAGCGGCGGCGTCAACCCGTCCTTGACGATCCAGGCGCTCGCCTGCCGCATCGGCGACCGTATCCGCGAACTGGGCCGGCGCGGCGAATTGTGATGCCCAATCCGGGTGATTGCCGCTGACATACGAGAGGCCGGGCAGTGGGACCGCGGGCTCCTGAGGCTCTCGAAGGGCCGTCCGCATACGGCCGAGACGGCCGCGGTCCCAGGGGTGCGGTATCGGCAGGACGACCTTAAAACCGAGCGGCGAGGCGTGGAAACGGTGGAACGCCCCCGGCTTTCGCCGGGGCTTTCCGCCCTGCGGTTCAATGTAGGGCGGAAAGCGAAGCGCATTCCGCCAATCTTGCTCAGGGCGGCGATTCGGTGCCGTAGAAGCGCTCGGCCGCGGCGTCGAGGGTGTCCCGGCCCTCCTTGAACGGCGCCAGCGGAAACAGCGCCAAGGCCCGGTCCCCGAGCGCGGCCTTGGCGAAATCGCCGGCCAGCGCGAAATCATCGCCACGGGCGAGAGCGAGCGCGATGCCGGCCGCCACCTCCTCGCGCCGAACCGGGTCGCCGATCGTGAATTCGCCGATCGCGAACTCCTGGCCGGCAAAGGCGACGCGCCCGCGCGCTCCGGCGATGCGCGACAGCCCGGCGAAGGCCGGAGCGGCAAGCGCAGCGGCCGAGAAGGTCGTCTCGAACTCGAAATGCCGGGCGATCGAGGCGGCAAAATCGGCCCCGGCGATGCGCAGGACGATCGGCAGATGCGGATTGCGGGCGCGGGCGCCGAGCGCGATTTCGAGGTTCAGCGTGTCGACATTGGTCAAGGCCAACAGGCTGTGGGCGCCCGCCAGATTGCACAGATCGAGCGTGCGGTCGCGGCTGGCGTCGCCGGTCAACAGGTCGAAGCGCCGCTCGCGCGCCTGCTCGACGATGCCGGTGTCCGGTGCGACCTCGACGACGACCAGCGGGCGGTCGAGCGCGAGCAACAGGTCGATGACCCCCGAGCCAATACTGCCGGCGCCGCAGACGACGATGTGGCCATGCCGGCGAACCCGCCGAAGCCCCTGCATCGCGACCCATTGGATGCGCGTCAGCGCCGCGGCGGCGAGCGCGATGAAGATGCCGATAAATCCGATGCCGGACAGCATCAGCAGCATCGCGGCGATGACCTCGCTCGGGTCGGCCCGGTTCGGGGTCACGTCGCCATACCCGGTCGTCGTCATCGTCGTGATGACAAAATAGGCGGCGGTGAGCCAGCCCTTGCCGAACACGACGTAGAAATACACGGTCGCCGCGGCAAAGACGGCGAGCGCGGCGAGGGCGAGGCGGACGAGGATCGGGTCGATCCGGCGGGAGCGCTGGCGCAGACGGCGCAACCGCGTGCGCAGCCGCCGGCGCAGCGGAGGGCGGCGCGGCCGGGGTAGCCGGCGCGGCGTTGCACCTTGCAACCTGGCGATCTCGCCGAACATTACGAGTTCCGATTGCGCGGCCAAGACCGCCTCGCGGGCGGCGCCGATGTCGTCGTCGACGGCGAGGATGCGCATTGCCAGTTCCCGCTCGGCCGCGGCGACACTCAGGCCGGCGACCCGGCAATCGCCGGCCTTGCGCCTGACAAAGCCGGCGAGCGGCCCCTCGGGCTCGGGAAACTGCACCCCGCGGAAGCAGGCCGGATCGACCGCCGCCGCGGCATAGGTCGCCGCCGAATGCACGGTCGGCGACAGGACCGAAGAGTTCGTCAGGTTCTGCTCGACCTTGCGCGCGAGGGTGCGGTTGAGCTGGCGCAGGACGATGCGGATCTGCGGGTTGGCGTCGCGCGCGCGCAAGGCGGCGTGCAGGTTGAGCCGGTCGTCGCGCGACAGGGCGAGGATCGTGACCGCCTCCCTGACCCCGGCGCGATCGAGCCCTTCGGCGCTGTCCGGAGAGCCGGCCACGAATTGCGCCCCGATCCGCTCGACGGCGTGCGCGAACTCGGCATTCTCGTACCACAATACGCAGACGCGGTGCCCCTGCAGGGCGAGGATCTCGGCGGCGACGTTGAGCGCGAGGGCGTCGTCGCCGACGACGATCATCGTCGGATCGTCGCCGGCGGTCTCCCTCACGCGTCTGCGCCGCCCGGGTCGGGCGGATAATCGTGGCCCAGACCGGCCGGGTCCTCGACCACCCAGCCGCCGCTCCCGCCGGCCCGGCGCGCCGCGGATTCGGCGAGCGGCACCTTGCCCCAGCCGCCGGGAATGTCGAGCACATAGGTCGGCTGGCACAGCCCCGACACCGGGCCGCGCAGCGCCTTGACGAGCCGCCTTCCCTCCGAGATCCCGGTGCGGAAATGCGCGGTGCCGCGCGCCAGATCGGCGTGGTGCAGATAGTAGGGCTTGACCCGCATCGCGACGAGCCCGCGGAACAGCGCCTCCAGCACGGAGGCCTCGTCGTTGACGCCGCGCAGCAGGACCGTCTGCGACAACAGCGGGATGCCGGCCCGGACGAGGCGCCGGGCGGCCCCGCGCGCGCCCTCGGTCAGTTCGCGCGGATGGTTGGCGTGGAGTACGACATAGACCGCTTTCTCGGCTTCAAGAGCGGCAAGGAGCGCCGGCCCGACCCGGCCGGGTTCGACGATCGGAACCCGGGTGTGGAAGCGGATGACTGCGACATGCGGGATTGCGTCGAGCCTGTGCACGATCTCGGCGAGGCGGCGCGGCGACAATAGGAACGGGTCGCCGCCGGTGACGATGACCTCCCAGATCTGCGGCTGCTCGCGGATATAGGCAAAGGCGCGGTCGAGCGCGGCCGAGTCGAGCACCGCCTCCGTGCCGCCGACCGCCTCGCGGCGGAAGCAGAAGCGGCAATAGACCGGGCACAACAAGAGGGGCTTCAGCAACACCCGGTCGGGGTGGCGATGGACGATGCCCGGAAGCGGGGACCAGCGCTCGTCACCGATCGGATCGGCGCGCTCCTCGGGCGCGACCTCGAGCTCGGCGGCGCTCGGCACGAATTGCGCGGCGATCGGGTCGGCGGGGTTGGCGGGGTCGATCAGCCCCGCCATGTCGTCGCTGACCGCCACCGCGAACACCTCGGCAACCCGCCGCACCTCCGCGTCCCGTTCGGGCGGGACGAGCCCGGCGGCGGCGAGATCCTTGGCGCGCAAGGTCACGAGTGGCTCCTGGTCAGTATACGCGTTCAGCACAGATGGGGTGCCGGCGCCACCGGCCATAGGGAAGGGAATGCGGCGGCAAGTCAGCCGGCGGCGATGCGGTCGAAGGCGGCTTTGAGGCGCGCGCGCTCGCCCTGTGCTTCGGCTTCGCGCTCGCGCTGCTCCTCGACAATCTCGGGGCGGGCTTTCTGCAGAAAACCGGGGTTGGCGAGCTTCTGGGCGAGCTTGCCGATCTCCCCGTCGAGGCGGGCGATCTCCTTGCCGAGCCGCGCCTTCTCGCGGGCGAGATCGACAACGCCGCCCAATGAGAGGATCAAGGTGGCGCCCTCGACGACAGTCTGGATTGCGCCCGCAGGCACGGTATCGACCGCCGTGATCTCCTCGACCCGCGCCAGGCGGAGAAAATGTTCGCGATGGCGCGCGAGGCGGTCGAGGACGGCCGGCTCAGCGTCCTTGACCAGCAGCGGCACCCGCGCTGCCGGCGGCACGTTCATCTCGGCGCGTACCGCGCGGATCGCCGAGATCGCCGCGACGACCCACTCCATCTCGGCCGAGGCCGCGGGATCGGCGAGACCCTGCGGGAAATCCGGCCATCGCCCGGTCATCAATAGCCCGGCCCCTGCCCCGGCCAGATGCTCCCACACCTCCTCGGTGACAAAGGGCATGATCGGGTGCAGCAGGTGGACGACATGGCCCAAGACCCAGGCCGTCGCGGCCCGGGTTTCGGCGCCGGCCGCCGCGTCCGTGCCCGACAGGATCGGCTTCGAAAATTCGAGATACCAGTCGCAGAATGTGCCCCAGACAAACTGGTAGAGCCGGCTCGCCGCCTCGTCGAAGCGATAGGCGTCGAGGGCGGCGGCGACCGCGGCGGCGCATTCGGCAAGGGCGCCGGCGATCCAGCGGTTGACCGTGAGGCGGCAATCCTGCGGACGGAACTCGGCGACCGGCGCGCAGTCGTTGATCTCGGCATAGCGCGCAGCGTTCCACAATTTGGTCGCGAAATTGCGGTAGCCCTCGACCCGGCTCTCGGCGAGCTTGATGTCGCGTCCGGGCGCGGCCAAGGCCAACAGCGTAAACCGCAGGGCGTCGCAGCCGTAGCGGTCGATCAGTTCGAGCGGGTCGATGATGTTGCCGCGCGACTTCGACATCTTCTGGCCGCGCGCATCGCGCACGAGGGCATGGATATAGACCGTGCGAAACGGCACCGCGCCGATGAAATGGAGCCCCATCATCATCATCCGGGCGACCCAGAAAAAGATGATGTCAAAGCCGGTGACGAGCACATCGGTCGGGTAGTAGCGTTCGAGTTCGCGCGTCTTCTCGGGCCAGCCCAAGGTCGAGAACGGCCACAGCGCCGAGGAGAACCAGGTGTCGAGCACGTCCTCGTCGCGGCTGAGCACGACGCCCTCACCATAGCGGGCGGCCGCTTCGCGTTGCGCCTCCTCCTCGGTTTCGGCGACGAATACGGCGCCGTCCGGCGCGTACCAGGCCGGGATCTGGTGCCCCCACCACAATTGCCGCGAGATGCACCACGGCTGGATGTTGCGCATCCACTCGAAAAACGTGTTCTCCCATTGCCGCGGCACAAAGCGGGTCTCGCCGCTTTCGACCGCGGCGATCGCCGCCGCCGCCAGGGTCTTGGCGTCGCAGAACCACTGATCGGTCAGAAACGGCTCGATGACGGCGCCCGAGCGGTCGGCGTGCGGCACCATCAGGGTGTGCTCCTCGACCTTGTCGATCAGCCCTAGCGCTTCAAGATCGGCGACGATTTTTTTCCGCGCATCGAATCGGTCCAAGCCATGATAAGCCTCGGGGATTTCTTCGACAATCGCCCTTCCTAAAAGGCCGTCCTCATCGGCATGCGTCACATTTCCAACGGGAGCGCGATGCCCCCATGAAAAATCATCAAATATGCTTGATTTAATTCTGGCATTCTTATCGAAGATGTTGATGAGCGGCAGATTGTGCCGGCGGCCGACCTCGAAATCGGCAAAGTCGTGCGCCGGGGTGATCTTGACCGCGCCGCTGCCGGTCTTCGGATCGGCATGCGCATCGGCGACGATCGGGATCAGGCGGTCGGCAAGCGGCAGGCGCACGGTCTTGCCGACGAGATCGGCAAAGCGCGAGTCCTCGGGATGAACCGCGACGGCGGTGTCGCCGAGCATCGTTTCCGGCCGGGTCGTCGCGACGATGATGAAGCGCCCCGGTGAATCGGCCAGCGGGTAGCGGATATGCCACAGCCGACCCCGGGTCTCGCGGCTGTCGACCTCAAGATCGGAGATGACCGTGTGCATCTCCGGATCCCAGTTGACGAGCCGCTTGTCGCGATAGACGAGCCCCTTGCGGTAGAGTGCGACAAAGACGCGGCGCACCGCGGCCGAGAGCCCCGCATCCATCGTGAAGCGCTCGCGTCCCCAGTCGGGCGAGGCGCCGAGCCGGCGCAATTGGCGGGTGATCGTGCCGCCCGATTCCTCCTTCCACGCCCAGACGCGCGCGATGAACCCCGCGCGGCCGAGCCGCAGCTTGTTGACCTGCGATTCCGCGAGCTGATTGGTGACGACGATCTCGGTGGCGATGCCGGCATGGTCGGTGCCGGGCTGCCACAGGGCGTCATAGCCGCGCATGCGGTGATAGCGGATCAGGACGTCCTGCAACGTGAAGGTCAGCGCGTGCCCCATATGCAGGCTGCCGGTCACGTTGGGCGGCGGCATCATGATTGTATAGGGCGGCTTCGGGCTCGTCGGATCGGCAGCAAAACCGCCCGAACGCTCCCATTCCCGATAGCGCCGCGCCTCGACCGCGGCGGGCTCAAAGGTCTTGTCAAGCATCGCCGAACTGTACCCGGCTGGGGTTTGATATTCGACGCCAATCTTCCCAGGGAGCAAGCCTGATAGGCGGTTCCGCGAAACCCTCACCCGCCTCCCCCGGCTTTCGCCAGGGTCGGCACCCTCTCCCGCAATGCGGGAGAGGGTGGACCAGCCCGCAGAGCCTGCCCCGGACTTGATCCGGGGGCTGGTGGGTGAGGGCCTTCGTCAGCGCAGCCCCGCCCGTTGCAGGACGCGCGCGACCTCTTCGCGCGCAAGTCGTTCCGCCAATTCCGGAAGATGCTCGTTGAGCCAGGAGCGCAGCAAGGGGCGCAAGGCGTCGCGCACAATGGCTTCGAGCGTATTCCCGCCTTCCCTGCGCTCCTCCTCCTCGGGGGCGCGCGGCGTCGCCGCAAGCCGGCCAAAGGCGGCAGCGGCCGCTCCCGCCGCCGCGGCCGACAGCACGTGGTCGCGCACGGCGGGGTCGATCGTCGGCTCGGATTGCGGCGGGGCGG
>DATFCQ010000264.1:0-17053 GCA_035252905.1 Allostellaceae bacterium | reverse complement strand
CTGAGGCGAACCGCACCGCCGCCCGCGGCGTTTGCCAGGAGAAGGCACATGTGATGTCCGCAGCGACCGAAGACACCGAACTGATCCGGCACGCCCTCGCCTATGTCGACGCGCTCTATCGCGAGCTGACCCAGGAGAACGGCGCGCCTGCGCTCGGGACGCAGAACCAGGCGGTCGATTTCATTCTGGCCGATCCCGAGTTGCGCGCGGCGGTCGCGCGCTGGGGAGAGAGCGCCGCGGGCGCGGAGGTGACAACGGGACCGCCGCGTCGGCTGCCGCAGGACGCCGCCTATCGGCGGGTCCGTGCGCGCCTCGCCGCGGTCATGGCGCCGCCGGTCTTTGTCGAGGCCGAGAGGAAAGCACGGTAGGACTGCACCGCCTGACAGGGCAGCCCATATAGGATTGCAACCGGATTGCGCCTGCGAGGGAACCCCCAGTGCCGAGTTTCGACATCGTCTCCCGCATCGATCTCGCCGAAGTCGACAACGCGCTCAACGGCATCGTCCGCGAGATCGGCACCCGCTTCGATTTCAAGGGCAGCCGCTGTGCGATCGAGCGCCAGGACGGGACCATCGCCGTCACCGCCGACGATGACCTCAAACTGAAGCAGATGCACGAACTGCTGAAGGTGCATCTGACGCGGCGCAAGGTCGACCCGGCGGCGCTCGACTACAAGCCGCCGGAAAAGGCCGCGCACAACACGGTGCGGCAAACGATCGTGCTGCGCCAGGGGGTCGACGCGGCGCTTGCCAAGCGGCTGATCCGAGAATTGAAGGATAAGAAGCTCAAGGTCCAGGCGTCGGTCCAGGGCGAGGAATTGCGCGTCACCGGCAAGAAACGCGACGATCTGCAGGCGGCGATCGCCGCCCTGCGCACCCTCGCCATCGAGCAGCCGCTGCAATATGTGAACTTCCGGGACTGAGCGACGCTTGATCGCGCCCACCGGAGCGTTTATCTAGCGTGCGGCGCCCGCGTCCCCTTCGTCTAGAGGCCCAGGACACCGCCCTCTCACGGCGGCAACACCGGTTCGAATCCGGTAGGGGACGCCAGTTATATCAATGGTTTGCTGGACTGTCCCAAGCGGAAATCACGCGCGTACGGAAAAAATACGGAATAGGTGCTCCCGGACGCACGTGGATACCGGCGCGGCCATCAGGTTCCCATGCCAGGTTCCCATGCTGAGCATCGGGGTTGAGCGCGAGGAAGACGGGCAGTGGAATCGATGAGGTGCCCGAGCTTTCCGGTGTCCTTACCTATGGCGCGACGGAAGCCGAAGCCCGCACGCGAGCGGTGGTGCTCGCGCTTCGCGTCATCGCCGACCGAATCGAGAACGGCGAGCCGGTGCCGTTCGCTATCGGCGACTTGTTCGCGATCGTATAATTCCCGGTCCGCCATAAAGGCGCCGCGTTCTGCGCAGACTTGCAGGCGGAGATAAGGTGTGTACCGCGCCGATAGCGGATGCCGTGGCCGATATAGGCCGCGACACCGCCAATCGCTTCTTTCCGGCGTGTGGAATCCACGCCGCGCCGGAATGGCTCTGGCTAGCGCTGGTCAAGGCGATGCTGGCGAAGGGCTGCACGGCCGAGACGACACGCGCACAGGTCGCGCGGTCCAAGGATCTACTATCGTAAGCGCCGGTGAGCCGATCGTGCAGATCGATCTCGGCAACGGCGCGGATGTCGGTTTGGTCGGCGGCGCCGCATGAGCCCCCGCCGTCGACGCGTGCTGACCCGGGGGGTACACCCACCGGCGCCCCCTACGGCGCGCGCGGCCGGCGTCTTCATGACCCCTCGACCGTCGCTATGAAATTCCCTATAGGCGCCTCCCCGGCGGCGGTTCGGCGAAGGCCGGCCTGCAGCTCAAAGACCGAGCTTCCTTCGGGTGGCGGCGGTCACCGCCTGGCGGATCTTGCCGATTTCGGCCCAGGGATCTTCCTTGAGACCGGCCAGCCGCTGCGGCACCGTGCGCACCGTGAAGGCGTCGGACCGCACCTTCTGTTCGACCTCTTCCCAAAACAGCGGCGTGCCACCGGCGCGCCCGGCCGCGCGCGCGGAGAATAGGCGCCGATCGCGGTGGCGCAGCGGCTGTTGCGCAGATAATCGATATAAATGCGGCCGGTTCGAGCCTGTTTCGACGGGTTCGTCATGTAGCGCTCGGGCGCGCGTGCAGCGACGGCTTCGGCGACATGTCGGCTGAATGCCCTGACCTCATCCCAGCCGAGCCGCGGCGCGAGCGGCACGACCACGTGCAGCCCCTTGCCGCCGGTCGTCTTGGCAAAGCTTTCGAGCCCCAATCCCTGGAGTGCCTCGCGCAGGGCGAGCGCCGCCTCGGTGATCCATGACCAGGGCAGCCCGGGATCGGGGTCGAAATCGAAGGTGAGGCGGTCCGGGGTTTCGAGCCTCTTGACTGTCGAGCCCCAGGGGTGGATCTCCAGCACCCCCGTCTGCACCAGCGCCACGAGCCCGGCGACGTTCTCGACGACGAGATAGGTGTCGGTGCGCGATTTTTCGGCGATCTTGACCCGGCCCAGGACCTCCGGCGCGCCGCTGCCGACATGCTTCTGGAAAAAGCATGCCTCATCGCGACCCTCCGGGCAGCGCGCCAAGCTCAACGGCCGCTGCGCCAAGTGCGGCAAGGCCCAGTCGCGGATCGTCCAATAGTAATTCGCCAGATCGCGCTTGGTGATGCCCTGCTCGGGATAGAGCACGCGGTCAGGATGGGTGAGCCGCACCCCGGCGATCTCGGCGCTGCGTTGTCGCTCGGCCTTTGTTGCGGGCCGGGCGCGTTGCCGCGCCGCTTTCGGGTTCGCCGCCGATGCCGGCTTCGCCTCCTCGTGCACGACCTCCTCCGCTGGTTTGTCCTCGCGCAATCCGAGAAACGCCGGCTGGCGCAGGATGCGATCTGCGGTCCAGCCGGCAAAGCGCGTCTCGACCACGAGCTTCGGCTCGGTCCAATGTACTCCTGTCTTCGATAGGCCCCTCGGCAAGGAGGACGGCGGCTCCCGGCGCGCGAGAGGATCGAGACGCCGGCGCAGATCGAGGAGATGATCAGTGCCGAAACCGGTGCCGACCCGGCCGGCATAATGCAGCTTGCCCTGCCGGTCGTGATAGCCGAGCACGAGCGCGCCGAGGCCCTTTCGGCTGCCGGCCGGATCGGTGAAGCCGATCACGGCGAACTCCTCGCGATTTTGGCATTTGACCTTGAGCCAATCGCCGCTGCGCCCCGGCCGATAGGGCCTGTCACGGCGCTTCGAGACCACGCCTTCAAGAGCGAGATGACAGGCGTGGCGAAAGAAGGCGGATCCGCCGCCGGCGTGATGATCGCTGTACCGCAGCAGGCCCCGCGCTTGCGGCGGGATCAGCTCGGAGAGGACGGTCTTGCGGTCTTCGAGCGCAACCCCCGTCAGATCCCAGCCGTCGAGATGCAGGAGGTCGAAGGCGCAGAAGACGAGCGCGCCGGTCCGGCCGGTCGCGATCTTGTCCTGCAACCCGGCAAAGCTGGTCGTGCCGTCGGGGGCGAAATCGGCGATCTCACCGTCGATCAACGCCTGATCGACCGGGAGTTCGGCGAGGGCCGCGGCGAGCGCCGGGAATTTTGCCGTCCAATCGAGATCGTTGCGGGTCAACAGGCGCACCCGCCCGCGCTCGATCCGAGCGAACAGGCGATAGCCGTCGTATTTGACCTCGTGCAACCATTCTGGTCCCATCGGCGGCCTGTCGACCAGGGTCGCGAGTTGCGGTCTCGGCGCCTGCGGCATTGCACCCTTGCGCACGCCCGAGAGCTGCGCGGCCAGATTCTCGCGCGCCTCGGACCTGCGTTCTGGCGTGGCGGCGGGCGGGCCTGCGCGCGCAGCGTCGTCCTCCGCAGCCGGCGTATCGGAAGCGCGCTCGTCGCGGTCCGCTGCCCAGACCCGGTCTCGGTCGGAGGCAATTTCGTCGAGCGAGCGGCCGGTTGCGACGCTCGCCGGGTTCTTCGCGGTGACGGCACCGCCGCCGGGCGCCGCCGCCGCATCGCGCTCCTTGATCAAGAGCCAGTTCTCGCGCCGCTCGCCGCCAGCCTTCCCGCCCATCCGCACGAGCACCCAATTGCCGTGCAGTTTTTGGCCGTCGAGGCGGAATTTGAGGGCGCCCCTTTTGTAAGCCGCGGCGGGGTCGGGATCGGCCGGCGTCCAGGTGCCACGGTCCCACAGCATGACCGTGCCGCCGCCATATTCGCCTTCGGAGATTACCCCCTCGAAATCGCCGTATTCGAGCGGGTGGTCTTCGACTTGGACGGCGAGCCGCTTGTCGCGGGGATCGAGGCTCGGCCCCTTCGGCACTGCCCAGCTTTTGAGGACGCCGTCGAGTTCGAGGCGGAAGTCGTAATGCAGCTGCCGCGCCTGGTGCTGCTGCACGACAAAGGCGAGCGCTCCAGGTTTCCCCCTTGGGGTTGGCTTACCGGCGGGCTCAGGAGTCTTCGTGAAGTCGCGTTTGTTGCGATAATCGGTGAGCGTCATCGGCCGAGGTTTATTCGGGAAACCGCCGCCGCGCGCGAGCGGTTCCGGCCCGACCATCGGCGACGCATTGCTGTTCCTCAGGACATGCGCGTTCGTAGATCCTCTTGCGCTCATCCTGATCGGCCGGGGACAGATCGGCGCGCACCAGGTTCTCGTCGATCTTCGTTAGCCACATCAGATCGGTCGAGCGGTCCTCGACGATGGCGGCCGCTTCGACTCGCTGCCATCCGGCGGTCGGGTGCTCTTTCTTCTCTCAGCCCTTATTCGGCCCTTCCGGCGGGTCGGCACCGCCGAATGAGCCTCCGCCGCTCGCGGATACATACCGGGGGTACACCCACCGGCCCCCCTGCGGCGATTACCCGGCGGTATCGATAAAACAGGGCGACCATCGCTACAAAAAAACCATCCGTAGGAGGGGGAGCGACAGAATCGGCTGCCAGCATACTTCTGCGACACCGTAGAGAGGCGCCGACGACATCCGGAACGCGCGGCGGCGGGGTGGAAACAGGCTCGGCGGTCATTTCCCGGTCCCGCCGCTCATCATGATATTGCGGAGCACTCGCGCGCTCGAAATCGGCACGGCCGAGACGGGATCTGTCGTTCCCGCTCAACCCATGGCGCCCATCTGTACGGGAATGATGGGCGACCCCTCTTGCCCCATTCCGGACCTTCAGTGGCACCACCGGGATTGGCGCAGAGGGGTGGGAGCCGGGCATTCCCGAACCGCTTCAATGTACAAACCGGCATTGCTTTATCTAACGCCGCGGCGAGGTCGTCGGCACGGGCACACAAAAAGGTCGATGCTTGCTGATCCGTCGAACGTTCCTGCGGGCACTACTTTGATGGTGGATATATCCTGCCGGCGTGAACCAGTTCGGCTGAGCGAACGTTCACGAGGGCTGCCATGAGTGAACCCGTATCGCCAACAGGCCCCGAACCGGAGACGGTCTCGACCGGCAGCGTCGGGCTGAACGACATCCTCGGCGGCGGCTTTGACGCCGATCGCGTCTATCTGATCGAAGGGCGCCCGGGCACCGGCAAGACCACCCTCGCGCTCCAGTTTCTGTTAGACGGCGTTCGACAGGGGGAGCGCTGCCTCTACGTCACCCTGTCCGAGAGCGAGCGTGAGTTGCGCGCCGTCGCCGCTCGCCATGGCTGGACATTGGCCGGCATCGACGTGTTCGAGCTTGTGCCGCCCGAAGCGAGCCTCGACCCCGATCAGGAGTTGACCCTTTTTCACCCCGCCGAGATGGAGCTCAGCGAAACCACGAAGAATATTCTCGACCGCGTCACAGAGGTAAATCCAAAGCGTGTGGTATTCGACTCGCTATCCGAGATGCGTCTGCTGTCGCAAAATTCGTTGCGCTATCGGCGGCAGATCCTCGCGCTGAAGAATTTTTTTGCCGGGCGGCGCTGCACGGTCATGCTGCTCGACGACCTGTCATCCAACGATCACGATCTGCAATTGCACAGCATTGCAAGCGGTGTCATCACGCTGGAGCAGCTTTCGCTCGAATATGGCGCCGAGCGTCGACGCCTCCGTGTCGTCAAGATGCGAGGCATGAAATATCGTGGCGGGTATCACGATTTCACGATCGAGACCGGCGGGCTGGCCATCTATCCGCGCCTGATAGCTGCCGAACACCACAAGGCATTTCTGGGCGAACTGACCTCGACCGGCTCCGCCGAGTTCGACGCCCTGCTCGGTGGGGGTATCGAGCGTGGGACGAGCCTGTTGCTGATCGGTGCCGCCGGGGTCGGCAAGTCGTCAATAGCATTGACCTATGCCATGGCAGCGGCGACGCGCGGCGAAGCGGTTGCCGTCTTCGCCTTCGACGAAGGGCTCGGGACGGTGTTTGCGCGCGCCCAGGGTCTTGGCATGCCGCTGCAAGCCCATGTCGACTCGGGCCGGATCTGCGTCCAACAGATCGATCCGGCCGAGATGTCGCCCGGCGAATTCGCGCATGTGGTCCGCCATAGCGTCGAGCAGGATGGGATCCGGGTCGTCATCATCGACAGCCTGAACGGCTATATGAACGCGATGCCTGAGGAGCGCTTTCTCGTGCTGCAAATGCACGAGCTCCTCAGTACCCTCAATCAGCTTGGCGTCGTCACGATCCTGGTTCTGGCGCAGCATGGCTTGATGGGACCGATGCAGACGCCGCTCGACATCAGCTATCTCAGCGACGCGGTGGTGATGCTCCGGTATTTCGAGGCGGAGGGCAGGGTCCGCCGAGCGATTTCCGTCGTCAAAAAACGCAGCGGCGCGCACGAGGACACGATCCGGGAGTTCCGGCTCACCGGGGAAGGGGTCAAAGTCGGCCCGCCGCTCACCGAGTTTCAGGGAATTCTCACCGGTGTACCGCATTACCGGGGTGGGACGAACCCGCTCCTTCCGACCGAAAGGCCAACGGAGTGACCCGCCACGGACCCGATCTGAGCAACAGCCAACGTATACTCGTGCTTGCGCCGACAGGTCGGGACGGCCGCGCCGCCTGTGCGCTGATCGAGCAGGCAGGGTTTGTCGCGAAGTCCTGTTCCGGCATCGACGAGTTGCGGACGGAGCTCGAGGCAGGCGCCGGCGCAGCGGTTATCGCGGAGGAAGCCTTCCTCGGACTCGATCTCTCCGGTCTTTTTGAATGGGTCGAGAAGCAGCCGCCCTGGTCCGACTTCCCATTCATCGTCCTGACGACCCATCGCGACAACCCGAGGCGCCAGCAATATACACAGCGGCTGATCGCCAACCTGCGCAACGTCACACTGCAGGAGCGACCGATTCAAACGGTAACGCTCGTCAGCGCCGTGCAGGCGGCGTTGCGCGCCCGACTGCGACAGTACGAAGTCGCCAAGTATTTGGCTGAACGGGAACAGGCCGCGAGCCGTCTCGAACAACTGGTCGGCGAACGAACCCGGCAGCTGCAGGAAGCGAACAATCGTCTGATTGCTGCCCAGGAAAGCCTGACGATGGCGCTCGAAGCGGCCCAGATGCGGACATGGCACCTCGATCTCGCCGAGCATCGGATCGAGGGTGCAGCAAAACGGGATCTGCCCTCAGGGTCCGTGTCGTTGTTGACCAGATGGAGCGACGCCGTCGGAGAGCGGCTGCTGCCGGAAGACCAGCGGGCATTTGAGATAGCCTTCGACCAGGCACGCGGCACCGGCAAGTTCCATCTCGAAACCCGGATCCTGCGGGATAATGAGGAAATCCGTTGGGCCGTTGCCGAAGGTCGGCTGTATCGGGACGAGCAGGGCAATCCTGTCCGGCTGGCCGGGACGATCCGGGACGTCACCGAGCGCCGACAGGTGGAAGAGGGCTTCCGCCAAACGCAAAAGCTGGAGGTGATCGGGCAGCTGACCGGGGGCGTGGCCCACGATTTCAACAACCTGCTGACCGCGGTGCTCGGCAACATAGAATTGGCGAGCCTCCGTACGCGTGATCAAAGCCTCCTCAGCATCCTGCGCAGTGCCGCAACCGCGGCCGAGCGCGGCGCGAAATTGACAAGCCAGCTGCTCGCGTTTGCCCGCAAACAGCATCTTGCCCCGAGAGTCGTCAGCCTAAATGAGCTGGTATCGAGCATGGGCGACATGCTGCTCCAGACAATCGGAGTCACGATCCGCATCGAGACGGTTCTGGAGAAGGACCTCTGGCCGGTGCTGATCGACCCGACCCAGCTGGAACTTGGGATCCTAAACCTGGCAATCAACAGTCGCGACGCGATGCCCCACGGCGGACGCCTGACCGTCGCAACGAGAAACATCGGGATGTCGGACCCGCGTCGTCCCTCCGGGCTGGGACAGCGCGATTACGTCGCCATCTCGGTCAGCGATACCGGTTCCGGCATGACCCAGGAGGTGGCCGCGAAGGCGTTCGAACCGTTCTTCACGACCAAGCCTGTCGGTCAAGGCACCGGGCTCGGCTTAAGCCAGGTGCTCGGGTTCGCTCATCAATCCGGCGGTGAGGTTCGCATCGATTCACGCGTCGGCCGGGGCACAACGGTCACCGTCTTCCTGCCGCGAAGCCGAGAGTCTCTGCCGCGAATGGTCGCCGAGGACAGGCCGGTTTCACATGACGGCAAGGCCGCCACCATTCTCGTCGTCGACGACGATTCAGCCGTCCGGAACCTCACGGTTCAGGCCCTCGAGACGATGAATTACCAAGTCATTGAGGCGGAGAACGGACGTGTCGCATTGGATCTGTTCCGACACAACGATCGCATCGACCTCGTCCTGATCGACCTCGTCATGCCGGTGATGAATGGGCGGCAACTCGCCACCCGGATCCGCGCGGCCGATCCGGAGCGCGCGATCCTGTTCATGACGGGATACGACGATCTCTCAGGCAGCGATGATCCATTTGCCCGAGACATGGTGATCAAAAAGCCATTCAAGCTGGTTGAGCTTGCCGCGGCCGTTGAGCAGGCTCTTAGCGGTCGTAGTGGCGAGGAGGCGCCGTCATGGAATGTCACCCCGATCCGGAAATCCAAGCGGAACCAATGACGATCAGGCAGCCGCTTGGGCGTTAGGACCGCTGATCCGAATTTGATCACGCGCCATCATGGCCGAAACAGGAAGTCGGCTTGGGGCGGTTCACTTATGGAGCCGTTCCAGAAACCGGCTATTCGGCTGATGAATGCAGGTCCGCAGCCGTGTGATGCACGGCGGTCGCGGGGTGGTCGGCCATCGCCGCCTTGATGGCGTCCGCGACCTGCTCGGGCACGGCGTAATGGAGCATGTGCCCGACACCGGGGCTCAGTCGCAGGCTGCTCTGCGGGATGTCCTTATGGAGCCGCATGGCGTGCCGGCCGACATTCACAACGCGGTCCTTGGCGCCGGCCATGATCACCACCGGCATCCGCAGTTCCCGATAGCGATCCTGCATCGCTGCCACTGTCGGGACCATAGAGGCGCTCTCCTGCGCTTCGGCGCGAAGCTGTGACGGCCGCACCGGCAGGCCGCGCGGAAAGCCCCTTTTGAAGCGACCCGGCACGGGGGCAGGCCCGAACATCAGCCTGAAGTTCAGCGGCAGCATCGCGGTGCCGACGAGCGGGAAGACGGTATAGCGCAACGCGTCGCCGACGAGGGGGATCGCCGCCAGCGAAACCAAGGGGACATCGATGCGCAGAGTCGGATAGTAATAGCCCGACAGCAGAACGAGGCCGCGCACAGCCTCCGGGTGGTTCAGCGCAAGCGCCAAGGCCACGAGCGCGCCCCAGGAATGGCCAAGGACAATCGGGCACTCAATGCCGAGGCGCACGAACGTCTGCCGCAGGAGGTCGGCCTGCGCCGCAGGCGTCCACGTGGCGCGGCGCGGCCGATCGCTGTACCCGAAACCGGGTCGGTCGAAGGCGACAACGCGATACCCTCGTTCGGCCGCGAGGTCGAGCACGCCGCTGAGGTCGAAATCCTCGGCGGTGACGACATTGCCGTGGATCAGGACCACCGGCGGTGACCCCTCGCCCTTCTCGACGTAGTGGAGCCGGACACCATCGACCGTGACGAACCGTCCCGCGGGCGGATGCTCGCGCTCCACCTTTCGCGCTCGGTACGTGTTCCACAAGGCCATGGCCGCCAGGGCCGTCGCCGCTCCCGCGAAGATCGCGCCGGTCCGCAACCCGTTTGCGTGGCGTTGCACTGGGCTCGCGGGAGTGTGCGAAGCGTGTGATTGAGCCCCGTTCAATGGGCACTCCATCAGGATTCATTCCTGATTGTGATGGATCGAGCGCGTCGGCGCTGCGGCGCTTTTGTGCATCGCAATAAGCTCATATCCGAGAACCGCGCCGATCGAGGAAGGGTTCCAGCACCCGCGGCAACAAGGTCGTTTCGCGGCCAATCCGGCTTCCTGTTCCGCGGCACCGGCAGCCGAGGTTTGCGGAACGCTAGGGCCTGGGATAATGACAGGCTAGCAGCGCATCGCAAAAAGAGACAAGAATCTGCCATACTGTCTGCTGGGCGAGAGAGGTTTTGAATGAGAAACAGCAAAGATCGCGCCGCTGCTGCCAGAGCACTCGAAATCCCACTCGACCGGGATGTTTTTATCCGTACTCTGATCCGGGAGTTGGCCGGCGCACTGGAAGATGTGGTCGGGATCGAAGAAGCGTCCGGCTACATAAGCCTCGTCGGGTCGGCAATCAGCGAGCAGATCAACCAGGATTACCGCCGAGCCTATGAGGTCTCATCCCTCTCGCGGGAACAAGTCGCGGACGTGCTGGTTGATCTAAAACGTCGTATCCAGGGCAATTTCTTCATCATTGAAGAAACCGAGGACAAGATCGTCCTCGGGAATACCGCCTGCCCATTCGCCGAGAAAGTCGTCGGGCGGCGGTCGATGTGCATGATGACCTCGAACGTGTTCGGGCACATCGCGGCTGAAAATCTCGGTTACGGCAAAGTCGAGTTACAGCGGACGATCGCAGAAGGCCACCCAGAATGCCGGGTCGTGGTCTATCTGAAGCCTACCGAGGAAGCCGAGAAGGCAGAGGGACGCGAGTACCAACGGAGCACAGGCAGCTAGGGACTTGTTCGTCCTGTAGCTTCATTCGGTTTCTCGCAGGCGGTAGGCATGCTCTCGGAACTGTTGGCGACGTTAGACGCGCTCCCCGAGCTTGTTGTGATCCTCGACGCGGACGGCCTGATCGTCGCGCCCAACGGCCGCTTCGCTCGCGCTTTCGACGGATCACCAGAGGGTCTGATCGGGAGCAGCCTCTTCGCTCTCCTGGAAACGCCCCCGGAACGCGCACGCGAGTATCTCGCACGCTGTGCGGGAACAAGGCAGCCCCTACCTGGATCGCTGGTGTTCCGAAGGGCAAACGGTGAACCGCTCGAATGCCAATGCAGCGGCGCAGCCTTGCGTCCGGCCGGACAGTTCGGCCTGGGGACGATCCTTCTCCGGTCACGGCCTAAGAGCGAAGCGGTCGTGAGCTTTGCCGCGCTCAACCAGAAGATCGTTGACCTGTCTCGCGAGATCCGAGGCCGGCGCAGGGCCGAAGCAGATCTTAGAGAGTTAAATGAGACCCTTGAACAGAGGGTCGAAGCTCGAACTCAAGAAATCCGTGATGCACTCTCCCAGCTTTACGAGAGCGAGCGGCAGTTTCGGAACCTGGTCGAGAGCGTCACCGACTATGCAATCTTCAGGCTTGACCAGAACGGATTTGTGATAAGTTGGAATGCCGGTGCTGAACGCATCAAAAGCTACACAGCGACCGAGATTGTTGGTCAGCACTTCTCGGTTTTCTACACCGAGGAGGACCGGCGGAACGGCGTGCCCGAACAGGCACTTGCGACGGCTCGGCGTGCCGGACGGATTGCCATGGACGGTTGGCGCGTCCGCAAAGGCGGTAATCGTTTTTGGGCCAGCGTCATCATCAATGCCATTCATGATGATGCAGGCCGAACTGTTGGATTTGCCAAGATCACCCGCGATCTGACAGAACGCAGGACGATGGAGGAACAGCTTCGTCAAGTTCAGAAGATGGAGGCGATTCGACAACTCACAGGAGGGATTGCGCACGACTTCAATAATCTACTCACAGTAATCAGTGGAAATATCGAAACAATGCAGAGGCGCTTGAATGGAAGCGATCCTGGACTCTGTCGTTACCTGGAGGCGGCGGCCCGTGCAGTGGAACGGGCATCGACCCTCACGCATCGACTGCTCGCCTATTCCCGCCGTCAGCCGCTTGAACCAAAACCTGTCGAATTGAACCGTCTCATAATGGGAATGTCCGACCTGCTCGGGCGCACGATTGGCGCGCACATCACCATCGAGACCGTATTGGCGGGTGGGCTTTGGCAAGTCTCTGCCGATCCCAATCAGGTTGAAAATGCGATTCTCAATCTGGCCGTGAATGCCCGCGATGCGATGCCGGACGGGGGCAAGCTCACCCTGGAAACTGCGAACACCTATCTTGACGAAGCCTATGCGAGAATCAATGCCGAAGTGACTCCCGGCCAATATGCGATGCTCGCTGTCAGCGACACCGGCATAGGTATGCCGCCTGATGTCGTCGAGAGAGCATTCGAGCCGTTCTTCACCACGAAGGAGGTCGGCGAAGGCACCGGCTTAGGGCTGTCGCAGGTCTATGGGTTCATCAAGCAATCGGGTGGGCATATTAAAATTTACAGCGAATCCGGCGAAGGCACGACGGTTCGACTTTACCTACCACGCCTCCGCGAGCATATAGCCCCCATTCAGGAAGATACCCCTGTTGTGCAACCTCTCCCGCTTGGCGGGCGAGAAACAATTCTCGTCGTCGAAGATAATGATGATGTGCGTGCCTATACCACCGATATTCTGCGGGAGCTTGGATACGAGGTATTTGAGGCGACCGAGGGTGATGCTGCGCTGAGCCTCATTGCGAGCGAAACGCGCATAAAGCTTCTATTCACGGATATCGGTTTACCTGGACCATTCAATGGCCGACAACTTGCAGACGAGGCTCGAAAACTCAGAAACGATTTAAAGGTGCTTTTCACAACCGGTTACGCCCAGAACGCGATCATTCATCAGGGCCGACTGGATCCCGGTGTGCAGCTTATCGTGAAGCCTTTCAATTTCGCCGGTCTCGCGGCGAAAATTCGCCAGATGTTCGACGAGCCGGAATGATTCCTCCCGAACCTCTGCCGGGATAGAAAATACCAGAAGACCGAGAGCGAGGAACGCATCGACCGGGTCATGACCCTGGCGCAGCAGCAATGTCTGGTATCGGCGCGTAGCGGTCAATGGTCATGGCGGCAAACTCCGGATCACGCGAGCACAGCAAAACTGCCATACCCTCTCATCCAATCCCTTCATTGCCACTGGAAGCCAGCCCTATCGGGATTTGGCGCCGCAATAGCAACGGTCGAAGTCCTGCGGCAGCAGGTGCGCGGGGGCACATAGAAGAGCATCCGTCAAGTCCCCGGCGAGGCCGATGCGCAATAGAATGGAAGCCGGGCTCGATACCGTATAGTACTTCTCCCAGCGCCGGCGCGCGTCCGGCACCGTGGTGATCTGCTGCGCGAGCCGGGCGAGGCTCGCCCGATCGAGACGCGGCAGGTGCCATTCGCGGGTGAAGGTGTATTCTGCCTCCCAGTCGGCCGGCGGGCCGGTGGGGCTGGCATTGGCCCCCATCAAGTTCGTCAAATCGTAGGTGGTCTCGTCGAGTAGCCTGCCTGCCCGATCGAAGGACACCGTGCGGAAGGCCGGGTTCTGCCCGAAGATCGGGCTGACCGCCGGGGTGATCAGGACGAAGCCACCGGAGGGGATCAGGCGGAACGTGTCCATGTGCAGATGGCCGGCGAAGGCGGCGGCAATTATACCGGCATACTGCCGCATCAGCGCGTAGAAGGGCTCGGCATAGGCCGACTTCCATAGCGGCACGAAAGCCTTCGGACACTTGCCCGAGCGGAACGTCTCGTAAAAATCGTCGCCTGGCGGAATGTGATAAGTGAGCCATATCTTGACGCCGGCCTGGCGAGCCGCTTCGAGCCGATGCGCCAGCCAAGCGAGCGTCGCTTTGCCCGGATCGTCCTGGCCGGCAGAGCCACAGCGGTTGCGATAGGCCGGCGAGAAGAACACGGTATTGACGACGATGACCCGCAGGCCCCGCGAATGTGGCAGCACGACGCTGTAATTGCCGCCGCCTCTCCAGTCGCGCCCGACGTCCTCGCCAGCCGCGCCGCCCAGCATCCGGCGCAACAGCGGCAATGTCCCGGCGAGAAAGGGACCGCCCGGCGCCACCTGGTAGTCGCCGCAATCGGAGTCGTTGTTACCGATCACCGGCAGGATGGGTCTGCCCGGAAACGCCCCGGTGATCTGATCCGTCAGAAACTGCATCGTCTTATAGACAAAGGCACGGTAGTCGGCGTCCGAATGGTGGCGTGCCGCGGCATTGAACTTGCGGCGGAACTGGTGTGCGAGAAAGTCCCCCGGGATCAGCACGACGGCAGGGTCCGGCAAGACCGCTTTCATCTGCCGCAGTGTCGCGCGCAGCAGCCGCCAGTTCGTATCGGCGAGATAGTGCCCGAGGCTCCTGTCCCGCGCGCTGGCGAAAATGCCGGGCCAGTCGCGCGGGTCGGCCGCCGCCAGGCGATCGACCAGGGCGGGGTCGGCCATCGGGTTGAAATGGATGTCCGTTACGATCAGAGCGCGGCCGGCAACCGCCGGTTCCGCTCTTGCCGGTGCCAGCATTGTCGATGCGGCTATCCAGGCGATCGCGAGTAGCACGACCATGCCCGGCCGCCGCGCCGCTGCCCTCACAAAACGTGCGGCAAGACCGGATCGCGGTTGTCGCCAAGGTGAAGCTTGCTTCATGTCGGCTCGTGCCGGTTGTGGAATAGAGGGTGCAGTTCGGAGCCGGGGATCGCGGCGAAGCGCCCGGCGACCGCGTGGTCGGTCGTGCCCTGGAACCTGATTGTGCAGACAAAGTTCCGCCAAGCCTCGGCGTCGGGCCAAAGCTTGATTAGGCGCAACAGTCGCTGGCCGGGGGTAGTAGGGCGGCACCCCCCTGCAAAAATCAGCCAGCCTGCTTCAAAACACCCCGAGAGCGCCGTGAAAATCAGCCTATAGCCTTGTCGGGGTAGGACTCGACACGGCGTCGTGCATATGGCGATCGGCTGCACCGCGCCAGGATTATCGGCCGCCGGCAACTCCTGCCGATCATGGCGACAATTGCAGCCAGCGGATCAGCACTCCAGGAATTCGGTGTGCATCGTGCTGCACGGGCTCTCCGATCCTCTGACGCCGCAGCCCGCGCACGCGCGCGAGGGAGGACGTCGCATCTCTTCAGGACCACGCTGTCTATGTTATCGCCAGCCCTATCGCGCCTATCGCCTCGGCAAACCCCGCAACCGATCCCCGCGCCCGCGTTCTGATCCTGTTGGGCGCCCGTCGCCGCCGTCGAGGATGCCAGGTAGACGTCCGATCCGACGGGGGCCTTCGGAAGGCAGCGCCGGATTGCGCTCCCGGCGGAGTTCCTCTATCCGGGCACGGATCGCGGCGAAGTCGTCAGCAGCGCGGGGACGGGTCACGTTTCCTCCTGCGGCTTATGAGTGGGTTCAGGTTTCGGGAGAGCGAAGGTGCTACGGAATGACGATGATAAGGATGGGCCATGCCGCCCCGTCAACCGCATTACACGCATGGCCTCTTTACCCTCATATCCCTGCTCTTGCGCTCTGCCGGTGTTGCTTGGCTTTAGAACTTGGCCTTCCGCGCTTTGTCGACGCCGGACACGCATCAAGCCGATGGGCGGTCGGTTCGAGCGCGGATCGTAGCGCGGCGGCCAGCCCGGTAGGACGGTAGGGCTTCTCGATCAGTGTGAAGCCAGCGCGGCGGAGCCGTTCCGGACGGTGTTGCCGATCGTCAGCTCGGGAAAGCCAGGGTTTCTACAAGCGTCGCGGTGTTGAGCTTGCGAGAGAGGAAGAGGCTTCGACTTGCCCGTCAAAGCCTGCTCCGGGCTGGTGGGAATGGTTAATGCCTTAACCTTGCCACTTGCTCATCCTCCTCACATGAGTAAAACACAGAGCCAGAAAAATGCAGAGAGCAGGAGGTTCGGAAGTGTCGTGGTATGTTTCCTATCAAAGCGGTCGCTCTGTGGTAATGCGGGTCTTCAGGCACAAGGATCATGCGATCTGTGCTGCTCGTCATTTGCTGGACGCCGGCCTCGATGACAGGATCGAGGTTGGACCGATGCAGGGGCTGCTCGAAGGCAACATCTTAAATGCTGATGACCTCCGGCAGATTAAAGGCAAATAGCTGGAGCTAGGTGCAACCGTTTTCGAGCGGGAAAAATGGGAACGACAGAACCGCGGACACCTCTCGGTTCGCCCGATCAGCCATCCTCAAAGGGCAACGAGGCGCGCGTTGCGGATCGACTTGACATGAAAGCATCGGCATTCCAGGTGCGCGATAGTGTTGCGGCTTTACCGGGAGAGTAGGCTCCCGCTCTCGACTGGCAATGGATTGGCAATCGGGATTTGCTCAGGGGCCGCCGTATGAGCCTCCACCGTCTGCGTGTGCTGACCGGGGATACACCTCCGGCACCCCCCCTGCGGCGGTCACCCGGCGGCATCGATAAAACAGGGCGACTGTCGCTACAAAAACCTCCCATCCCGCCTCCATCGTGGCGTGGGAGCACCGGCGCAGCATCAGCCTGAGTGCCGCCTCGACCTGAGCCGGCTCCTCCGACATCAAAACGCAGGGTTGGAGCACCGCCGTTCTTCATCGAGCGGCCTGTCGATCGGCCTCGCGCAGGCGCGGTCGGGGTAGATTGCGAGCGATCACAGCGATCCGTCCATCTTCGCTCGACATCGGATTGATCAGATGTCGCACCGCATCAGGCGCCGCATTGAGCCCACGCTGCCGCACCTCTCGATACAATCCTCGTCGCTCGCGTGGCAGTGCCGATTCCGGGCGAAGTCGCCCACGAATCCGGAATGATATCGCCCCCCGATCCGATTTGATGTCGCCCAGCGTTCCGAGATGATTTCGCCCGCCATTCCGGGATGATGTCGCCCCGATAGGCGGCCTCCGGACGGCGCCTCTGCTGGCGCTTTAGGTCCGCTCTTTCGGCTTCGACCGGG
>DATFCQ010000263.1:0-16225 GCA_035252905.1 Allostellaceae bacterium | reverse complement strand
CTCGGCTGGGGAGTCGCGCGCGGCCGGCCCGGGATCCTTTACGAGAACCACGGCACGATCGGGGCGACCGTCGCCCTCCTGGGCCGGATGAACCCCGCCACCCTCGCCGCGGAACTCGCCGACAGCGATCCGGTCCTCATCATCGTGGCGTTCGGGACCAATGAGGGGTTCGACGACGCGCTCGACCTCGCCGGTTACGCGGCGCGGTTTCGCGACCATGTTGCGGTATTGCAGGCGATGGCGCCCGCCGCCGCGATCCTGGTTCTGGGACCGCCCGACGGCAATCGCCTTCCTCCCTCCTGTCCACGTTCCGAGGCGCGGCAGGACGTCTGCACTGCCGGAGAGACCGCTGCGCCCTCCTCCTGCGCGTGGCACGAGCCGCCGAACCTCGCCGCCGTGCGCGAGAGCCAGCGGCGCGTCGCAGCGGCACAGGGCTGGGCCTTCTGGGACTGGTCGCAGGTGATGGGCGGCCCCTGCAGCATGCATCGCCTGTTCCTGCGCGATCCGCCGCTTGCCTTCGCCGATCACGTCCATCTGAACGGCGCCGGCTATGCGGCCACCGCCGATGTGTTGTTTTTCGATCTGATGAACGCCTACGAAGACTGGAAGCGCGGCGCCAAGCTGGCCTCCAAATAGGGGGCTGTCGGGCTGTGCGAAAACGCCAAGACCCTTCCAACTCCGTCATCCCCGCACCGGCGCTAAGCAGCCAACCAGCGCCTGCGGCGCATCAGGATTGCTGAAAACGGCTGTCGGCCTCTATCGCCCCCACCCTGTCCCTCCCCCGTGTCCACGGGGGAGGGCCGGCCCTTCGACAAGCTCAGGAGGGGGCAAACCGCCGGTCATCCCTCGTCTTTTCTCATGGCAAGCTTCCGTCAGTCCGTACACATATGTCCTCTCTGCCTCAGGGGCGGAACTGACAAGAGAGGACTCAGGGAAGAGTGCAGGAGGCATGCCGAAATGCAGTCGTTTCGGGGCGCGGCGCAGCAGCGAACCCGGAACCTATGCACACGGGCTCTCGCTTGTCTGGCCAAAGCCGGTGCGCATGGAGTCCGGGTCCGGCCCCCATGGGTCCGCCTCGTGCGCCTCATTGTGCGGATAAAGCAATTTTTCTGTTGACAAAACCGTATTGATGGGGCAGATTCGCGCAGGCTGCGACCGGCAGGGTTGGGCCTCCCCGGGGCTTCTCGCAAGGCTCTCGGCCGGCGCGTTGCCGCCGCAGCGGCGCCTGTTTTTCACCTGCAAAAACAGGCGGAACAGGCTCGCAGATCATGCGCGGCCTGCCCGCAATCCCTCGCGCGATGGCAGGCTGGGCAGTCGGTCGGCGATCGCGCCGCCGCGGCGCGTGCGTCCCGGAGGGTTCTGCAGGCTGTTAGCCGCCCTGTTGCCGGAAATAGGCGATGTCCTCGGGCCGCGGCCGCCAGTCGGGGTTGCTCGGCCATTCCTTGGTCCGGCCGGACATGTCGTGGCCGTAGCGGACACGGAACAAGACGGTGCGCTGCGGTCCGTTCTGGTATTCGTGCAATTCGCCCGGCGGGTGGACGACAAAGCTTCCCGGCGCGATCGCGACCGATCCTTCGGGCGTCTTCATCCACCCCCCGCCCTCGCTGCAGAAATAGATTTCGGTCGCCGCCGGGTGGCAGTGATAGGGGCTCCTCTGCCCGGGCTCCCAGCAGGCGATCGCGACATCGCCCAGGCCCTCCCGGCCGAGGATGCGCTCCACATGCTTGTTCGCGTCGAACGCCGCCTCGTCCTTGAGATGAAAGGCGTACATCGCCGGTTCTCCTCATTCGCGCCGCGTCTATATGATGACAGCTCAAGGGATGAGGACCAATCCCAAACCAACGGAGCCCTGTTGTGAAGGCATCCCTGTTCTATCTGCCCAGCATCGGCAGCCGCGCCGAGATCGAGGCCGGGATGGCCGGCATGCGTCCGGAATTGTACCAGCGCATGCTGCGTGATCTCGGCGAGCAGATCAGACTGGCCGACGATCTCGGCTACGACTCGGTCAGTTTTACCGAACATCATTTCCACATCGAGGGGTTCGAGGTGTCGCAGAACCCGGTCCTGCTCGATCTGTATTTTGCGATGCAGACAAAGCGCATCCGCGTCGGCCAGCTCGGCATCGTGCTGCCGGCGGCGAACCCGATCCGGGTCGCCGAGGACGTCGCGATGCTCGACCACATGACCGGCGGGCGCGCAATCGCCGGCTTCGCTCGCGGCTATCAGCGGCGCTGGGTCGACATCATGGCGCAGCAGACGCATGGCATTCACGGCGCCCTGCCACACCAGCACGACGAGATCGACGCCGCCAACCGCCTCGCCTTCGAAGAGAATTTTCAGATCATCAAAAAGGCGTGGACCGAGGAGATGCTGACCTTCGACGGCAGGTACTGGAAAGTGCCGGCGGGCGAAACGCCGTGGACATTGGAGACGACCGCCCGATACGGCAAGGGCGTCGAGAACGGGATCCTGCGCTCGGTTGGCGTCGTGCCCAAGCCGCTGCAAAAGCCCTATCCGGACCTCTTTCTGCCCTTTGCCTCATCGGAAAACTCGATCCGGTGGGCCGCAAAGGAAGGGGTGACGGCGATCCTGCCCGCAATGCTGCCGGTCTACGAGAACCGGCTCTACGACGTCTATGCCGAGGTCTCGGGCCGGACGCGAGGCCGCGGAACGGGGCTCTTGCGCGACGTCATCATTGCCGATAGCGACGAAGAGGCGATGGCGCTGTGGCGCAACTCCGGCCGCTTCGCCGGCCGCGCCTGGTTCGAGCCGTTCGGGTTCCGGCGGGGATTGCAGGACCCGAAGACCGGGGCCTACGTGTCCCCCGAGGAGGCGATCGCAGAGGGTTACGTCCTCGCCGGAACGGCGGACACGGTGAGCCGCGGGTTGGAGGCCAACCTGCGCCGGCAGCCGGTCGATTGGATCTTCTGCTACACCTACAACGCGCTCCTTCCGCACCCGATGCTGATGAAGTCGATCGAGCGCTTCTGGACCGAAATCATGCCGCGCTTCGCCTGACGGCGGAGCCGGCGGTTTTTTTTATGCCGCCATCCTCTGCCGGGCGGCGCCCTTGATCAGCGCCGCGGCCTTCTCGGCGATCATGATCGTCGGGGCGTTGGTGTTGGTCGAGGTTACCGCCGGCATCACCGAAGCGTCGATGACGCGCAGGCGCTCCAGCCCGTGCACGCGCAGCTCGTCGTCGACGACCGCCAGTGCGTGATGGCCCATCATGCAGGTGCAGCTCGCGTGATAGCACGTGCTGCCGTTGCGCCGCGCATAGTCGAGCAATTCGTCGTCGGTCTGGACCTGGGCGCCCGGCAGGCTCTCCTCCCGGACGAACTTCTTCAGCGCCGGCGCGGCGAAAAGCCGCCGCGCCAGGCGCAGGCCGCCGATGACGGCGCGCCGGTCGGTCTCTTCCGACAGATAGCGCGGGTTGATCGCCGGCATGTCGCCGGGCCGGTTCGATTTGGCCATGACATAACCGCGCGACAGCGGCCGCATCTGCCAGGCGCCGGCGGTCAGGCCGGGTTTGTCGTCGAACTGGCCCATCTGGCCGTCCTTGAAGCTGCCTGGGGCGAACGTGCATTGCATGTCGGGCGTCGCCGATTCCTCGAGCACCTTGACCGAGGCGGCGACGATCGACGGGCTGTAGGTCATCATGCCCTTGCCGGTGAGGAGCCAGCGCACGACTTCGCCGGCGAGCGGCAGGCCGCGCGAGCGCTCGTTGACGGTCTGGGCGCCGACGACGGGATAGGAGACGCGCGCGACATAGTGGTCCTGCATGTTCTTGCCGACCCCCGGCAATTCATGCACGACGGGCACGCCGATCTTTGCCAGATGGTCCGGGTCGCCGACCCCCGACAATTGCAGGATGTGCGGCGAGCCGACCGCGCCCGCCGACAGGATCACCTCCCGCCCGGCCTCGGCCCGCTCCACCGGGCCGCCGGCGCCGCCGCGCGAGAACTCGACGCCGACCGCGCGCTTGCCGTCGAACAGGATGCGGTGCACCAGGGCTTTTGTGACCAGTTCGAGGTTCGAGCGCTTCAGCGCCGGCCGCAGATAGGTGCGGGCGGTGCTGGCGCGCCGGCGGCTGCTGCGGGTCTGCTGGCACCAGCCGATGCTGTCGCCGGCGCCGGGCGGCAGGTTGTTGACGTCCTCGCGATATTCGAGACCGAGTTCCTTGCCGGCTTCGACGACCGCCGCGCAGATCGGCGGGCGATCGGTGTTCGAGGTGAACAATGGCCCGTCCTTGCCGCGCACCTCGCTCGCCGCGCCCTCCCAGCGCTCCGCCTTGCGGAAATAAGGCAGACAATCGTCCCACGCCCAGCCCCGGTTGCCGAGCTGCGCCCAATGGTCGTAATCCTCAGGTTGGCCGCGGATGTATATGAGACCGTTGATCGAGGAGGAGCCGCCGATCACGCGGCCGCGCGTATAGACGATTGCGCGCCCATTGGTGCCGGGATCGGGTTCGGCGCGGAAGCCCCAGGTCAGATTCGGGTGATCGAGCATCTTCATAAAGCCGGCCGGAACATGGATCAGCGGGTTCCAGTCGCGCCCGCCGGCTTCGATCAACAGCACCCTCGTGCCGGGATCCTCGGTCAGCCGGTTGGCCAATACGCAACCCGCCGAACCGGCGCCGATGATGATGTAATCCGCTTGCATATCCCAGCTCTCCCGAATTCCACGGCGGCGCAATGTCCGACACCCTGACAGAAAAGCGGCGGAATGCGCTCCGCTTCGCTGCGCTATTCCGCCCTACAATATTCTCGACAGGCGTAGGGCGGAATAGCGCAGCGTATTCCGCCGACATCTTCGCCGCACCGATCCGCCGCTACCGCCCGAGCGCGAGCACGACGGCGATGGCGACGAGGGCGGCGGCGGCGGCCCATACCGGGATCAGGGCGAAGATGACCCCGCGGGCGCGGTGGGCGGCGTTTGCGACCAGGGTCTCGGCATGCAGCATGACCCCTTCGCGCGACCAGTTGGTCACCAGATTTTCCAGGCTCTCGATCAGCCGCGGCAGGCGCTCGGCGGTCTCGATCAGGGTCTCGATGCCCTGCCGCAGCCGCGCCTCGGGGCCGCGGTTCTCGACCATCCAGGCTTCGATCAATGGCCGCGCCAGCGCCCAGATATTGGCCTCCGGGTCGAGCCGCCGGCCGACCCCCTCGACCAGGACCATCGTCTTCTGCAGCAGCAGCAGTTGCGGCTGCGTCTCCATCTCGAACTGCTCGGTCACCTGAAACAACTGCGCCAACAGCCGGGCGATCGAGATCTCCTGCAGAGGCTTGCCGAAGATCGGCTCGCCGATCGAGCGGCAGGCCTGGGTGAAGGTGTCGATCGAGCGGCGCGAGGGGACGTAGCCGGCGGCGAAATGGACCTCGGCGACGCGCCGGTAATCGCCGGACAGAAAGCCCAGCAGCATGTCGGCGAGGTAGGTGCGCGTCGTGCGGTCGAGCCGGCCCATGATGCCGAAATCGACGACGACGAGGGCGCCGTCGGCGGCGACGAACATGTTGCCGGGATGCAGGTCGCCGTGAAAGAAGCCGTCGCGGAACACCTGGTTGAAAAAGGCGCGCGACGCCTTGGCGAGGAGATCGCCGATCTGATGTCCGGCGGCGAGGAGCGCGGCGCGGTCGTCGATGCGGATGCCGCTGATCCGCTCCAGGGTGAGGACGGTGCGGCCGGTGCGCAGCCAGTCGACGCGCGGCACGCGGAAGCTCGGATCGCCGGCGAAATTCTCGGCCAGTTCCGAGGCCGCCGCGGCCTCAAAGCGCAGATCCATCTCGATCTGCACGACGTCGGCAAGGGTCCTGACGACCTCGACCGGCTTCAATCGGCGCAGTGCCGGCTGGACTCGCTCGATCAATGCGGCGAGCCAGAAAAACAGGTCGAGGTCGCGGGCGAAGGCCTCGGCGATGCCCGGGCGCAACACCTTGACCGCGACCTCGCGCCCGTCGGCGGTGCGAGCGAAATGCACCTGGGCGATCGAGGCGGCGGCGATCGCCTCGTCGTCGAAATCGGCGAACAGATGGGCGACCGGCTCGCGGAACTCGGTCTCGATCAAGGCCCGCGCCAGGCGGCCGGGGAAGGGCGGCAGATGGTCCTGCAGGCTCGTCAGATCGGCGGCGATCTCGTCGCCGAACAGATCGGCGCGGGTCGACAGGATCTGGCCGAGCTTGATAAAGCTCGGTCCGAGGACTTCGAGCGCCGCGGCGAGGCGCTCGCCGGGGCGCGGCGCACCCGGACCGCGGCGGCGGGCGAGAATGCGCGCGACCCGCAGGAACGGCGCCAGCCCGGAGATCCGGTCGAGCGGAAACAGCGCGTCGTGGCGCGCCAGCGTGATCACGATGCGCAGCAGCCGCAGGAGGTTGCGGACGGTCCGCAGCGACCCCGACAGAGGGCGGAACGTCTCAAAGACGCCAGGCCGAATGGAGCGCAGCGACGCCCCCCGAGAGATTGCGAAACTTGACCCGATCGAGCCCGGCCGCGCCGATCATCTCGGCGAGCGCGCTCTGCTGCGGAAAGCGCCGGATGCTCTCGACGAGATAGCGGTAGGCCTCGCCCTCGCCGGTGACGATCCGGCCCAACAGCGGTACGACGGCAAAACTGTAGAGATCGTAGAGCGGCTGTAGGGGCGGGCGCACCGCGGGGGCGAATTCGAGGGCGAGAAAGCGGCCGCCGGGCTTCAATACGCGCCGCGCCTCGGCGAGCGCCGCGGCGATCCGGGTCACGTTGCGCAGGCCGAAAGCGATCGTATAGAGGTCAAAGCTGCGATCGGCGAAGGGCAGATGCTCGGCGTCGGCGCCGACCCAATCGATCCCGGCCATGAAGCCGCGGTCGATCGCGCGGGCGCGGCCCTTCGCCAGCATCGGCTCGCTGACGTCGCAGACGACCGCGCCGCCGCCCCGTTCGGGCGCCAAAGCGGGGAGCGCGCGCAAGGCGACGTCGCCGGTGCCGCCGGCGACGTCGATCAGGCGCTGGCCCGGCCGCGGCTTCAGCGCGGCCACCATCTCGGCCTTCCATCGCCGATGGATGCCGCCGCTCATCAGGTCGTTCATCAGGTCGTAGCGGAACGCAACGCTGTCGAACAGCGCACGCACAAGCGGCGCCTTCTCCGCTTCGGGGATGCGGCGGAAGCCGAAATCGGTCTCGCCGCTTGTGTCCTCGCCCGTCATCGGGCAGGAAGATAGCCGAGAGTGGGCCGCCCGCGCCACGGCGGCCCGATGGCGTGGCACTTGAGCGCAACCGCGTCCGAACGATGCCCGAGCTTCCCGAGGTCGAGACGATCCGGCGCGGCCTTGCGCGCGCCATGACCGGTCGGCACATCCTCTGCGCCGAACTGCGCCGCCCCGATCTGCGCCGGCCGTTTCCGCCGGATCTCGCCGAGCGCCTCTCCGGCGCCCCTGTCGGCGCCCTCGGCCGCCGCGGCAAATACATCCTGATCGAGATCGGCGACGACGGCGTGCTGATCCTGCATCTCGGCATGTCGGGCCGCATCACCGCCGAGACGGCGCCGCGCGCTGCCGCCCGTCACGACCATGTCGTGCTGACGCTCGACGACGGCACGGTCATCCGTTTCAACGACCCGCGCCGCTTCGGCCTGCTCGACTACACGACCCGCACTGCGGCGGCGCGGCACCCGCTATTGGCCGAATTGGGACCGGAGCCGCTCGAAGCCGGTTTCGACGGGCCTTATCTCGCCGCCGCCCTCGCCGGCAAACTGACCCCGATCAAGGCCGCGCTCCTCGATCAGCGGATCGTCGCCGGGCTCGGCAACATCTATGTCTGCGAGGCGCTCTACCGCGCCCGGCTGTCGCCGCGCCGCCTTGCCGGCACGATCGGCCGCGGCCGCGCCGACCGGCTCGCC
This sequence comes from Allostellaceae bacterium, assembly GCA_035252905.1. Classification (GTDB taxonomy): domain Bacteria; phylum Pseudomonadota; class Alphaproteobacteria; order ATCC43930; family CGMCC-115725; genus AP-15. The sequence goes on along the minus strand of DATFCQ010000263.1, from coordinate 8,358 downwards.
GCGGCGATCCGCGCGGTGTTGGAGGAGGCGATCGCCGCCGGCGGCTCGTCGTTGCGCGACTATGTCCAGACCGACGGCGAACTCGGCTATTTCCAGCATCGCTGGGCGGTCTACGGCCGCGAGGGCGCGCCCTGCCCCGATTGCGACTGCGCCGTTGGCGTCAGGCGCATCGTCCAGTCCGGCCGCTCGACCTTTTTCTGTGCCAGGCGGCAACGCTAGAGGAGCGATCCGATGAGCGAAAAAAGGGCCCACCACAACATCCTCGTCGAGCGCCGCGGCCCGGTCGGCCTCGTCACGCTGAATCGGCCGCAGGCGCTGAACGCGTTGAACGCGGCGCTGATCGCCGAACTCGGCGCCGCCCTCGACGATTTCGAAGCTGACGACGCGATCGGCGCCATCGTATTGGCCGGCAATGAGCGGGCCTTTGCCGCGGGCGCCGACGTCAAGGAGATGGCGGAGAAGACCTATATCGAGGCCTATCGCGAGGACTTCATCACCCGCGGCTGGGAGCGGGTCGCCCAATGCCGCAAGCCGATCATCGCCGCGGTCGCCGGCTTTGCCCTCGGCGGCGGCTGCGAGATCGCGATGATGTGCGACATCGTGATCGCCGCCGACACGGCGCGCTTCGGCCAGCCCGAGATCACCCTCGGCACGATCCCCGGGGCCGGCGGGACGCAGCGCCTGCCGCGCTTTGTCGGCAAGGCCAAGGCGATGGATCTGTGCCTGACCGGCCGCATGATGGACGCGGCCGAAGCCGAGCGCGCGGGGCTCGTCAGCCGCGTCGTGCCGGCGGCCGATCTGCTTGCCGAGGCGGTCAGGGTCGCCGAACGCATCTGCGAGATGTCGCGCCCGGTGGCGATGATGGTCAAGGAGGCGGTCAATCGCGCCTATGAGACGACGCTCGCCGAAGGGGTGCGCTTCGAGCGCCGCGTGTTCCACGCGACCTTTGCGATCGAGGACCGCAAGGAGGGCATGGCTGCCTTTATCGCCAAGCGCAAGGCCGATTTCCGCCACCGCTGAGCCGCCTCCCGCGGGTTGACGCAAACCCTGCCGCGCCGATATAAGCGCCGATCTCTGTTCGCGGGCGGGCTCCATGGCCAATCACAAATCGGCGGAAAAGCGCCTCCGCCAGACCGAAAAGCGCACGGCGCTCAACCGCGCCCGGAAGAGCCGGGTGCGCACCTTTGTCAAGAAGGTCGAGACAGCGATCGAGAGCGGCGACAAGGAGGCGGCGCAGTCGGCCTTTCGCTTGGCGCAGCCCGAACTTCACCGCGCCAGCGGCAAGGGCGTCCTGCACAAGAACACGGTCGCGCGCAAGCTCTCCCGCCTCGCCGCGCGCATCAACGCGCTGTAGACCTCCCTCTCCCCGCGGGCGGGGAGAGGGCTGGGGTGAGGGGCCTTCGCGCCGGCGGCGAAGTTGCGCTAATATCCGCCTCGCCACGAGGGAGGCCGGCATGGCGAGAGAATACAGGCTGTTATCGAGCGACGGGCACCTTGAAGTCCCGCCCGAGCGGTGGGCCGGACGGGTGCCGCAGAAATACCGCGACCGTGCGCCGCGCACCGTGCATCTGCCCGATGGCGGCGATGCCCTGTTGATCGAAGGCCAGCCGCTGCTCGAAGCGAATTTTCTCGATCTGCGTGCCGGAAGACCGGCCGGGCAGTGGCAGCCTTTCGGCCTCAAGGTCGAAGACGCGGCCGGCACCGGCTCGCCCGAGCAGCGCGTCGGCGAACAGGACAGGGACGGGATCGACGCCGAGGTCCTGTTCCCGGCGATGGTCGCCGGGCCCGTGTTCTGGCGCAACATCGCCCATGACGAGGTCTACAAGGCGGTGATCCGCGCCTATAACGACTGGCTCGCCGAGGAATATTGCGCGGTCGCCCCCGACCGCCTGATCGGCATGGGCGTCATTCCGATCACCACTGTCGAAGACGCCGTCGCCGAGATGGAGCATTGCGCCCGGCTCGGTCTGAAGGGCGTATTGCTCGGCGCGCTCCCCGCTGCCCGGGGCTATCCGACCCCCGAGGACGACAAATTCTGGGCCGCCGCGGTCGAGATGGGCATGCCGGTCACGGTGCACGTCCAGTTCTACCGCACCGGCCCGCGCGCGACCCAGCCGACCTTCCGCTATCCGAAGGAGGTCCCGGCGGTCATGCAGCGGCTGCGCCGGCCGTTCCTCGAATGGATCACCAATTTCGGCCTGCCGCCCGCGGTCAGCATTTCCCAGCTCGTGCTCTCCGGCACCTTCGAGCGCTTCCCGAAGCTCCGGGTGTTCTTCGCCGAGACCCGGCTCGGCTGGGTCCCGTTCTGGCTCGAACACGCCGATTTGTGGTATCGGCGGCATCTCGGCTGGGCCGAGGAGCAGCTCGGCTTCAAACCGCTGAAGGCGTTGCCGAGCGCGTATGTGCGCGAGCACATCTATTTCAGCGTGCAATACGAGCGGGTCGCGGTCGAGGAGCGCCAACATGTCGGTGCCGACCGCATCATGTTCGCCACCGACTTCCCGCATATCGAGTGCGAATGGCCGAACTCGCGCCCGCTCGTCGAGGAGATCTACGCCGACGTGCCCGAGCCCGAGAAGCGCAAGATCTGGGCCCAAAACGCGGTCGAGTTCTTCAAGCTCTGATAGAGGCGGCGGAATGCGCTGCGCTTTTCCGCCCTATACTGTCTTCGTAGGGCGGATGAGCGAAGCGTAATCCGCCAACTTCGCCTAACCGAACGGCATCGGCACCAATAGGAAATAGCCGTTGATCGTCAACAATGTCGCGACCGTGGCCAGCACGCCGCTCAGGTCCAAAAGCCGGCGCGAGGCGGCGACGATGCTGACCGAACCCAACACGATCGCGATCTGATAGAGCGCCTCGGCGAATTCGAAATTCGGGTTGCGCTCCTCGGCGCGGGCGCGCTTTGCCTCCAGTTCCTGCGCCTTGGCGAGCAGTTCCTTCTGGCCGTGGCCGCTCTGGGGATCGCTGAGCGAGCGGGCGGCGGCCTTGCGGTAGCGCAAGGACAGCGCCCTGGCCTTCTGCTGCGGCTCCGCCGCCATGCCCGGCTGGGCCGCGAGCATTGTGTCGATCTGGTCGGCGGCGATCTCAAAGGCGGCCTGGCGCAAGATTTTGGCTTGGTAATAGGCGTAGGTGTCTGAGGCCGAGATGTTGGCGCTCAGCATCTGCTTGGTCGCGTTGGCCCCGCCCAGAGTGGCGATCGCCAATAACATCGCCACGACCCCGACATAGATGCCGGTGAATTTGCGGAATTTGTCGTCGACTTCGAGTCTGTGCTCCGCCTCTTCGCGGCCCGGTATCGTCTCGGCGATCTCGTGCGGCTCCACGCGTCTCACTCCGTAAGAAGAAGAGCTGAATCCTCGTTTCGCCGCCGCCGGTCAAGACCGATCGCGGCCGCTATGCCGAAGGCGGCAGGGCTGCGGCATCGTCGATCAGCAGCTGGACGGCGTCGCCGCCGCGCCACAGGTCGTGCCGCAGATGGCCCGCCACCTGGATCGCCGTCCCGCGCGTCTCGGCGAGAAAGCGGCCGAGCGGGCCGGCAGCGGCGCGAAAGGCGACCGCCCGCAATCGCGCCGGCCCCAGCGGGTCGGCAAGCGTGCAGCGCAGATGTTCGGTGCCGACCGGCTCGGCATGAAGGACGCGCACCGGGGCAAAGACAAAGCGCGGCTCGGGATTGGCGGCGCCGAACGGGGCCAATGCCGCGACATGGCGGACGAGATCGGCCGCCGCCGCGCCGAGAGACAGGGCGCCGTCGACGACGAGTTCGGGCACCAGCCTGTCGCGATCGAGCCCGTCGCCGAGCCGCTCGGCGAGGTAAAGGCGCAGGGCCTCGATCTTGTCGGCCGCGACGGTGAAACCGGCCGCCATCGCGTGCCCGCCGCCGTTGATCAGGAGCCCCTCCTGGCGCGCCGCGATGACCGCCGGGCCGAGGGGAAGGCCGGCAATCGAGCGACCCGAGCCCCTGCCGATGCCGTCGGCGACGGCAACGACGCAGGCCGGCCGCTGGTAGCGCTCCTTGAGGCGCGCGGCGACGATCCCAATCACGCCGGGATGCCAGTCCTCGGCCGCCGCGAAGGCAAGCACCGGGGATTGCGGCGCGGCCTCGATCGCGGCGATTGCCGCAGCCAGAGTGCGCGCCTCGATTTCGCGCCGCTCGCGGTTGTAGTGGTCGAGGCGCTGTGCCCATAGGGCGGCAAGGGCCGGGTCGTCGGTCGACAGCAGCCGGGCGCCGAGATCGGCGGCGCCGACCCGGCCGCCGGCATTGACCCGCGGCCCCAGGACAAAGCCCAGATGATAGATGTCGAGCGGCTCCCTGACCCCGGCCACGGCGGCGAGCGCCTTGAGGCCGGGATTGGCGCCGCGGCGGGCGATCTTGAGTCCCTGCGCGACGAGGGCGCGGTTCAGCCCGACGAGCGGCACGACATCGCATACCGTCCCCAAAGCGACGAGATCGAGCCAGCCCAGGAGATCCGGTTCGGCCCGGCCTTCCTGATACCAGCCGGCCCGGCGCAAGGCCCGGTTCAGCGCCACGACCAACAGAAAGGCGACCCCGACCGCCGCCAGGACGCCGTGCGGGCTCTCTTCGTCGAGGCGGTTGGGATTGACGATTGCGACCGCCTGCGGCAATAGCGGCTCGGCGACATGGTGATCGACGACAACGATGTCGAGACCCGCAGCGGCAGCCGCGTCCAGAGGCTGATGCGCGGTGGTGCCGCAATCGACGGTGACGACGACCCGCACGCCCTCCGCGCGCAGCCGCAGCAGGGCCGGCGTGTTCGGGCCGTAGCCTTCGGCGAGGCGGTCGGGGACGTAGAGGCGCGCGTCGACCCCGATCGCGGCGAAGAAACGCAGCAAGAGGGCCGCCGCGGTGGCGCCGTCGACATCGTAATCGCCGAACACGGCGATGGTCTCGCCGCCCTCTATGGCGGCGACGAGCCGGGCCGTCGCCCGCTCCATATCACGCAATGAGAGCGGTTCCGGCAGATAGTCGCGCAGCCGCGGTTCGAGAAAGCCCGGAGCATGGTCGCCGTCGACGCCGCGCTGCGCCAACAGCCGCGCGACGATCTCCGGCAGACCGAGACGAAAGGCGAGCCTCTCGCCCTCGGCCTCGCCGCCCGGGCGCAGCCGCCAGCGGCGGCCGCACACCGAGCGCTCGACGGCAAACGCGGCCTCCATCACGCCATCCATTCAACCGACACCCCGGCGAGGGCGAATGAGGTTGTGAAAGAATCCCGTCGCCGCCCCTTTTCTCGTCATCCCGGCGAAGGCCGGGATCCACCTTTCCGCAGCACGACCGAGTGATGACTGGTATGGCGTTACTACCGCTTGAAAGTTCCGAGCAGCGGAGAAGTGGGTCCCGGCCTTCGCCGAGACGACAAGTAATTTACTCACTTTTCCGTGACTCTCAGCGCGCGAACGGGGCGAAGCTCTGCTTGCGGGTGAAGTCGTGGCGCGCCTCGATGTAGCGCACGGTGCCCGATTTCGAGCGCATCACCACCGAATGCGTCGACGCGCCGCCGGCAAACCGCCGCACGCCGCGCAGCATGGTCCCGGTGGTGACGCCGGTCGCCGCGAACATGACGTCGCCCGAGGCCAGTTCGTGGAGCTTGTATTTGCGGTCGAGATCGGTGACGCCGAGGCGGTGCGCGCGGGTGCGCTCGTCGTCGTTGCGGAACAACAGCCGGCCCTGCATCTGGCCGCCGATGCAGCGCAGGGCCGCCGCCGCCAGGACGCCCTCGGGCGCTCCGCCCGAGCCGACATACATGTCGATCCCGGTCTCGGGCTCGGAGGTGGCGATGACGCCGCTGACGTCGCCGTCCGAGATCAGCATGATGCGGGCGCCGGCGGCGCGCACCTTGGCGATCAATTCGGCGTGGCGCGGCCGGTCGAGGATGCAGACGACGAGGTCGGAGACTTCCGCCTTCTTGGCCCGCGCGAGGTTTTTCAGATTGGTCGCCGGGGTCTCGTCGAGATCGACGAGATCCTCGGGCAATCCGCCGCCGACCGCGATCTTGTCCATATAGACGTCGGGCGCCTTCAGAAAGCCGCCCTCGTCGGCCATCGCGATGACCGACAGCGCGTTGGCGCCGCCCTTGGCGGTGATCGTTGTCCCTTCCAGCGGATCGAGCGCGATGTCGATCGGCGGTCCGTTGCCGGTGCCGACCGTCTCGCCGATATAGAGCATCGGCGCTTCGTCGCGCTCGCCCTCGCCGATGACGACGGTGCCGGCGATCGCGAGGCTGTTGAGAGCATCGCGCATCGCATCAACCGCGGCCTGGTCGGCCGCCTTCTCGTCGCCGCGCCCCATCAGCCGCGAGGCCGACAGCGCCGCCGCCTCGGTCACGCGCACGGCTTCGAGCGCGAGGTTGCGGTCCATTCGCGAAGTCTCGGCCACGGTTTCCTCCTTTTTGCCTGACCCGTTGTTCACCGCGGAGGCGCCGTAGGGTGGGTTGACCCCGGCGAAGGCCGGGGGAAACCCGCCACCGGGGCAGAAAAGGATGGGTTTCGCTCCGCTCAACCCATCCTACGGTTCTGCGGTGAGTTAATTTAATTTCTATATTATACCCTAAAAATCCTCGATGCGGATCATGCGCGGCGGTTCGAGCACCGAATCGAGCGCCTCGATCCGGTTGAGCGCCCGGCGCATCGCCGCCTCGACGGTGACATGGGTGGTCATCACCACCGGCACCGCCTCGCCGGGGGCGCGGCCGCGCTGGATCATCGCTTCCATCGAGACCTGCTCGTCGCGCAGGGCCGCCGCGACGTCGGCGATAACGCCCGGCTGGTCGACCACCATCAGCCGGATGTAATAGGCGCCCTGGTGCCGCTCGATCGGCACGCCGGGGATCGGCTTCAATTCGCCGGTCGGCACCGCAAACGGCGCCGCATGCCGGCCGGCGGCGATGTCGACGAGGTCGGCGACGATCGCCGAGGCGGTCGGAAAGGCGCCCGCGCCGCGCCCTTGCAAGACCACCCGGCCGACAAAGTCGCCCTCGGCGACGACGGCATTGTAGACGCCCTCGACCGCCGCGATCGGCGTCGCGCGCGGCACCATGCACGGATGGACGCGCTGCTCCAACCCCTCTTCGGTCAGGCGCGCGGTGCCCAATAATTTGATGCGATAACCGAGTTCCTCGGCGAAATCGATGTCGAGCCGCGAGACGTGGCGGATCCCCTCGGCATAGACCCCGTCGAGATCGACCGCGCGGCCGAAGGCGACGCTGGCCAGGATGGCCAGCTTGTGGGCGGCGTCGATGCCGTCGATGTCAAAGCTTGGATCGGCCTCGGCATAGCCCAGCTTCTGCGCTTCCGCCAGGACTTCGGCGAATTCGTGCGCGCTCTCGCGCATTGTCGTCAGGATGTAATTGCAGGTGCCGTTGAGGATGCCGTAGACGCGCTTCACCCGGTTGCCGACGAGGCCTTCGCGCAAGGCCTTGATGATCGGGATGCCGCCGGCCACCGCGGCCTCAAAGCAGAGCGCGACGCCGCGCTCCTCGGCATGCGCCGCGAGCTGCGTGCCGTGATGCGCCATCAGCGCCTTGTTGGCGGTGACGACGTGCTTGCCGTGGTCGAGCGCGGTCTCGACGATCTGGCGGGCGACGCCGTCCGCGCCGCCGATCACCTCGACGACGATGTCGATTTCCGGGTCGGCGGCCATCGCCACCGGGTCCTCGTACCAGCGCACCGCGGACAGTTCGACGCCGCGGTCGCGGCGGCGGTCGCGCGCCGAAACCGCGGCGACGACGAGGCGGCGGCCGGCGCGCGCGGCGAGAAGCTCGGCCTGGCGCTGCACCAGTTGCAACGTGCCGCCGCCGACCGTGCCCAGGCCCGCGACGGCAATTTTGAGCGGCGGTTTCACGACGGCAATCCGGACAGAAGGATGCGGAGACGGTTCGGACAGCCGCGGGAGGCGGCTCTCCGCCTCTTTGTAGCCTCGGCGCCGCAAGTTTTCGACAATTTTGACGGGGGCCGCGCTTCCCCTCCGACCGTTCAGGGCTCGAACAGGATTGTGGCGCGGGCGGCTCCCGAATCCGCTCCCGCCGGAGCCGCCTCGGTCTTGACCTTGGCCGCCGGAATCCCCGCCTGTTTGAGGGCGGCGGCGACCGCCTGGGCGCGGTCGAGCGCGGCGCGGAAACTGGCGAGCTGCCGCTCCGCGCCGCCGCCGCTCCCGGCAAAGCCGACAACACGGACCGTCCCGGGTCGGCGGCGATAGAGCGCGGCGATCTTTGCGACGATCGGCCGGTCGCTCGCGGCAAGGCGGGTGGCATCGGCCGGAAAACGGATCTCGGCGACCTCGGTCCCGCCCGCCGGGGCCGCCGGTTTTGGCGCGCTGGTCGGCACCGCCGCCAGCAGTGGCGG
>DATFCQ010000262.1:0-10467 GCA_035252905.1 Allostellaceae bacterium | reverse complement strand
CGCCGCGAGGAGCATCGCGCCGCCGTCGCCGAGTGGTGCGGCGAGCGGGTCGTGCTCGGCCGCGACCTCGCCGCCGCCGGGCCGCACGGGCCGTTCTGGCTGATCCTCGACTCATTGGGCGGCACTGCGCTCGCCGCCGCGCTCGCCATGCTGCAGCCGGGCGGCACCTGCGTGGCCTTCGGGGTCTCCGAAGCGGCGCAGGCGACCTTCTCGAGCCGCGACTTCTTCGCGACCGGCGGGGTCCGGCTCTACGGGCTCACCTTGTTCCACGAATTGATGAGCGTTGAGCGGGCCGGCATCGGCCTCGCTCTGCTCGCCGAGCTGATCGCGTCCGGGAAATTGCGGCCGCAGGTCGCGGTCGAAGCCCCATGGAGCGAGATCGGCGCGATCGCCCGCCGCCTGATCGACCGCGAATTCACCGGCAAGGCGGTATTGCACGTCGCTTGAGGACCGGGCGCTCGGCCGCGGTCAGGCCGGGCGCTTCCAGCCGAGCCAGTCGCAGATCGCCTGCCCCATGACCAGGTCCTTGTCGCGGCCCTGGAGCCAGGGCAGCTCCTCGGTGAACATCGTCACGCATTGCCGGTACGAGCAGGGCATGCGGGTGATGTCGGTGCCCCAGAAGCAGCGCTCTGCCCCGAAGGCGTCGTAGATCTGGCGCAGGTATTTGTGGATGTTGCGGTAGGGATAGGGCTCGCTCGAATAGCTCGGCGCGCCCGAGAGCTTGACCGCGACATTGGGGTATTTGGCGAGGGCCAGCATCTCGCCGAGATTGGCAAAGGCGGCGTCGTCCTTCCCGGCGCCGCCCCCGCCGCCGCGGCCGCAATGGTCGATGTGCAGTTTGAGCCCGGGATGGCGCGCGGCGATCCGGTCGAGGGCCGTCATGTGCCCGCCGGCCAACAGTCCGACCGGCAGTTTTTCCCGCTCGCAGGCCGCCCAGAACCAGTCGAGCGAGCCGTCGGTCCACCAGCTCTGCTGGTGCGGCTGGTTGAAGGTGAAGCGGAAGCCGAGCATCCCCGGCCGCTGCCGCCAGTTCCGGACGATGGTCTCGCGGTCCGGGCTCTCAAGGTCGAAATGCCCGAGGATGCAGAATTTGTCGGGGTGCCGGCGCACCGCCTCGACCGCCAGCGTGTTGACCGCCTCGCCGAGCGTGCTGGGCGGATGGATCACCGCCGCATCGACCCCGGCCTCCGCCATTTCCTTCAAGGCGTCGTCGATCGAATAGGTCGGGATCTGCCGGTGCTGCGGCGACATCCTGGCGTTTTCCCAAAGATGGATCTGTGAATCGACGATCGGCATCGCTCTTCCCCCTTCTGGCATGGCCGGAAACCCCGATCGTCCCGGCGCCTGTCCGTCCCCATCTTAAGAGGCAACCCGTGCTTTGAGGAGGAGAGAGATGTATTCCGACGTTTCCCTGTTCATCGACGGAGAATGGGCAAAGGCCGCCGCGGGCCGCACCTTGCCGGTGGTCAATCCGGCGAACGGCGAGCAGATCGGCACTGTCGCCCATGCCGACAGAAGCGATCTCGACCGTGCGCTCGAAGCCGCCGACAAGGGCTTTCGCACCTGGCGCAAGATGTCCGCCTTCGACCGCTCGAAGATCATGCGCAAGGCGGCGAATTTGCTGCGCGAGCGGGTCGATACGATCGCGCCTCTCCTGACCCTCGAACAGGGCAAGACGCTCGCCGAGGCGCGGGGCGAGACCCTGGCCGGCGCCGACGTCATCGACTGGTTCGCCGAGGAGGCGCGGCGCACCTATGGCCGGGTCATCCCGGCCCGGGCCGAGGGCGTCTATCAGCTCGTCGTCAAGGAGCCAGTCGGTCCGGTCGCCGCGTTCAGCCCGTGGAATTTCCCGATCAACCAAGTCGTGCGCAAGATCTCGATCGCGCTTGCCGCCGGCTGCTCAATCATCGCCAAGCCGCCGGAGGAGACGCCTGCTTCGCCGGCCGAACTGGTGCGCTGCTTTGCCGATGCCGGCGTGCCGGCCGGGGTCATCAACCTGGTCTACGGGGTGCCCGCCGAGATCTCCGAGTACCTGATCCCGCATCCGGTGATCCGCAAGGTCTCGTTCACCGGCTCGACCGCGGTCGGCAAGCAGCTCGCCGCGCTCGCCGGCGCCCATATGAAGCGGATCACGATGGAACTGGGCGGCCACGCGCCGTCGATCGTATTCGAGGATGCCGACCTCGACCTCGCCAGCAGATTGTTGTCAACCAATAAACTGCGCAATGCCGGCCAGGTCTGCATCTCGCCGACGCGGCTCCTCGTGCAGGAAAAGGTCTATGACGCCTTTGTCGACAAGTTCACGACCGCCTTGAAGGCCGCGCGGGTCGGCGACGGGCTCGACAAATCGACGCAGATGGGGCCGATGGCCAACCCGCGCCGCATCGCCGCGATGGAGAGTTTTGTCGGCGACGCCGTGCAGAAGGGCGCCCGGCTCGGCGCCGGCGGGCATCGCATCGGCAACAAGGGCAATTTCTTCGAGCCGACGGTATTGACCGAGGTGCCGAAGGAGGCACGAATCATGAACGAGGAGCCGTTCGGGCCCGTGGCGGTGATCGCCCCGTTCGGCAGCTTCGACGAGGTCGTCGCCGAAGCCAACCGCCTGCCCTATGGATTGGCCGCCTATGCCTATACCCGCTCGGCCAAGACCGCGGGCGAGATCGCCGCGGCGGTCGAGACCGGCATGATCGCGATCAATCACCACGGCCTCGCCTTGCCCGAGGTGCCGTTCGGCGGGGTCAAGGATTCGGGCTACGGCTCCGAGGGCGGCTCGGAGGCGATCGAAGCCTATCTGAATACCAAATTCGTCACCCAGGCGGGGCTCTGACAGGAAACGGCGGAATGCGCTTGCGCTTTTCCGCCCTACGGTCCGGTGTAGGGCGGAAAAGCGCAGCGCATTCCGCCAATTTCGCGGAAGCCTTTCAGGCCGACAGAAGCTGCGGGTGTCGCATCGACCCCGGGGATCGGCGGACAAGCACGAGCTTCTGCGCCGAGCGGCCGAAGAAATGATAGCCCGATCCGCCCTCGGCCAACAGGTCGAGGAACGGGTCGGGCGCGGTGATCCGCACGCAGCCCAACACGTCGGCGCCGCGGGCGAGAAAGGCGTCGGGGAGCATCCCAACCGTCGGCCCGACGACCGTGATGCGCGCCCGGGGCGCAAGCGCCAATAAATCCTCGAGCGTGTTGTTGACGAGGGTCGCGCCGGTGATCAGCGCGACATCGGCCTCAGGCAGGATTGCGGCCGCCTGTTCGGCCGGGCGGAAGAACGGCAATTCGTCCGCCTTCAACGTGGCCGGGTCCTGTTCGAGCACCAGAAAGGGCTGGCCGCGGCGCTTCAGCTCCTTCAGAAACGGGACAAAGGCGCCGACCACGACAACCCTGTCGCCCTGGCGGATGTCGGTCGCATCAAAGGCGTCGATACCGGGGCGCAGTTCGACATCGGGATGCGGCCGCCGCTGCCAGCAGCATTCGGCCAGGGCGTTGACGGCGGCGATGCCGATCGCGCGGCGGATGCCGTGGGAAGAGAGCGCCTCGCGCGCGAGGTCGACCGCGCGCCGGCCGCGCAATTTGCCGGGAAACGGCATCGCCATTGCCGAACTCGGGCAGCACACCGCTTCGGGGATCGTCTTGATCGGCGTCGCGCTGGCGCCGGCGCTGCCGTTGTCGAGCTTGACGCCGGTAAAGAAGAGCCCGACGACGGCGCGGTCGACCGTGATCCGATCGAGATCGGAACCGAGAATGGCGCCGATGGCCGCAATTGTGTCGTCAAGGATCGAGCTGTGGGGCTGCATCGGAATCCGATCGTCGGAGCGGTGTCGCGATACACAGCAAGATAGTTCGGCCGGACGCGGCGATAAAGGGTTTCGCCCGCCCTGTCACTTCTTGTCGGTGAGGGCGCTCCTCGGGTTCAAGTTCTGGATGTGGCCGCTCTCGGTGCCGGCCCCCGGGTCGATGACGGCGTTGATCAGTGCGGGTTTGCCCGCCGCGAGCGCCTCGCTCAAAGCCTTGGTCAGGCTGGGCGTGTCGGTGACATGGTAGCCGGCGCCGCCGAACGCCTCGATGATCCGGTCGTAGCGCGCGTCCCGGATAAGGCCGGTCGGCGAATACGGGTTGCCGACCGGGTCGCCGCGGTAGACGCCGTTGTTGTTGAAGACGATCGTGACCACCGGCAATTGGTACCGGCAGATCGTTTCGACCTCCATGCCGCTGAAACCGAACGCGCTGTCGCCTTCGATGGCGACGACGGGCTTGCCGGTCACCGCGGCGGCGCCGATTGCGTAGCCCATGCCGATGCCCATCACCCCCCAGGTGCCGCTGTCGAGGCGCCGGCGGGGCTCATGCATGTCGATGATGTTGCGCGCAAAGTCGAGCGTATTGGCGCCCTCGTTGACGACATAGACGTCCGGCCGCGCGGCCAGCGCGTTGCGGACGGCGCGCAGGGCGCTGGAAAAGTTCATCGGGCTCGGATCGGCGTTGAGCCGCGCCGCCATGCGCTCGACGTTCTGCTGCTTGCGCTTCCTGATCGCGTCGAGCCACTCGGCGCTCGGCGTGATCTGTCCCGGCTTGAGGGCGGCATTGAACGCCGCAAGGGCGGATTTGATGTCGCCGACAACCGGCGCGGCGATCGGCCGGTTGCTGTCCATTTCGGTCGGCGCGATGTCCACCTGCACAAGGCGCGTCTTCTCCGACCACAGCGGGCCCTTGCCGTGCGACAACAGCCAATTGAGGCGCGCGCCGATCACCATCACCACATCGGCGTTGCCGATCGCATAGGAGCGGGCGGCGGCGGCGGATTGCGGGTGATCGTCGGGCAACAGGCCCTTGGCCATCGACATCGGCAGGAACGGCATGCCGGTCGTCTCGATAAACGAGCGGATCTCCTCGTCCGCCTGGGCATAGGCCGCGCCCTTGCCGAGAATGGCGAGCGGGTTCCGGGCCGTCGCCAACAGATCGAGGGCGCGCGTAATCGCGTCCGGGGCCGGAACCTGCCGCGGCGCCGGGTCGACGACCTTGACCAGTGATGTCTTTGCCGTCTCGACGTCGAGGGTCGCGCCGAGCACCTCCGCCGTCAGGTCGAGATAGACGCCGCCCGGGCGCCCGGACAGGGCGGCGCGGATGGCCCGCGCGACGCCGATGCCGATGTCTTGCGGCCGGTTGACGCGGTAGGCCGCCTTGGCATAGGGCTTGGCGGCGTTCAACTGGTCGAGTTCTTCGTAATCGCCCTGTTCAAGATCGACGATCGCCCGGTCGCTCGACCCGCTGATCATGATCATCGGAAAGCAGTTGGTCGTGGCGTTGGCCAAACCGACCAGCCCGTTCAGAAAGCCCGGGGCCGAAACCGTGACGCAGAGGCCGGGCTTCCGGGTCAGAAAGCCGGAAATCGCGGCCGCGTTCGCGGCCGACTGCTCGTGCCGGAAGCCGAAATACCGGATCCCTTCCGCCTGTGCCAGGCGCAACAGGTCGGTGACCGGGATGCCGGCGACCCCATAGATCGTGTCGATCCCGTTCAGCTTGAGGGCGTCCACCACGAGGTGGAAGCCGTCTGTCATCTCCGATGCGGTCATGTCGTTCACCCTTCGAGAGTGGGGTCCGGGCAGGACGAACGCCGCGATCAGTAGAGTTCGTTCGACACGCGCCGGGCGTAGTCGGCATCGTAAGCGGCGCCGTCGGTGCCGGGGGTGCGCGCGGCGGCGAAATCTCCCAAAGTCGGAACGTCCTTGGGGCGGCCGCGGCTCCCCGCCTGCCAGAAATCGGAGCGGACGAGCGCCTTGGGGCAATGATGGAAAGCCTGCTCGACCGCGACGACGATGATTGTCGCCGGCTCCTTGCCGTCGACGGCGAAACGGCGGCGCAGGGCCGGGTCGGTGCTGACCCGGGCGCGGCCGTTGACGCGGTAGGTCTCGTTCGCGCCCGGCACAAAAAAGATCAACCCGATGCGGGGGTCTTCGACCAGGTTCTTCAGGCTGTCGATCCGGTTGTTGCCGCGGCGGTCGGGGATCAGCACGGTGAGGCCGTCATCCGCCACCTGGACAAAGCCGGGCCTGTCGCCCTTGGGCGAGCAGTCGAGCCCATTGCTGCTTCCGGTCGCCAGGACCAGAAACGGCGAAGCGGCGATGAAGGCGCGCCCGACCGCATCGACACGATCGATCTCTTTTCTGAGCGCGCGCTCCGAAGGCTGCGCATAGAGCGTCCTGAGCTGATCGACGGTCGTGACCTGCGGCTCGGCGGCGTCCATTCCCTGCACCCTCTTCGCCGGGTTTCCCCGGTACGGAATTTCGACTCGAGCGGAAACTGGCCCAAATCGATCCTTTCGGCAAGGCCGACGGTCTCAAGACCGCGCCTTTCCGCATGCCGCCGCTCCTCACCCCAGCCCTCTCCCCGCGCGCGGGGAGAGGGCTGGGGTGAGGAGGTGAGCCGTGCAAGTTCCGATCAGAGAGATGCGGTATTACCCGAAAATCTCGCCAAGCCGCCGGATCGAGCCCAAGACCTGCTCCTGCGGCAGCCCCGGCCACTGGCAGCGCATGATGAAGTGGTCGACGCCGAGCAGATCGCGGTAGCGCGCGATCTCCTCCTTGACCGAGCCTTTGTCGCCGATGATGAAGCGGTCGCGGGCGAAATCCGCGAACGATGCCGAGCCGCGCGCCTCCATTCCCCATGAGGCATAGGCGTTGTACTTGTATTCCAGCGGCTCCCGGCATTCCTCGTGCGCCGTGGCGTGGCGGGCGCCGACATAGCATTCGACGGTGATCGGGAATTCGACCGGCGTGCGGCCGTACTCCTGCAGAGCCGCGCGATAGGTCTTCATCAGCGGCCCCACCTTGTCGAGCCCGGTGTTCATGATCAGCCAGGCGTCGCCGATCCGCGCCGCGCGTCTGACCGAGACGTCGGCCTGCCCGGCGATGTAGAGCGGCGGTCCGCCCGGGCGCACCGGCATGGCGCCGATCCCGGCATCGTCGACCGTATAGAAGCGGCCCTTGTGACTGACCCGCGCCTCGGTCCACAGCCGGCGCATCAGGGCGATGCTTTCGCTGAACCGCGGCGCCCGCTCGGCGAGGGGGACGCCAAAGGCGTCGAACTCCGGCCGCCGGTAGCCGAGGCCGACGCCGAGGATGTATTTGCCGCCGGTCAGGATGTCGAGCGTGGCGGCCTCCTCGGCGACATGCACGGGATTGAGCGGCGGCAGGATCAGGATGTTCGGCCCGATCGTCATGCCCTCGGCATGGGCCGCGACATAACCCAGGACCGGCGTGATCTGCAGCATCTGCATCGGACGGGTCAGCCAGTGATGCGGGAACCACAGCGAGGCAAAGCCGGCGTCGCGCGCCGCGCGCACCTGCTGGATCATCTCCGGGACGCGTTCCGCAAGGGTGAAGCCATCGGGGAACTGCGTATTGACGAACAGACCGACCTTCATAACAGGATTTTCCCTTGCCAGGCTGACATCACGGCTGCGCGCTCGTAGGATCTTCCCAAACCACGACAGGAAAGGCCATGGCCGATCTCGCCTTCGCCTCGGCCGCCGAATTGGCGGTTCTGATCCGCAATCGGGAGGTCTCGCCGGTCGAGGTCACGGCGGCGGCGCTCGCGCGCATCGCAGCGAGCCAGCCGACGCTCAACGCCTTCATCACAATCGCCGCCGAGCCCGCGATGGCGGCCGCCAAAGAGGCGGAAGCGGCAGTGATGCGCGGCGCCTCCCTCGGACCGCTGCACGGCGTCCCGCTGGCGGTCAAGGACCTCGTCCCGACCGCGGGCATCCGCACCACCTGGGGCTCGTTGATCTTCAAGGACCACGTGCCGGAGGAGGACGCCGTGGCGGTCGCGCGCCTGAGGCGCGCCGGGGCGATCGTCGTCGGCAAGACCACAACCCCGGAATTCGGCCAGCAATGCCTGACCGAGGCGCCGCTCTTTGGCCGCACCCGCAACGCCTGGCGTGCCGACCGCAGTTCCGGCGGGTCGAGCGGCGGCTCGGCGGCGGCCGTCGCCGCCGGTCTCGTGCCGATCGCGGTGGCGACCGACGGCGGCGGCTCGACGCGCATCCCGGCCGCCTGCAACGGCGTGGTCGGGTTCAAGCAGGGGCTGGGCAGGGTGCCGCAGGAATATGCCCAGGACGGGTTCGGCAACATCTCCACTATCACGCCGATGACGCGCACGGTGCTCGACACGGCGCTGATGCTGGAGGCGATGGCCGGGCCCGACACTCGCGACCCGCTGACCACCGCGCGCGACAGGCCCGATTTCGTCGCCGCCGCCCGCAGCGAAGGGTCGCTCTCGGGCCTGCGCATCGGCTGGCGGCCCCGCCTCGGCAACACCGCCGTCGCCCATGAGGTCCTGGCCGCCTGCGAGGCCGCGCTCAAGGCGCTCGCCGGTCTCGGTGCGGACATCGACGAATTGACCGCGCCGTTCGAGAACCCGGAACGGGTCTGGTTTGCCGTCAACGGCGCCTATCGGATGGCGCAGTTCGGCCATCACCTGAAGCGGCACCGCGCCATCATGTGCCCGACCTTTGTGCGGCAGATGGACCGCATCGCCGAGTGTTCCGCCGCCGAATTGTACGACGCGATCTTTCAGCGCACCCGTCTCTACCGGCAGGTCCAATCCTGGTTCGACGTCTGCGACATCGTCGCGATGCCGACCCTGTCGCGCGCCGCGGTGCCGATCGACCAGGATTTCTTCAGTCCGATCGTGATCGACAACGAGCCGGTCCCGAACATCCGCGCCGCCTGGTACCCCTATACGATGCCGTTCAACCTGACCGGCAATCCGGCGGTCAGCCTGCCCGCGGGCTTTGACGGCGCCGGCATGCCGCTGGCGATCCAACTCGTTGCCCCGCCCGGCGCCGACGAAGCCCTGTTGCGCGTCGCCGCCGCGTTCGAGCGCGCCTGCCCCTGGGCGCAGCGGCGGCCGCCGGCTCTGTCGGAATAGGCCCGCCGTTCTTTACCGAGCGGCGCCGGCGAGAAGGGCGATGTCGTCCTGCGGCCGGGGGCCGACAAGGCCCAGCGCCAGTTCGCCGACCCCGGCGCGGCGATAGGCGCGCGCCCGCTCCAGGCACTCCTCGGCCGTCCCGGCGATCGCAAAGGCGTCGACATAGCGCTCGTCGAGCACCTGCGCTGCCGGCTCGCCGCGGCGCAGCCGCGTCAGCGCTGCGGCGACCTCCGCCCGCGGGATGCCGCTCTTCTCGATGATCGTCTCGCGCCAGGGCGGCCACGGCTCGGTCGTCGGCCAGAACGACGTCAGCATCTCGCCGAGCGCGCCTTTGACGCTCTCGCGGGCCTCGGCGCGGTCATGGCCGGGCCGGCAGGGGACATATTGGACGATCTCGGGCAGCGGCCGGCCGCTCTGCGCCGCCGCCCGGCGCAGGAGCGCGACGGCCCGCTCGGTGTAGCCGAGCGGGCACATGTTCGAGATGATCAGACCGTCGGCGATCTCGCCGCACAAGGCGATGGCGCGGTCGCCCATCGCCGCCATCAGGATCGGCAGGTCGGGCCGCGGCGGGTTGTAGCCGAGCTTGGCGCCGGCGACCGAGAACACCCGGCCCTGGAAGGTCACGGTCTCGCCCTGCAGCATTGCGCGCACGATGTCGATCGCCTCGCGCACCGCCGACAAAGGCCGCTCGTAGCCGAACCCCATCCGCCGCACCATGGCGCCGATCCCCGAGCCGATCCCGAGCCGGACGCGGCCCTCCGCCAATTCGTCGAGCGCGCCGGCTTCCATCGCGATCAGGGTCGGATGCCGGTTGTAGGGATTGACGGCGCCGATCCCGATCGCGAGGCGCCTTGTGGCAAGGGCACAGGCCGCAGCCGTCGGCAGGGCGCCGCGCACAAACGGGTTCTCGGCGAACCATAGGCTCGCAAACCCGTGCTGCTCGGCGCATTCCGCCAATGCGACGCAGGCGAGCGGAGGGAGGCCGCCGTGCAATCTGACCCCGAGCCGCGGCAGCGGGGCGCTCATACGCCGCCGGGCCGCGGCAGGTCGCTGGCCGGCGAGAAATGCACATGCACGACCCGCCAGTCGCCGTCTTCCTTGTGAAACACCATCGTCGCCCGCGACACGAACTCCCGGCCGTAGCGCCCCGGCTGCGGCGAGGGCTCCTGTCCGACCCAATCCGATCGGGTGTGGCGATGGCACCAGATCACGGCAAGTTCATCCGCCACGATGCCGCCGACGTCGTAGGGCGTCCAATAGCTGCTGGCGACATTGCCCTGATAATACTGCCACAGGCGCGTCCAATGCTCGCGCCCCGTGTAGGTCTGGCCGTTCAGATTGAAATACAGCGAATCCTCGGAACGGCTCCACAGCTCCTGGAGCTTGACCCAGTCGAAGCGGCCATTGATGTCGAGATATTCATCGAGCCGTTGCAACAGACGGCGGCGGTCGGCCTCGCTGCCGCCGACGAGACGGGTGTCGTCCATGGATCGGCCCTTGCAATGCCAGAGCGGCGGAATGCGCTTCGCTTTTCCGCCCTACGAG
>DATFCQ010000261.1:0-11865 GCA_035252905.1 Allostellaceae bacterium | reverse complement strand
CGGCGGCATGGGCGGCGACGGCAAGACCGGCGCCGCCGAGCGCCGCCGCGGCGAGCGCGCAGAGCCTTGCCGCGCTCATGCCTCGGCCCAGCCCTGGTACAGGAAGGTCATGACCTTCGGCCCCTTCATATATCCGGTGTCGAGCGCACCGACGGCAAAGCCGGCGGCGCGGATCAGCGCGGCGATGTTGCGGTCGAGACGGCAACCGCCGGCGAGGTGCTGCCACAGCGGGGTCAGGCGCCGCTGCCAGCGCGCCACCCGCGCTTCGGGAGCGAGGCCATGCTCGACAAAGACGAGGCGGCCGCCCGGGGCGAGGACGCGCCGCATCTCCTTGAGCGCGCGCAACGGGTCGGCGATCGAGCACAACGTCCAGGTCGAGACGATTGTGGCGAAGGCGCCGTCGCGGCAGGGCAGATGTTCGGCGCGGCCGCGCAGCAACAGCACCGGCGGCCGCGCCGTCTCGCGCCGCCGCCGCGCCATCCGCAGCAGTTCGGGGGACGGCTCGACGGCGCAAACCGACGCCGCCGCCGCGCCATAGAGGGGCAGATTGAGGCCCGACCCGACGCCGATTTCGAGCACCGCTCCGGAGGCTTCCGCGACCGCCCGCCGGCGATAGGGGAGCAGAATGTCCTGGCGCATCGCCAGATCGAGCAGGCGGGGAACGATTCGGGTCGCATAAAGGCCCATTTGTACCGCCGAGAGGGTTACCGAACCGGGCGCGGGGCGCCAATGCCGTTGCTAAGCCGCCGGCGCGGGCATAGATAATGCGGCAGGAGGTCGCCGCAATGATCGTGTTTGCGCTGCGCTGCGTTCGAGGCCACGAATTCGAGGGCTGGTTCCGCGACAGCGATACGTTCGAAGCCCAGCAAAAGGCCGGCGAGATCGCCTGCCCCGATTGCGGCGACACGACGGTTGAAAAGGCGGTCATGGCGCCCCGGCTCAACCGTTCGCGCGAGGCCGTGCAGCGGGAGATCGATCCGGTCAAAGTGAAGGCGGCGCTGGTCGAACTGCGCCGGCAGGTCGAGGCGAATTGCGACTATGTCGGCGACCGCTTTGCCGAGGAGGCGCGCCGCATCCATTACCGCGAGGTCGATCCGCACGGCATTTACGGCGAGGCGACCGAGGAAGAGTCGCGCGAACTGGCCGAGGAAGGGATCGGCGTCCGCCGCATCCCGTGGGTCTCGCCGACCGACAATTGACAAAACGGCCGCGCTTCGTCGGCTTCTGCCCCTCACCCTCCCGCTGCTTCGCGGCGGGTCCCTCCCTCTCCCCGCGTGCGGGGAGAGGGCCGGGGTGAGGGGCCTCACCGCTTCTCGGCCGTCAGCATGTAGTTGACCGCAAGATCGCGCGACAGCGACCACGCGCCGGAGCGCAGATCGTAGCCGATCCCGACCAGCCGGGTCGCATAAAGCCGATGGCGGCGGAGCCCGAGCACGAATTCCGAAGGGCGCAGGAACCGGCGCCAATCATGGGTGCCGCGCGGCAGCCAGCCGAGGACATATTCGGCGCCGACGACCGCCAGGGCAAAAGCGCGTGCGGTCCGGTTGATCGTCGCGCCGATGAAGGCGCCGCCGGGTCGGACGAGGGCGCCGACGGCGGCCATCAGGGCCTCGGGGTCGGCGACGTGCTCGATCACTTCCAGCGCCAAGACCGCGTCGAAGGCGGCGCCGCTCTCGGCCAGCGATTCGGCGGTGGCGAGGCGGTAGTCGATCAGAAGCCCGCTCGTTTCGGCGTGGCGGCGGGCGACTGCGATCGCCGCCGCGCCGGCGTCGATGCCGGTCACGGCGAAGCCGAGGCGCGCCATCGGCTCGGCAACGAGCCCGCCGCCGCAGCCGACATCGAGCAGGGTGAGGCCCTCGAACGGCCGCAATGCACGCCTGTCCCGGCCGAAATGGCGGCACAATTCGCAGCGGATGAAGGCGAGCCGGACGGGGTTGAGGCGGTGCAATGCGCGCAGGCTGCCCTCGGGGTCCCACCAGCTCTCGGCTGCGCGGGCAAAACGGCCGATCTCTTCGGGATCGACGGTGACGCTTGTCCCACCCACGTCCCATTCCTCGCCCGCGGCTCCGGCGCCGGAAAAGAATAGGTCCCCGCGCCTCGACCCGGCAATATGCTGCGGCTCGCAATATATTGGGATCGCGGCATGGCGCGTATCGTGCAGAAATTCGGCGGCACCTCGGTCGCCGACGTCGCCCGGATCCAGGAGGTTGCCCGGCGCGTCAAGCGCGAGGTCGATGCCGGCCACGAGGTCGCCGTCGTGGTTTCGGCGATGGCCGGGGCCACCAACCAGCTCGTCGGCTGGACGCGCGCGGTCAGCACCTTGCACGATGCGCGCGAATACGACGCCGTCGTCTCCTCGGGCGAGCAGGTGACCGCGGGGCTGATGGCGATGGCCTTGCAGAGCCTTGGCGTCGACGCGCGTTCCTGGCTCGGCTGGCAGATCCCGATCCGCACCGACGGGATGCACGGCAAGGCGCGCATCGAGGCGATCGAGACCGACGAGATCCGGCGTCGCCTCGCCGCCGGGCAGGTCGCGGTCGTCGCCGGCTTTCAGGGGCTGGGGCCGCGCGGACGCATCGCCACCTTGGGCCGCGGCGGCTCCGATCTGACCGCGGTGGCGCTGGCGGCGGCGCTCGGGGCCGAGCGCTGCGACATCTTCACCGATGTCGACGGGGTCTATACCACCGATCCGCGCATCGTTGCGAAAGCCAAGAAGCTCGGTAGAATTACCTACGAAGAGATGCTGGAGATGGCGTCGCAGGGCGCCAAGGTCTTGCAGACGCGCTCGGTCGAGCTGGCGATGAACCACCGCGTGCGGCTGCAGGTCCTGTCGAGCTTTACCGACAGCCCCGGAACGCTCGTTGTCGACGAGGACGAGATCGTGGAAAAAGAGGTCGTGAGCGGCATCGCCTACAGCCGCGACGAGGCCAAGATCACGGTCCTGAAAGTGGCCGATCGCCCGGGCGTGGCGGCGGCGATTTTCGGTCCGCTCGCCGATGCCGCGATCAATGTCGACATGATCGTGCAGAATGTTGCCGAGGACGGCCGCTTTACCGA
Organism: Allostellaceae bacterium; assembly: GCA_035252905.1. Lineage (GTDB taxonomy): Bacteria > Pseudomonadota > Alphaproteobacteria > ATCC43930 > CGMCC-115725 > AP-15. Next base: position 8,808 of record DATFCQ010000261.1, on the reverse strand, counting down.
TCTGACCTTCACGGTTGCACAGGCCGATCTCGAACGCGCGGTTGCGGTCCTGGAGGAACGGCGCGCCGCGCTGGGCTTTGCCGCATTGAAGCCCGATTCCAACGTGGTCAAGATTTCGGTCATCGGGGTCGGCATGCGCAGCCATGCCGGGATCGCCAAGCAGATGTTCCAGACCCTCGCCGACAAGGGCATCAACATCCAGGTGATCTCGACTTCCGAAATCAAGGTCAGCGTATTGATCGCAGCCGAATATACCGAGCTTGCCTTGCGCGCGCTTCATACCGCCTACGGGCTCGACGCAACCGGATGACCGCGGCGACCGGCGCCGGCGCTGCTGAGGCCACGATCGGGCACGCCCCGCCTCCGGGGAGCGCCGAGGAGGCCGCCCGCGCCGAACTCGACCGGTTGTGGGCGCGCGGCCGTGCCTTGCTCGGCTCCCGGACCGCGATCATGGGCGGCGCGATGACCTGGGTCTCGGAACGCAATCTGGTCGCCGCGATCTCGAATGCCGGTGGTTTCGGGATCATCGCCGGGGGGGCGATGGCGCCCGATGCGCTCGCCGCCGAGATTGCCGCAACGCAGGCGCTGACCGAGCGCTCGTTCGGGGTCAACCTGATCACGCTGCACCCCGAACTCCCGGCCCTGATCGACGTCTGCGCCGCTCATGCGGTGCGCCATGTCGTGTTGGCGGGCGGATTGCCGAGCGGTGCGGCGATCGCAAGGATCAAGGCGAGCGGGGCGCGGGTGTTGTGCTTTGCGCCGGCGCTCGGCTTTGCCCGGAAGCTCGTGCGCATGGGCGCCGACGCGATCGTCATCGAGGGCAGCGAGGCGGGCGGGCATATCGGGCCGGTGTCGACCGGGGTGTTGGCCCAGGAGATCCTGCCCCACCTGCACGAGGTTCCGGTGTTTGTCGCGGGCGGGATCGGACGCGGCGAAGCCATGCTGTCCTATCTCGAAATGGGCGCTTCCGGGGTTCAGCTCGGAACCCGCTTTGTGTGCGCCCACGAATCGATCGCCCATCCCCGCTTTAAAGGCGCGTTCATCCGCGCGACCGCGCGCGACGCGGTGGCCTCGGTCCAGCTCGATCCGCGCTTTCCGGTGATCCCGGTGCGCGCGCTCGCCAATCCGGCGACCGAGCGGTTCATCGCCCTGCAGCGGCAGCTCGTCGAGCGCGTCGCCCGGGGCGACGTGTCGCAACGCGCGGGGCAGCTCGAAATCGAGCATTTCTGGGCCGGCGCATTGCGTCGCGCGGTCATCGACGGCGATCTCGAAAGCGGCTCGTTGATGGCCGGACAGAGCGTCGGCTTTGTCACCCGCGAGCAGAGCACGGCCGAGATCATCGCCGAATTGATCGATCAGGCCGCAGCGGTCCTCGCCGCCCGCCAACGGCGCGCGCACCGGCCGGCGCCGCACCTGCCGGAGAGCCGGGGCGCCGGAGAATGACCGAGGGCGGAGCCACCTTCAGCGGAATTCGCCATCTGCTGCGCCGCCTGCGCGACATCATGGCGGGTTCGGGGAGCGCCCAGGAGCGGCTCGACCGCATCGTCCGCATCGTCGCCGCCGAGATGGTCGCCGAGGTCTGCTCGGCCTACATCATGCGCGCCGGCGAGGTGCTCGAACTGTTCGCGACCGAGGGGCTGCGGCCGGAAGCGGTGCACCGCACGCGGCTGCGCGTCGGCGAGGGGCTTGTCGGGGTAATCGCGGCGACCGCGCGGCCCTTGGCGCTCGCCGATGCGCAATCGCACCCGGACTTCGCCTTCCGTCCGGAAACCGGAGAGGAGATCTATCACTCGTTGATGGGGGTGCCGATCCTGCGCGGCGGCCGCGTGCGGGGCGTCCTGGTCGTGCAGAACCGGACCCTGCGCCATTACAGCGACGACGAAACCGAAGCCTTGCAGACGATTGCGATGGTCGTCGCCGAACTGGCCGCCAGCGGCGAATTGATCAACCCGCTCGAAATTGCGCAGAGCCAGAGCCACGGCATGACCCCGGTGCGGCTCGTCGGGGTCCGGCTCAATTCCGGCCTGGCGATCGGGCCGGCGGTTCTGCACGAGCCGGGGCTGGTGATTCGCCAGATCGTCGCCGAGGACGCCGCCGCCGAGCTTGAGCGCCTGCGGCGGGCGATGGCGGCGATGCGCGAGGCGATCGACGCCTTGGTCGCGGCGAGCCACGGGCTCGGCGCCGGCGAACCCCAGGAGATCCTGGAAAGCTATCGCATGTTCGCCGACGACCGCGGCTGGGTCACGCGGATCGCCGATGCGATTCGGAGCGGGCTGACCGCCGAGGCGGCGGTGCAGAAGGTGCAGGACGACACCCGCGCCCGCATGATGCAGGCAAGCGACCCGTATCTGCGCGAACGCCTCCTCGATCTCGAAGACCTCGCCAACCGCCTGCAGCACCATCTCTCGGATGGTGGCCGGGAGCTTTCCCGGGCGGAGCTGCCGGACGAGTTCGTCCTGGTCGCGCGCGCGATGGGTCCGGCCGAACTGATGGATTACGCCCACCGGCGCATCCAGGGGCTGGTGCTCGAAGAGGGCTCGCCGACCGCGCATGTCGCGATCGTCGCACGCGCTCTCTCCCTCCCCGTCATCGGGCGGGTCGAGGACGCGACGCGGCATATCGAGACGGGCGACTGCATCATCGTCGACGCCGATCATGGACAGGTCTTGATCCGGCCGAGCGAAGACATCCAGCAGTCGGTGACGGCGGCGGTGGCGGCGCGCCTGCGCCGGCGGGCGCTGTCCGACGCCCTGCGCGCGGCCCCGGCAGTGACCCGCGACGGGGTCGCGATCCGGCTCCTGCTCAATGCCGGTCTGCTGCTCGATCTGCCGCAGATCGCCGCCGCCGGAGCCGAGGGCATCGGCCTGTTCCGCACCGAATTGCCGTTCATGGCGCGGGACACTTTTCCCGACGTCGACGAGCAGACCGAATTGTACCGCACCGTGTACGAGCACGCAGCGGGCCGCCCGGTGGTCTTCCGCACGCTCGACATCGGCGGCGACAAGGTCCTTCCCTATATCGCCCACGCCGCCGAGGACAACCCGGCGATGGGCTGGCGGGCGTTGCGCATCGGGCTCGACCGCCCGGCGATGCTGCGCCAGCAATTGCGCGCCTTGATCCGCGCCGCGGCGGGACAGGCGCTCTACGTCAAATTCCCGATGGTCGCCGAGATCGCCGAACTGGAGCGCGCCCGCGCGATGCTCGATCTGGAACTGGCGCGCGCCCAGAGCGAAGGCCGCCCGCCGCCGCAATCGATCAGCATCGGCGTCATGCTCGAAGTCCCCTCATTGGTCTGGCAATTGCCGGCGCTGTGCCGGCGCGTCGACTTTCTGTCGGTCGGCAGCAACGACCTGATGCAGTTCCTGTTCGCCTGCGACCGCGGCAACCCCCGCCTCGCCGACCGCTACGATCCGTTGTCGGCGCCGATGGTGGCCCTGTTCCGCGAAGTCGTCGGCCGCGCCCGCGCGGCCTCTGTGCCGCTCAGCATGTGCGGCGAGATGGCGGGCGAGCCGGTCGAGGCGATGGCGCTGATCGCGCTCGGGTTTCGCATCCTGTCGATGAATGCGGCGGCGATCGGTCCGGTCAAGGCGATGATCCGCAGCCTCGACGCCGCCGACGCGGCCCGCTATCTCGACGAGATCGGCGACCGCCCGGATCATTCGCTGCGGCCCTGGCTCGAAGCCTATGCCCGCGACCACGGGGTCGCGCTGTAAGAGGCGGCACGTTGCGAGCCGCCTGTTCCGCCTGTTTTTGCAGGTGAAATACAGGTCCCTCCCCGGGCGGCGGCGCAGCGGCGGCCGGTTCCGGAAAAGGCATCGACGAGCCCGGGGCCTGCCGGTCGCAGCCTGGGCAAGATTGCCCAATCAATGCGGTTTTGTCAATAGAAACAATTGCATCATTCGCACAGAGAGGGACGTGGGAGCGGTTCGCCGCGACGGCGCCTTGAACGGCAGGCGCGTCCGGCGGGGGCGACAATTCGCCAACAGGTCCCGCTGCGCTTTTTTCTGCCCCCGAGACGTTCTATAAGCCGAAGCCGATTTCTCTCGCGAGGGTGACGATGAGCATCCGGCCTTACCGCGACATCGCGCGCCGCCATTGCCGCCAGATCCATGTCGGCGCGGTGCCGGTCGGCGGCGACGCGCCGATCACGGTGCAGTCGATGACCAATACCGTGACCAGCGACGTCGCGGCCACAGTGGCGCAGATCCGTGAACTCGAACGGGCCGGCGCCGACATCGTCCGGGTGTCGTGCCCGGATCGCGAATCGGCGCTCGCCCTCAAGGACATCGTGCGCCAGGTCGCGGTGCCGATCGTCGCCGACATCCACTTTCACTACAAGCGCGCGATCGAGGCGGCGGAGAGCGGGGCCGCCTGCCTGCGCATCAACCCCGGCAACATCGGCTCGGCCGAGCGGGTGCGCGAGGTGATCAAGGCGGCCAAGGACCACGGCTGCTCGATGCGCATCGGCGTCAACGCCGGTTCGCTCGAACGCGACCTCCTCGAACGCTACGGCGAGCCCTGCCCCGAGGCCATGGTCGAGAGCGCGCTGAACCACGCCAAGATCCTCGAAGACAATGATTTCTTCGAGTTCAAGATCTCGTGCAAGGCGAGCGATGTATTTCTCGCGGTGGCCGCCTATCAGCAGCTCGCCGAAGCCTGCGACTATCCGCTCCATCTCGGCATCACCGAGGCCGGCGGCCTGCGCAGCGGCACGGTCAAATCGGCGATCGGGCTCGGCATGCTGCTGTGGTCGGGGATCGGCGACACGATCCGGGTGTCGCTGTCGGCCGACCCGGTCGAGGAGGTCAAGGCCGGGTTCGAGATGCTGAAATCGCTCAACCTGCGGCGGCGCGGCGTCACCGTGATCTCGTGCCCGTCCTGCGCGCGCCAGCAATTCGAGGTCATCAAGACCGTGCAATTACTGGAGGAGCGGCTCGCCCACATCACGACGCCGCTGACCGTGTCGGTCATCGGCTGCGTCGTCAACGGCCCCGGCGAGGCGCGCGAGACCGACATCGGCTTCACCGGCGGCGGCAACAACACGCATCAGGTCTATATCAGCGGCCTCGCCGACCACCGCCTGAAGAACGCCGACATCGTCGACCACCTCGTCGAACTGGTCGAGAAGAAGGCGGCCGAGGTCGAGGCGGAACGGCGCCAGGCAGCGGAGCCGGCGCTGGCCCCGGCGCAGTAGCGGCTCAGCCGGAAGCGGATTGCCTATCAGTCTATAGCGTAGGTCGGTCCGATGAACCCGGCCCCGGACTTTGCCGAGAAGAACCGCCGCCAGCCAGTATAATCCGGGGAACTAACGGACCGCCATAAGCGTAGCCCGGAAACCTGGCGCTTCGTCCGGGACCAAATCAAGCCGAGCACGAAAACCGATCGGAAGGCGGCGATCAAGCGATTCTGCGGGCGATATCGGCATATTGCATAGGCTGATGATGTTACCCATCATTGACGTGCTCGACGGCCGGGTAATCCTGCTCCTGTCGACCGGTCTCATGCTCGAATACGAGGATGTGCTGACGCGGCCGGAGACATTGGCGCGAAGCAAGCTGACCGGCGCCGACATTCTTGATGTGGTCGACGAATTGGCGCGCCTCTGCAAGCCGGTGGCGTTCGACTATCGGTGGCGCCCGGCGGCTCGGGATGCTGACGACGACATGGTGTTGGAGACAGCCATCAATGGTTCAGCCGATGTCGTCGCCAGTTTCAATACGAGGGACATGATCGTCGGCGCGCAAACGTTCGGAATTGCTGTCGAGCGGCCCGCGGCGGTGCTCAGGAGGATCAGGAGATGACAGTTTTTGCTCTCAGGCTTCCCGCGGAGCTGAAGGAAAAGGCGGCTGCGCAGGCCGCCGAGGCCGGGGTGAGCCTGAACCAATACATCGCCGTCGCGTTGGCGTCGCGCGTTGGCGCGCAGGCGGAAGCAGAGCGGTATTTCCGGACCCGCGGTGCCCGGGCGGTGCCCGGTCGGGCGAAGGCAATCCTGGCGCGTTCGGGCATCGGAAACCCGCCGCGCGAGGAGGACGCGTTCTGAGCGCTGTTCTGTCCTGCGCTCTGTCAGGTCTGTAGCCGAACGCTCGGTGTGACCCCGCGGCGCGCGCCGCGCCAGGCGTGTACCGCGACGATCGCGACGAGGGCGAGGACGGCGAGCGGGAGGACCGGCACGGCGAGAACGCCGGTCGGGTCCCGACGACCGGCGGCGAGCACCAGCATACCGAATGCAAAACCCGCAAGGATGCCCAGGAGGGCGAGCTTTTCCGCCGGCGGCAGGGCGGCTTCGCGGCCGGCGCGGACAAGCCACAGAATCGCGACCGCGGCCAGCATCAAATCATACATCAGGGCCACCGGCACCGCGATCAATGTCGCTGCGGCGAGCGCCGCCCCGCGCACCGGCAGCGGCGTATCGCAATGCCAGACCCAGGCGACGAGAGCCGCCGCGACATGGGTCGCCGCCGCCTGCACGGCCCAGGCGCCGGCCGGCCCGGCGCCGAGCTGCAAAGCCATGCCCCATGGGGTGACATAGGCGACGACGGCGATGCGTCCGGATTGATAGGTCGCCGGGGAGGCGAGCGCCTCTGCGAAAAAGGCGTGCCAGGTCGATGCGCCGAACAGCAGGAGTGCGGCGAGGCAGAGCCCCGCCGCCGCGGCGGCGGCCGCGGCAAAGGCGCGCCACTGCCCACCGGCGGCGAGCGCCACCGGGATCAAGAGGCCGAAATGCGGCTTGTATGAGAGCGCGCCGAACAGGAGCCCGGCAAGAACCGGCCGACGGTCGACAAGGAGGGTCGCCGCCCCGAACAAGGAAGCGGTCAGAAACGCGTTCTGGCCGAGGCCGAGGGTCCAGAAGACGGCCGGGAAGGCGAGCAGCGGCGCCAGCGCCGCAAGCCCCTGCTCGTCGAGAATACGCCGCGCGACCAGCAGATAGAGAAGAAGCGTCGCCGCTTCGAAAGCGATAAAGGCGACGAGGTAAGGCAGGCGCGCGAGCGCCGCGCAGAGCAGCAGGTAGACCGGCGGGTAGTAGAAGAACTGGTACGGGATGCCGGCGGCGGTCGCCTGTTGCTCGGCGACATAGTGAGCGGCTTGGTCGTAGGCGAGCGCCGGCGTCCCGGCATCGGCGAGGCTACCGGCCGCGTAAAAGCTGACGAAATCGGTGCTGTTGGGCTGATCGAGCGGCACGATCCAGCCATGCGTCCCGGTAATCATGAACAGGAACAATGCCATTTCCAGCGCCAGCAGGATGCGGGAATAGGCGAGGATGCGCGGGCGGTCGAGGAGGTCGTCGAGCCGGCGCAGATAATAGGAATGGCTCTGCTCCATCGCACCCACCGAACAAGTGAACCGACCTAGACTTGCCGAGGTTATGCAACGCCCGATTAGAAAAAGCTTAACCAAATTTGGTATTTATGGAGTTAATTTTATGTCAATCCGCTGCTAGAGGAAACCCATTGTTCTGGTGTGGAGAGAGACGATAGGAAGTTATTTCTTAACCACTCTTGCTTCTAATTGAACCAATCAGCCTTTGGAGGAGATCAGGCCGGCTGTGAGCCTGATCAGCGGTAAATTCATGAAAGAGCCAATCTCGCTTACTATCTTCCTGCCGGCGTACAATGAAGAAGAAAACATAAAAGACGTGATAGAAGATACTATTCATGTTGCCGAAGAATCACCATACATCAGAGATTATGAAATACTTCTCATAAACGATGGATCGACTGATAAGACTCAAGCCATAGCCGAGCAGATTGCTACCTGGAATGAGCATATACACGTTATAACTCATGAATGCAATCGCGGTTATGGTGCAGCACTTAGAACTGGGTTAGATAAGGCGAGAAAAGAGTGGATTTTTTTTACCGACGCTGACCGTCAGTTTGATGTTATCGAGATTCAGAATTTGATTCTACATATACCAAAATATGACGTGGTAATTGGATATCGTGCACCAAGGAGAGATTCATTTTTACGTCTCGTTAATGCCAAAATTTGGAATATGCTTAATCGAATCTTGTTCGGCTTGCGCGTACGTGATATTGACTGTGCATTCAAACTTGTTAAGAGAAAATATGTGCAAGATCTTCAATTGTTATCATATGGAGCGATGATTAATGCAGAAATTCTTATAAGGCTGAAGCAAAGGGGCGTACACATTAAGGAGGTTCCGGTTTCACACTTACCGCGCCGCTGCGGCTCGCCTACCGGTGCAAAGCCATCTGTAATTTTAAGGGCACTTCGCGAGCTTGTAATGCTCTATGGCGGTGAGCTGGGCAGTGTCACTCACAAACAGGCGCTCAAATTTATGATGGTCGGCATCATCAACACTCTTGTTGATGCTATTTTTTATATTGGATTGACACGCGAGATTGCAACTTTCTCGATGAGTTTTGTAGCCGCCAAATTTGTTTCATTTCTAGGAGGGACTATTTCGAGCTTGATCCTCAATCGATGGTGGACCTTTGGCGTGCGCACGCACCTGCGTCTCGGCGAGGTACTGCGGTTCTATGCTACTGTCTCGCTCGCGTTATCGATCAACCTCGAAACTATGAATTTTCTCGTGAGAGCGGGTTTGTATGACCTATGCGCACTGCCACTTACGAGCTTGATCACTTTCACGGCCAGTTTCACATTGTCAAAATTCTGGGTGTTCCGAAAGGATAGTCGTATTACTCAGAGCCCGTTTCGAAAGGAAGGTGAGTGGCCAAGGTGATATGGTTCCAAGCGGTTACCAGCCAGCTTGGAGCGTCATATGTGGACCCCGACCACCCGCCAATACTATAGCCGCCCCGCGGTACGCTACCAAACCGATCT
>DATFCQ010000260.1:0-3899 GCA_035252905.1 Allostellaceae bacterium | reverse complement strand
AGACCGGCGGCGCGGCCGGCGACGAGCAGGGCCGCCGCGCTGTTCAACAGGACGACGTCGCGCAAGGGTCCCGGCGTGCCCTCCAACAGGTCGCGCATCAACTGCGCATTGTGCGCCGGGTCGCCGCCCTTCAGATCCTCGACCCGCGCCGGCGGCAAGCCGTGCTCGGCGGCGTCGATCTCGAAGCTCTCGACCCGTCCGTCGGCGAGCGCGGCGACCGTGGTCCTGCCCGCGGTCGTCAATTCGTCGATGCCGGCGCCGTGCACGACCCAGGCCCGTTCGGCGCCGAGCCGGCCCAAGACCTCGGCGATCGGCCGCACCCATTCGGGGGCGAAGACGCCGACCAGTTGCCGCCTCGCATTGGCCGGGTTCGACAGCGGCCCCAGCAGGTTGAAGATCGTCCTCGTGCCCAGTTCGACCCGGGTCGGCGCCACATGCCGGGTCGCGCTGTGATGGCGCGGCGCCATCAGAAAGCCGATGCCGATCTCCCACAGGCAGCGGCGCACGATGGCGAGATCGGCGTCGATGTCGACGCCCAAGGCGGTCAATACGTCGGCCGAGCCCGAGCGCGAGGACAGGGCGCGATTGCCGTGCTTGGCGACCGGTACGCCGCAGCCGGCGACGACCAGCGCCGCCGCGGTCGAGATGTTGAAGCTGCCCGAGCCGTCGCCGCCGGTGCCGCAGGTGTCGACGGTGCCCGGCGGCGCGTCGATCGGAACCGCCTTCGCCCGCATGATGCGCGCCGCCCCGGCGATCTCGTCGACGCTCTCGCCGCGCACCCTGAGCGCCATCAACAACCCGCCCATCTGCGACGGCGTGGCGTCGCCGCTCATGATCGCGTCAAAGGCGGCCTCCGCCTCGGCCTCGCTCAAGGCCCGGCCGGCGGCAACCTTGGCCAGCAGAGGTCTGAGATCGCCCCGCCCGCCGCTCATTGCGCCGTCCGAAGCAGGCCCTCGCCGCCCTCGCGGACAGAGCTGACAGGGGTAAGTATGGCTGGGAGGGCGGTTATCGGTTTGGTACCACAGCAGAACTCGTAATTCCGGGATGCCGCGCAGCGGCAGGCCCGGAAACCATGAACACCGGCTCTGGCAGGACAGGCGAGGGCCTGTGTGCAGGGGTTCCGGGCTCGCGGGCTGCGCCCGCGCCCCGGAATGACCGCCTTTCTATAAGCCGCTATGACTCGATACCTACCCTTGTCAGCGGGGGCGGAGAGGCAGCATTTCACGATGCGGAACATTATCGCCCACCCGGAAAAGTTCTCGCCCGCACCATATCAGCCTTCGCCGCCGGACGGAAACCGCGGGCCGAGCGGGCGGGCCGGGTTGCCGGCGACGGTGACGCCGGCGGCGACGTCGCGGGTCACGACGCTGCCGGCGCCGACGATCGCGCCGTCGCCGATCGTGACCCCGGGCAGGATCATCGCGCCGCCGCCGATCCAGACGTGGCGGCCGATCCGCACCGGCCGGCCGTATTCGAGCCCCTGCCGCCGCAGCGGCGGTTCGCGCGGGTGGTCGGCGGCGTAGATCTGCACGGCCGGCCCGATCTGCGCCCCCTCGGCGATCGTCACCGCGACGACGTCGAGGATCACGCAGTTGAAATTGAGAAAGACCCCGTTTCCGATCCTGATGTTGAAGCCGTAATCGCAATAGAAGGGCGGACGCACGGACGCGCCGTCCCCGACCTCGGCGAGCCCTTCGCCGAGCAATTGCCGCAATTCGGCCTCCGACCGCGCCAACGGGGCGTTATAGCGGGCGAGCCAGGCCCGGGCCGCCGCCCGATCGGCCTCCAGTTCCGGGTCGTCCGCGCGATAGAGCGCGCCGGCGAGCATTTTTTCTTTTTCTGTCGGCAGCATGGGGCCTCGCGCTTGAGAGGTGAGAACAGCGGCGATTGTGCCCGATATCTCTCGCCGGATCGATCGGCGATGGCGGAATACGCTGCGCTATTCCGCCCTACGGTCTCTTTCTTTCGTTGCCGCCTGTTTCACCTGTTTTTGCAGGTCCATATCAGGGGCTCTCTACGGATTGGCGTTCTATCCTGTTGATCTGCCCATCAGCGGCATTTCGCGCTCCGTTCCCGCCGCATCATCGCGCTTTTACGATAATAATGCGATTTTGTCAAGTGCCAATTTCACAAATAAAGAGGAGGATTGCAGCCCGGACGGGGCCGTGATACGGTCGCTGCATGGTTCGTCTCGACCAATCCGGCATGTGGTGGCGGCCCGCGTAGATCGGGCGGCCGTCCTTTTCCGTTTCCCTTCGAGGCCGCCGCGGAGTTCCGGGCGGCCTTTTTGATGAACCTCCCCGGATCTCCAGAGCGGCCTCCTCCCGCGCAGGAGATCCCGATGCCATCGACCGAATACCGCAGCGACGGCGGAATCCATATCCGGCGGGAGAGCCGCCAGCGCCCCTACCGTCCGGCCGAGACCGCGCTTGCCGAGGCGCTCGACCGGCGCCGCGGCGTGTTGTTTTCGTCGAGCTTTGAATTTCCCGGCCGCTATACGCGCTGGGACATGGGCTTTGTCGACCCGCTGCTGGTCCTGACCGCGCGCGGGCGCGGCTTTGCCGTCGAGGCCTTGAACGAGCGCGGGGCCGTGCTGTTGCCGGCGGTCGCCGCGGCGATTGCCGGGCTTCCCGAAGTGCGGCTCGACACGCGCGAGCCCGACCGGGTCCGCGGCGAGATCGGCGAGACGGCCGAGCGCTTTCCGGAGGAGGCGCGCAGCCGGCAGCCCTCGGTCTTTTCCGTGCTGCGCGCGCTCGTCCATCTGTTCGGCCATGCGCAGGACCCGCATCTCGGGTTTTACGGCGCTTTCGGCTACGATCTCGTCTTCCAGTTCGAGCCGATGCCGCTGCGGCTGCCGCGCCCCGAGGACCAGCGCGACCTCGTGCTCTATCTGCCCGACGAGATCCTGATCGTCGATCACATGCGCCAGCAGGCGGCGGTGCACCGCTACGAGTTCACGGCCGGCGGGCGCTCGACCGAGGGGCTGCCGCGCGCGACGCCGGCGGCGCCCTATCGCCAGGACGCCGCCGCGGCGCGGCCGGCCGAGAGCGACCACGGCCCCGGCGAATACGCAGCGCTGGTCGAGCGCGCCAAAGAGGCCTTTGTGCGCGGCGATCTGTTCGAGGTCGTGCCGGGGCAGCTCTTCGCCGATCCGTGCGCCGATCCGCCGAGCACGGTCTTTCACCGGCTGCGCCAGGCCAATCCGGCGCCTTACGGGGCCTTGATCAATCTCGGCGAGGGCGAGTTTCTCGTCGCCGCTTCGCCTGAAATGTATGTGCGGGTCGAGGGACGGCGCATCGAGACCTGCCCGATCAGCGGCACGATCGCGCGCGGCCGCGACGCCGTCGAGGACGCCGAGCGCATCCGCGAATTGCTCAACTCGCGCAAGGACGAGAGCGAGTTGACGATGTGCACCGACGTCGACCGCAACGACAAGTCGCGGGTGTGCGAGCCGGGCAGCGTGCGCGTGATCGGCCGGCGCCAGATCGAGCTTTATTCGCGCCTCATTCATACCGTCGACCATGTCGAGGGTACGTTGCGCCCCGAATTCGACGCGCTCGACGGGTTCCTCAGCCATGCCTGGGCGGTGACCGTAACCGGCGCCCCGAAGCGCTGGGCGATCCGCTTTATCGAAGAGGAGGAGCGCTCGTCGCGGCGCTGGTACGGCGGCGCGATCGGCCGCTTCTCCTTCGACGGCAACATGAACACCGGCCTCACCTTGCGCACGATCCGCATGAAGGACGGGGTCGCCGAAGTGCGCGCCGGCGCGACCTTGCTCTACGACAGCGATCCGGCGGCCGAAGAGGCCGAATGCCGCCTGAAGGCGGCGGCGCTGTTCGCCGCAATCCGCGGCGCGCGGGCGGAAGCGGCCGCGCGCCGGCCGGCATCGACGCCGGCCG
>DATFCQ010000259.1:0-9601 GCA_035252905.1 Allostellaceae bacterium | reverse complement strand
GAGGGCGCGGCGCTGCGGCGCCTCGCCGGCGGCGCCGACCCGGCGCGCTGGGCCGGGCTTTACGACGAGATCGGCCGCCGCTTCGCGCGCGCCGAGGCGCTCAATCTCGACAAGAAACAGGCGCTCTTCGGGGCGGTTCTGGCGATCGCGCATCTGGCGGGGTAGAAGACAGTCTCGACCATTCCTTTTCTGTCTCCCCGGCGAAAGCCGGGGTCCATTCCTCCGCCGCACGAGCCGATGTCATCCGATACGGCTTGCTCGTGCTTGAAAAGCTCGAGTTTGCGGAAAAATGGGTCCCGCCCCCGGCTATCTTCAGTCACAGGCGTCTGAGTTTACGCAAGATCGGTCCCGTCGCCAGTTCGCCCGGGGGTTCGCCGGGACAGCGACAGGCGATACGGGGGCTGGATCGCGGTCGGCGCCCGCCCATATCTGCGGTTTGGAGACCGTCATGCCCGCCGAGCGCTCCTTTTTCGTCACGACGCCGATCTATTACGTCAATGACCAGCCGCATCTCGGCCACGCCTATACCACCGTGGCGTGCGACGCCCTGGCGCGCTTCATGCGCCTCGACGGGTACCGGGTCCGGTTTCTGACCGGCACCGACGAGCACGGCCAGAAGGTCGAGAAATCGGCGCAGGCCGCCGGAGTGTCGCCGCAGCAATTCACCGATCGGGTGTCGGCCGCGTTCCGCGCGATGACTCGCCTCCTCGACATCAGCAACGACGATTTCATCCGCACCACCGAAGCGCGCCATGTGCGCGGGGTCGAGGCGTTGTGGCGCGTGCTCGAACAGCGCGGCGAAATCTATCTCGGCCGCTTTGCCGGCTGGTACTCGGTGCGCGACGAGGCCTTTTACGACGAGAGCGAGCTTGTCGACGGAAAGGCGCCGAGCGGCGCCGAGGTCGAATGGCTCGAAGAGGAGAATTATTTCTTCCGGCTGTCGGCATGGCAGGACCGCCTGTTGGCCTATTACGAGGCCAATCCGGATGCGGTCGCCCCGAAGAGCCGGCGCAACGAGGTCATCAGCTTTGTCAGGAGCGGGCTCAAGGATCTGTCGATCTCGCGCACCAGCTTCAGTTGGGGCATCCCGGTTCCGGGCAATCCCCGCCACGTCATCTATGTGTGGCTCGACGCGCTCGCCAACTACATCACCGAGATCGGCTATCCCGACGTAAACAATCCTGATTTTACAAGCTTCTGGCCCGCCGATCTTCACATGGTGGGCAAGGACATCCTGCGCTTTCACGCGGTCTATTGGCCGGCCTTTCTGATGGCCGCCGGGCTCGCGCCGCCGCGCCGCGTCTTCGCCCATGGCTGGTGGACGGTCGAGGGGCAGAAGATGTCGAAATCGCTCGGCAACTTCATCACGCCGGACTCGATCGTCGAGACCTACGGGCTTGATCCCGTGCGTTATTTTCTGTTACGGGAGCTGCCGTTCGGGAGCGACGGGGATTTCTCGCAGCGCGCGATGATCGGCCGGCTCAACGGCGATCTCGCCAATGATTTCGGCAATCTGGCGCAGCGCGTCCTGGCCATGATCAACCGCAATTGCGATGCTGCGGTGCCCGCGCCCGGCCCGCTCTCCGCCGCCGACAATGCCCTCTTGGATCACGCCCGCGCGCTGTTGCCGGTCCTGCGCGACCACATGGCGGAGCAGGCGTTTCATCTCGCTCTGGAAGCGATCTGGCGGGTGATAGCCCTGGCCAACCGCTATGTCGACGAGGCGGCGCCGTGGACGCTCGCCCGCACCGACCGGGCGCGCATGAACACCGTGCTCTATGTTCTCGCCGAAGTGATCCGTCATCTTGCGATCCTGGTGCAACCCTTTGTTCCAGGCTCGGCCGGAAGATTGCTCGATCAGCTCGCGGCGGGGCCGGAGGAGCGCGATTTCCGGGCTCTCGCCGCGGCCCCGCTGAAGCCGGGAACGGTCCTGCCCAAGCCCGCCGGCATCTTTCCGCGCTTTGTCGAAAGCGCCGCGGCGCGCGCACGCGGGTAGGGCGGTCATGCTGGTCGACAGCCATTGCCATCTCGACTTCGCCGATTTTGCGGCGGAACGAGACGCCGTGATCGCCCGCGCCCGCGCCGCCGGGGTCGGGGCGATGGTGACGATCGGCACACGGCTTGACGAATTTCCCGGAGTGCGCGCGATCGCCGAAGCCTATGACGGGATCTGGTGCTCGGTCGGGGCGCACCCGCACGAGGCCAAGGACCACGCGGCGCTCGCCGCCGAGGATCTGGCGGCGTTGGCGGCGCATCCGAAGGTCGTCGGCATCGGCGAGGCCGGTCTCGACTTCCATTACGATCTGAGCCCGCGCGATGTACAGACACGGATCTTCCGCATCCACGCCCGAGCCTCGCGGGCGACCGGCCTGCCGCTGATCGTCCACGCCCGCGAGGCGGACCGCGAAGTCGCGCAGATCCTCGAGGAGGAGCGCCCGGCCGCCGGCGTGTTGCACTGCTTTTCGAGCGGCCGCGAACTTGCCGAGCGGGCGCTGGCGCTCGGCTTTTACGTCTCGATCTCCGGCATCGTGACGTTCCGCAACGCCGACGACCTGCGCGCGATCGTGCGCGACCTGCCGCTCGACCGCCTGCTGGTCGAGACCGACGCGCCCTATCTCGCGCCGGTGCCCTATCGCGGCAAGCGCAACGAGCCCGCCTTTGTCGCGGCAACGGCAGCGGCGGTGGCGGCGCTCCGGGAAATCGCGCCCGAGCGTCTGGCGGACCAGACGACCGAAAACTTCTACCGGCTCTTCGCCAAGGCGAGCCGCCCCGCCTCATGCAGGTGACCATGCTGGGCTGCGGCCCGTCGACCGGGGTGCCGACGATCGGCGGCCTCTGGGGTCGCTGCGACCCGTCGGACCCGCGCAACCGTCGCCGCCGCGTCTCGGTATTGGTCGAGACCGCGGCGGCGACGATCTTGATCGACACCGCCCCCGATCTGCGCGAGCAACTGCTCGACGCCGGGGTGTCGCGCATCGACGCGGTGTTGATGACGCACGCCCATGCCGACCATCTGCACGGCATCGACGATCTGCGCACGGTCAACCGGCTGATGAAGAGGGCGATCCCGCTCTATGCCGACGGCAGGGCGCTCGGCGAGATCCGCGCGCGCTTCGGCTATGCCCTCGATCCGGCGGAAGCGGGCCAGTTCTACAAACCGATCCTGGTGCCGCACGAGATCGCCGGGCCGTTTACGGCGGCCGGGGTCGCGATCGTGCCGTTTGCCCAGGATCACGGCTTCGGCACGACACTGGGTTTTCGCATCGGCGGCTTTGCCTATTCGACCGACGTGACCGAACTCGACGAAGAGGCCTTCGCCGCGCTCGCCGGCACCGAATTGTGGATCGTCGACTGCCTGCGCCGCGAGCCGCATCCGACGCACAGCCACCTCGCCAAGACCCTGTCCTGGATCGCGCGGGTCAAGCCGCGCCGCGCCGTGTTGACGCATATGGACCAGAGCCTCGACTATCGCGAACTCAGCGCCGAATTGCCGGCCGACGTCGAGCCTGGCCGCGACGGTCTCGTCATCACCCTGGACGACCCATGATCCGGCCGGCCCAACCCGCCGATCGCGCCGCCGTCGAGGCGGTCGTCGAGGCCGCCTATTCGGTCTATGTCGCGCGGATCGGAAAGAAACCGGGACCGATGCTCGACGATTACGGCCGGCTGATCGGCGGCGGCGCCGTCTCGGTGTTCGCGGAAACTGACGGCGCCGTCGCCGGCATCCTCGTCCTGCTGCCGAAACCGGACCACCTGCTGCTCGACAATATCGCGGTATGCCCCGAGCGACAGGGACGCGGCATCGGGCGCGCGCTGATCGCCTTCGCCGAGTCCGAGGCGCGCCGGCGCGGCTATCGCGAGATCCGGCTCTACACGCACGAGAAGATGACCGAGAACATTGCGCTTTATCAAAGGCTCGGCTTTGTCGAGGCCGGGCGCGGGCACGAAGCCGGCTACGACCGCGTGTTCATGCGCAAACCGATCGCCGATTGTCCATAAGCCCGATTTCGGCCGATTTTTCCCTATCGCGGCTCACCAACCGCAACGGTAGGGGTGAAACCGGCACCAACGCCGATACTGCCATCCGGGATGATAGTAGGCCGGCCCGTAATACCCGTAATAATAGGGATGCCGGTAGTAATAAGGCGGCGGCGCGAATGCCCGGAACGGTGCAGTGGCGATCGTCGCAGCGGTGCCGACGACGGCGCCGGCCACGCAGAACGGCCAGAACAGCGGAAACGGCGAGCACGGAGGATAATATTGTGCCTTTGCGGTCCCGAGCGGCAGCGCGGCAAGCCCGGCGACGAATGCGGCGGAAAGCGCAATTCGGCGAATGAACATGGCGGATCTTTCAAGTTGCAAGGCCGGCAGACTGTAACATCTCCATGCACTAGCCGAGATAAATTAATGTTAAGGCCGAATGTTCTCGGCGAAAACCGTTCCGTGATTTTCCATAATATATCTTATGCGACAAGCCGGTGTAAGCGCAATATGCGGCCGAGAAGCTGGCCGAGCATCACGGCTGTTTGGTTTCGCGCGAGACCTTGCGCGGTTGGATGATCGCGGCGGGACTGTGGCAGGACCGCCGGCATCGTCTCCCCGCGCCCCATCAGCCACGGCGGCGGCGCGATTGCCTGGGCGAGCTGGTGCAGATCGACGGCTCGGAGCACGCCTGGTTTGAAGACCGCGGTCCGCCGTGCACGCTGCTGGCTTTTGTGGACGCAGCAAGGATGCCGCCGGCGGCGACGGTGTGACCCAGTTTGCACGCGCGCTGCTGGCGCTGAACATCGACATCATCTGTGCCAACAGCCTGCAGGCGAAGGGGCGCATCGAACGCGCGTTTGGCACGTTGCAGGACCGGATGGTCAAGGAGCTTCAGTCGCTGACCTCAGCCGATGATCTGGACGAGATCCTGGCCTGGCGGGAGGAGCGAATGGTCACCCGCAACCTGACCCTGCATTACGACCGAATGATGCTGATTCTGGACCCGACGCCGTTGGCCCGCAGCCTGGTGCGCAAGAAGGTGGAGGTGGTGAACTATCCCGACGGACGGTTCGCCGTTCAGTTCAATGGGACAGCGCTCGATTTCAGGATCTTCGACAAGATCCAGACCGTGCAGCCCGGCGCGATCGTCGACAACAAGCGGCTGTCGGCCGTGTTGGAGCAGATCCGGATGCAGCAGGCCGCCTACCCGGCGCGTCAGCAGCGCGGGCACGGAGCGCGGCGGCGGCGGCCGAACAACCTCGAGGCGCCGGGTCTGCCCTCGAAAGGGCGGGCTCCACGCCGCAGCGCTGCCGCGGTTTCAGCCTGAGACAGCGGACCGGAAGGAGGACGGATCGCCACCCCCTGCCTCCATTGAATTTCGTTACGTAACAAAAATCAGCCGTGCCAAGAGGCGGCAAACCCGACAGCGCAGAGCCGCTGGGCGGCCATCGGGGTGTCATCTCTACTTTGCGCGCCGGGTGACATTTCTATCTTGCGCCGACATCACGGCCGAGGCCGCGACATTGTGCGAAAACCTCAGTCGGATGTGCGGCGGCGCGCTAGGATGACGTGGACAGGGAGGAGGAGCCAGCCCATGAAAGCCGCCGTTTTGCACGCGCCCAACCAGCCGCTGACAATCGAGGAGATCACCGTCGAGAAGCCGAAGAGCCGCGAGGTGTTGCTGCGCACCGCCTTTGCCGGGCTGTGCCACAGCGATCTCCATTTCATCGAGGGGCTGTACCCGATCCCGACCCCGGTCGTGCTTGGTCACGAGAGTTCGGCGATCGTCGAAGCGGTTGGCGACGGCGTCACCTATGTGAAGCCAGGCGACCACGTCGTCACCTGCGTCTCGATCTTTTGCGGCACCTTCCCGCAATGCCTGACCGGCCATCCGAGCCTGTGCGAGAACACCGAGATCAAGATGCCGGCCGGCCAGGCGCGCCGGCTGACCTGGAAGGGCGGGCAACCGATGCACCAGCCCGGCAACCTGTCGTGCTTCGGCGAGCAGATGCTAACGCACGAGAACGGGATCGTGAAGATCGCAGACGACATCCCATTGGATCGCGCCGCGCTGGTCGGCTGCGGCGTGATGACCGGAGTCGGCGCCGTGTTCAATGCCGCCAAGGTCGAGCCGGGCGCCACCGTCGCGGTGATCGGCTGCGGCGGGATCGGCCTGTCGGCGGTCAATGGCGCGTCCTTGGCCGGCGCCGAGCGCATCATCGCGATCGACCGGGTGCAATCGAAACTCGACGTGGCGCGCGAGATGGGCGCCACCGACACGGTGAACGTCAGCAATGTCGACCCGGTTGAGCAGATCCGCGAGATGACCCAGGGCGGCGTGCATTACTCGTTCGAGGCGATCGGCACGAAGGCGACGGTCGAGCAGGCGTTTCAGATGCTGCGCCCAGGCGGCACCGCGACCATTATCGGCATGGTCCCGTTCAGCGTGAAGATCGAGTTGCATGGCGCCGATTTTCTGCGCGACCGCAAGATCCAGGGCACCTCGATGGGCGGCAACCGCTTTCGCGTCGACATGCCGCGGCTGTTGTCGTTATGGCAGCAGGGGCGGCTGAAGCTCGATCACCTGATTTCCGGCAAATTGCGGCTCGACCAGATCAATGAGGGGTTCGTGGCCTTGAAATCGGCGGCGCCGGTGCGCCAGCTGATCGATTTCGCCGCAGTCTGATTATTGCGTGGTGACGCGGCGTCCTCGGCGGTGCCGCCAGAATGCATCAGAAAGAGAGCGGAGCAACACGGCCTAGACCCAACAGTCATGTCACTAGCCGCCATTTCGGAAAATTAAGCCGATCGACGAAACGAAGATCGTCGCCGGCATCACGCCGCGCGATCGCTTGCCTGCGGCGGGCAGCTCGGTGAACATCGCGGCATGTCCCTTATCGCGCTCGCCGCCCCCATGCAGAACGCGAGGCGTCCGTTGGCAACGCCCTCTTCACCATTCTTCCGCGTTTGCCTCGCCCTCGCCTTCTTCCTCAGCATGGCCGGGCGCAGCACCGATGCCGCCGCGCCACCGGCGGTCGAGGCGCGGCACGGCATGGTCGTCTCAGCGCAGCGCCTCGCCTCGCAGGCGGGGCTCGCAATCCTTGAGGCGGGCGGCAATGCCATCGATGCCGCCGTTGCGATCGGCTATGCCCTCGCCGTCGTCGATCCGTGCTGCGGCAATATCGGCGGCGGCGGCTTCATGACGATTCACCTTGCCGCAGGTCCGCACGACACCTTCATCAATTTCCGCGAGACCGCGCCGGGCGGCGCGACGCCCGGGATGTATCTCGACGCGCACGGCAAGGTTATAAAGGGCCTCAGCCTCTATGGCTACCGCGCCGTCGGCGTGCCCGGCACGGTGATGGGGCTCGACCGCGCCCTTGCGGAATACGGCACGTTGGATCGCACCGCGGTGATGACGCCGGCGATCCGGCTGGCGCACGACGGCTTCGTGCTGAGCCGCGCCGATACCGACATCCTCGACAAGAAGGTCGCCCGCTTCGGCCGGGACCCGGCGGCCGCAAAGATCTTCCTGCGCCCCGACGGCACGCCGCTTGAGCCCGGCGATCGGCTCGTCCAGAAGGATCTCGCGGCGACACTGGAGCTGATCGCAACGCACGGGCCGGACGCCTTCTACAAGGGGCCGATCGCCCGGGCGGTGGTACAGGCGAGCCAAGCGCATGGCGGCCTCCTGTCCATGCAGGGTTTTGCCCATTACACGGTGACCGAGGGAGCACCGCTCTACTGCATCTATCGCAGCTATGTCGTGGTCTCGGCGCCGCCGCCGAGTTCGGGCGGCACGACCTTGTGCGAGATTCTCAATATTCTCGAGGGTTACGACATGAGGGCGCTGGGCTTCCGCTCGGCGCAATCGGTGCATCTGATGGTCGAGGCGATGCGCCGTGCCTATTACGACCGCAATACCGATCTCGGCGATCCCGCCTTCGTGCACAACCCGCTCGACCGGTTGCTGTCGAAGGATTACGCGGCGGCGATCCGCGCCACGATCGATCCCACAAAGGCGACGCCCTCGACAGCGCTGCCACCCGGCCCCGCGCCGCATGAAAAAGCCGAGACGACGCACTATTCAGTCATCGACAAGGACGGCAACGCCGTCTCGGTCACCACGACGATCAATGGCTTTTTCGGTGCCAATGTCATCGCCCCGGGCACCGGCTTCTTCCTTAACGACGAGATGGACGATTTCACGGTGAGGCCGGGTGTTCCCAACCTGTTCGGCCTCGTCCAGGGTGAGGCCAATGCGATCGCGCCCGGCAAAAGGCCGCTCTCCTCGATGGCGCCGAGCCTCGTCACCCGGGACGGCCACATCTTCCTCGTGCTCGGCAGCCCGGGCGGCCCGCGCATCATCACCGCCATCCTGGAGACGATCATGAACATCGTCGATTACGGCATGGCACCGCAGGAAGCCGTCGATGCGCCGCGCCTCCATCAGCAATGGCTGCCCGATCGGGTCTATTACGAGCCCTATGGCTTGTCACCGGACACGATCGCGCTGTTGACCCGGATGGGCTACAAACTGAGCGAGCAGACGCCCTGGGGCGCCGCCGAACTGATCGAGGCGGGAACGGCCGCCGCCGGAGCCAAACCCGCCTCCTCCTCCGGCAATGATGCGGCACTCTCGGGCAAAGTGCGCTCCGGCTTTCTCTACGGCGCCAATGACGACCGCCGCCCGGCCGGCGCGGCAGTTGGGTATTGACAGCGGAATTTAAGGTATGAGCGACAGCGGCGGACAGAAGCCACCGGGAGCAAAAGAAGCGGCCTGGGAGAACGTGTTTGCGTCGCTTTGCCATTTGCAAGGCATTACGGGTCAGACCCGCAGCAGCTCGTCCCAGCGCGTCGTATAAGCGGGACGACAGGAAAGCGCTCCGGGGCCTCCACGCCCTCCTTGCGCCGGCGGCGGCAAAGATCACGGTATCGCGCCCGAAGCGGCGGTTGAGCGCGTCGACCGCGCGCATCCGAGCCTTGGAGGCGGCGGTGCCGGGGGCATCGAAGAGGCCGCCCGACGCGTTGGCGGCCGGCACCAGGTCGATGAACATGACGTCCGCCTTTTTGTAGCGGAAGCCCGGGCGGTAGAGGACGACCAGGGCATGGAGCGCGGCGCTTGCGCCGACATGGTGATGGCGCGGAGGGCGGCCTTGCTGCTGCTCTCGCCTCTGTCGCGGCGCTCGACGCGGCTGGTTCCGGGACCATGGCGCTGCCGTGGATAGCATGATATCTGTTGGCAGATATCATGCTATCTCAAACCGGATTGCTGGCATGCCTCTCTATATTAGGGACGACGCGACGACAGCTCTGGTCGCTAAACTCGCAAAACTGCGCGGTCTCTCGAAACGGGAGGCTGTGCGGATGGCGGTCCAGGCGGAACTGGATCGCACGGCCGCAGCCATCCCGCTGCGCGAGCGCTTTGCCCGCCTGCGCCGGGCGCACCCGCTCCCGCCGCCGACCGGCAAGGCCGCTGATAACAGAGAGCGTTTTTGGCTTGGCGGCGCGGCGCACAGGCGTGGCTGTAGACGCGAGATGATGGGGGCCGCGCCGGTAAGCCAAAAACGCGTTGGACTAAACCGGCACGCCGAGACGGCTATGGGAGTTGTTCGCG
>DATFCQ010000258.1:0-28574 GCA_035252905.1 Allostellaceae bacterium | reverse complement strand
CGCGCTCCGGTCGAGGGCCTTCTGGGCAAAGAGCAGCGGCACCGCAAGCACGATGACCAGGACGACGGCAACCGCCGCGGCCGCCGGCCAGTCGTGGTTTTCGAAGAACTCGTCCCACAACACCTTGCCGATCATCAGAGTGTCGGGGCCGCCCAGCAGGGCCGGGATCACGAATTCGCCGACCGCCGGGATCAAGACCAGAAATGAGCCGGCGGCGATCCCCGGCCAGGACAAGGGCAGCGTGACCGCGAGAAAGGCCCGCAGCGGCGAGGCGCCGAGATCCGCCGCCGCCTCGACGAGGCTCGGGTCCTGCGCCGACAAGGTGCCGTAGAGCGGCAGGACCATGAACGGCAGATACGAATAGACGAGACCCAGCTCGACCGAGAAGGCATTGTTCAACAAGGGCAGCGGCGCCTGGATCAGGCCGAGCGCGAGCAGCAGATTGTTGACAAGACCATTCGGCTTCAGGATCGCGATCCAGGCATAGACGCGGATCAGAAAGCTCGTCCAGAACGGCAGCATGACCGCGAACAGGAACACCTGACGCCATAGGCCGGGCGCGCGGGCGATCGCGTAGGCGAGCGGGTAGCCGAGCCCGAGACAGACGAGCGTCGCCGCGCCGGCATAGCAGAGCGAGCCGAGATAGGCGCGGACGTAAAGACTGTCCTGGACGAGGCGCACAAAATTTTCGAGGGTCGCGTGCACCCCGTCCGCACCGAACAGCGGCGTATAGGGCGGGATGCCGATCGCGCTCTCGGCAAAGCCGATCTTCAACACGATCAGCAGCGGCAGCAGAAAGAACAGCGCCAGCCAGGCGAAGGGCAGGCCGATCACGACCCCCCGGGCCAGCCGCCCCATCCCGGTCATTCGATCCTTCTCCGAATGCCCATGATGCTCCTGTCTGCCACATCCTTTCCGCTCTTGCAGCACAGAGAGCGTTGTCTCGACAAGGGAGCCTATAATATCTATATCTGGAGTGGAATTATAGACGGAGGGATCGTATGGCGCTGAGCTTCAAGGACAAGGAGACCGACCGGCTAGCCCGCGAGGTCGCTGCGCTGACCGGTGAGACTTTGACCAATGCCGTCCGCAAGGCGCTGGCCGAGCGGTTGGAGCGCGAGCGGCTGCGCCGCGGCGGCTCCGCGCGGCTTGCCGATCGGCTGATGGAAATCGGCAGGCATTGCGCCGCGCTTCCCGATTACGATACGCGCAGCCCGGATGAGATTGTCGGCTATGACGAGACCGGCATGTGGTGATGGTGATCGATACTTCGGCGCTCATCGCCATCCTGTTCGAGGAGCCTGATGCAGAGCGTTTTGCGTATGCGCTCAGCGAAGCATCGGTGCGCCTGATCTCGGCAGTGACGCGGGTCGAGCTGTCCTTCGTCGTCGAGGGCCGCAAGGGAGAGACCGGCCGCGCCGATCTCGAACTTCTGCTGCGCGACGGCGGCTTCGATATTGTCGCCGTCACGCCGCAGCAAGCCGAGATCGCCATAGAGGCGTTTCGCCGCTTCGGCAGGGGCCGTCATCGCGCAGGGCTGAACATCGGCGACTGCTTTTCCTATGCGCTGGCCGTGGCGAGCGATCACGCGTTGCTGTTCAAGGGCGACGATTTCAGCCACACCGACATTCGCCCGGCACTGCCGCCGGCGCCGGAGGCGAATTGACGATCGCTCATTCCGCGATCACGATTGCGTCGTCGCGCGCCCAGCTTGCCCAGACCGGGCTGCCTTGTTTGAGGCCGGCGGCGAGCGGGCTCGGCACGCGCGCTTTGAGCTCGCGGCCCCCGGCGGCGAGGCGGATCGCCGAGAGGCCGCCGAGATAGCCAATCGCGGTGACCTTGGCGGCGATCGCAAAGCCGGGCGGCCGCGCCTGCGACAAGACGAGCTTTTCCGGGCGCAACGCCAGCGCCGGCCGGCCCCGGGCGACGCAGCCGGTGGCGGGCAGCGGGATCGGCTCGGCGATCCCCGCGACGGCCAGCGCCGGTCCCTGCGGACCGGTCACCGGGTCGCCCTCGAACAGATTGATCTCGCCGATAAATCCGGCGACGAAGCGCGACTTCGGCCGCTCGTAGAGGTCGGAAGGGGGGCCGATCTGGACGAGGCGCCCCTCATACATGACGGCGATCTGCGAGGCCATCGACAAGGCCTCCTCCTGGTCGTGGGTGACGACGAGGAAGGTCGTGCCGAGGCGTTGCTGCAATCCGGCCAATTCGATCCGCGTCTCGTCGCGCAATTTGCGGTCGAGCGCCGCCAGCGGCTCGTCGAGCAACAGCAGTTTCGGCGCCCGGGCCAGCGCCCGGGCGAGCGCCACGCGCTGGCGCTGGCCGCCCGACAATTCGTGCGGCCGGCGCCGACGGCAATCCGACATCTGCACGAGGGCCAGCATCTCTTCGACGCGGGCGGCGATGCGGCGCCGCTCCATGCGCTGCTGGCGCAATCCGAAGGCGACGTTCTGCGCCACGTCCATGTGCGGGAACAGGGCGTAGGACTGGAACATCATGTTGACCGGACGGGCATAGGGCGGCAATGCGGTGACCTCGCGCCCGTCGATCAGGATATGCCCCTCGTCCGGCATCTCGAACCCGGCGATCATGCGCAGCAATGTGGTCTTGCCGCAGCCCGAGGGTCCCAAGAGTGCAAAAAAGGCGCCGGACTCGACCGCAAGCGTCACCGCGTCGACCGCGCACACCGCCCCGAACCGCTTGCTTGCCCGGACGATTTCGAGGAGCGCCATACCCGCTCAGCCGCCGGTTTTGAGGCGTGTCCAGGCGCGCGTGCGGGCGCGCTCGTAAGCCATCGGCGCCGGCATCAGCACATAAAAGCGGCGTTCCACCGCGGGCGGCGGGTAGATCTCCGGGTCGTTGCGGATCGCCGGCGCGACAAAGGGCAAGGCGGCGAGGTTCGGGTTCGGGTAGGAGACCGCATCGGTGATGTCGGCGATGACCCGCGGCCGCAGGATGTAATTGATGAATTGAAGCGCCGCATCGGGATGCGGCGCGTCCTGTGGGATCGCCATCATGTCGACCGCCATCTGCGCCCCTTCCTTGGGTATGCTGAAGGCGATGTCGACGCCGTTCCTGGCCTCGCGCGCGCGGTTGCGCGCCTGGATTACGTCGCCCGAATAGCCGAGCGCGACGCACAGATCGCCGCCGGCGAGGCCGTTGATGTATTCCGAGGAATGGAATTTGCGGATGGTGGGCCGGATCTTTTCGAGCGCCGCGAGCGCCGCTTTCAGGTCGCCCGGATCGGTGCTCTTGGGATCGCGGTGGAGATAGGCGAGCATCGCCGGGAAGACCTCGTAGGGCGTGTCGAGCAACGAGATGCCGCAGGCGGCGAGTTTTTTCGCATTGGCCGGGTCGAAGATCAGCGCCCAGCTGTCGACCGGCGCGGCTTTGCCCAGGGCCTTTTCCACCATCGCCCGGTTGTAGCCGATCCCGGTGACGCTCCACAGATAGGGGACGCCGTGCGCGTTGCCGGGATCGGCGGGAGCGACGCGGGCGAGAAATTCGGGATCGAGGTTCTTCCAGTTCGGCAATTTCGCCTTGTCGAGCGGGCGGTAGATGTGGGCCGCGACCTGGCGCGCGAGAAACGGCGTCGCCGACGGGAAGACGAGGTCATAGCCCGAGCCGCCGGCCAGGAGTTTCGCCTCCAATACCTCGTTGCTGTCGTAGACGTCGTAGGTAACCTTGATCCCGGTCTCCTTTTCGAATTTCGGGATCGTGTCGGGGGCGATGTAATCGGACCAGTTGTAGATGTGCAGGCTCCCCGCCGCCCCCGCCGGCAGCGGCAGGGCCAGCAGCAGCAGCGCCAGGATCCGCGCCGCGATCGACCCGATCTTCATGGCGGGCGATAGAGCAAGGCGCCCGGCGCTTGTCAATGCCGCCAAAACGACGCGGCCCGATACAGCGGTCGAGGTCCCTTATGCACGAGCTCGGCGGTGCTTGCTCAATGGCAGGTGCTGGATTGGAATTTGCCAATCGCCGTAGACCAGCCGGAAGACGAGGTCTTCGGGTAATACTCGTTTGTGTACCAGAACGTGCAGTCGTCGCTCGGGTCGATGCGCATCGCCGTGTAATCGCCCCAGCGTACCGAGCCGGTCTGCGAGCCGCCGCCGGCCTTGAGGACCGCTTCCGCTCCCATCGTGCCCAGGGTCATGTCCGGCGTGCGGCCGGTATAGGCGATCTCGGGATAGGTCCTGGCGCTCGATTCGCTGTAGCCGAGAGCGATGTCGCCCAGCCGATCCATCGCCATGCTGCCCATCCAGCGATAAGCTGAGTTGGGGGAGAAGGTGCCGTATTGATAGACCCCGAACGGGCCGGAGGCGGTCGGTCGCAATTCGTACCAGCGCACGCCGATGCTCGACCCCGCGACGACCGAATGATTGACGACCATCGTCGGGGTGGTGCCGCCGAGCATGCGATAGGCCAAGCGGTACATCAGCCGGTCGCCGAGCGCCTCGAGCTTGACTTTTGTCGCGGGTTGCGGAACGCAGCCGCCGACGCACGCCGCCGTGAACGGAGCCACCGGGATGTCGAAGGGCGGGCTTAGAACCGCGGTTGGCGGCGATAGTGCGAAATTCAGGCTTAATTGATAAAGGCGCAAACTGCTCTTCGTCTCGAAATTCAAGAAGTATCCTGGCGTCCCGTCATTCGGCGGCACGCCGCCGTCGAGATCGGCCGGCAGAAAATTGCCGTCGTTCGGGACCATCGAGCACACAACGGCCGGAGACGGAGCCGACACGCCCCTCAGCATCGCATCACGGTTGTAGGCGCACAGGTCGGAGCCGATCGAAGTGCCGTTCTGCGTCAGGTTGTAACTGGCGAGATAGGCGGAATTGCTCGCGGTCGGCCACACCCCGAATTTCGGATAATCATTGAAAATGCCGCCGAATTGCGTATCGGCATAGAGGTAGTAAGGCCCTGTGGGGTCGCTCGTCACCGAGACGGCAATACATTCCGAATAGGAGGGCGCATTGCGATCGCCCGGCTCGGTAATCAGCCAGCGGCCGGTGCCACCGTCATTGAGGCTGTCGGGCGCCAGATTATCGTATTGCACGATCGCATCGTTCGAAGAGGCCACCGCGCTGCTGCTGCACTCGGTGATACCGCTGCCGCTCCACAGGTTCCAGATCGCCTTCGGTCCGCCGATCGGGTTGCCGTCCTTGGTGAAGACCGCGAGTGCGCCGTTGGCGGCTTCGAGGGTATAGCTTTGTCCGACGGCGATGTTCGGATCGGGCGGGATCGAGCCGTTGAAGGTGATGCCGGTGAAGCTCGCCTGGTTCGTGACAGCGGGCGGCGGGTCCTTCTGCCGCTGCGCCGCGCCGGCCTCGTGCGGCCAATCGAAAGGAGCAGAGCGCAGCGGCAGCGGTTGCGGCGCCGGCGTGATTGTGACGCGCCACGGCATCGTCGGCGGTGCGTCCGGGAGGTCCAAGAGCCGCGGCGAGAGTGCCGGGCCCGACAGGCGCCGGACGACCGATGCGCCCTCCGCCGAGGCAAGCCCTTGCGCCGCCGCAACGGATCCGATGGCTATCACGAGCCCCGCCGCGAGAGCGCACGCGGTTGCCATCCGCCGATGATCGAGCCGCGTCCTCATGCCGTCCTCCCGCCATGCGCTGGCTGCGATCGACAAATGGCAGCGCGACGGATTTGTTCCGTCGGAGGAAAGCCGGGGCGCGGCATGGCAAACCGGCGCGCATTCCGATTCATCGGCTGCGCAACCGATGATAAGGTCGGCGCGCCCTCTGGCTGGCGAGGACCCGCTTGTGACCATCTTCTATCTGATCCGGCACGGCGAACACACGTTGTTGGGCCGCAGGCTCGTCGGCCGCATGTCGGGGGTCGGCCTATCCGAACGGGGCCGGGAAGAGGCTCGCTGGCTCGCCGGGCGTCTCGCCGAGGAGCGGATCGACGCGCTGTATGCAAGCCCGATGCAGCGCACCCGCGAGACCGCCGCGATCATCGCCGAAGCGCTGAACCTGGCGATCGGCTGCCGCGAGGACGTGATCGAGCTGGATTACGGCGAGTGGACCGGAGCGAGCTTCGATTCGGTGCGCGGCGACCCGCGCTGGCAGCCGTGGAACCAGAGCCGCAGCATCGCCACCCTGCCGGGCGGCGAGAGCATGCGCGCGGTGCAGCAGCGCATCGTCGCCGCATTGTTCGATCTCCATGCGGCTCATCCCGACGCGCGCGTCGCGATCGTCAGCCACGGCGACGTGATCCGTGCGGCCCTATTGTTCGCCCTCGGCATGCCGCTCGACTTCTACTCGCGGATCGAGGTGGCGCCGGCTTCGATCAATACGATCCGCCTGGAGACGAGCACTATCCGCGTGCTCGGCCTCAACGAGCGCCCGCGCCTGCCTGTAAGCAAGTAGGATGGGTTGAGCGCAGTGAAACCCATCATTCGGGCAGAACTGATGGGTTTCGCGTTGCTCAACCCATCCTATGATCTGTTCCTTCTGGTGGATTCCAGCGCCGCGCGAAGCTGGTGAGTACGGCAGCGGCGGCGGCGAGGCCGGTCAGGTAGGCGCCGTGCGCGGTCGAGAAGAAATTGGGCGAGCACGCCTCGCCGGCAAAGAACAGCCGATCCTCGACCGGAGCGGCAAGCACGGCGCGGTCCCCGGCGTGGCCGGGCAGGGCGTAGGAATAGGAGCCGCGCGCCCACGGGTCGCGCCGCCACGCCGTCGATGAGAGCGGCGCGATCCGCCGGCGGATGTCGGCGCCGAACAGATGCGCCAGTTCGTCGGCGGCGAAGGCGGCCATACCGGCCTCGCCCTCCTGTTCGAGCGCCGCCGCCCAGCGCCCGCCGAAAAAGCAGGAGATCAGCGGCCGCCCGAACGGGCGGACCTGATAGCTCGCGGTCTCGCGCCGCCGCGTCGAGCCGGCAAGATGGGCGTCGTCGCCGACCTCCGGCCAGGTTCCGCAGAACGACAGAAACAGTTTGTCGGCGAGCCCGAGCGGCAGACCCGCGGCCGCCGCCAGTTTGTCCGGCAAGGGCGGGTCGAAACGGAGGCGCTCCTCGGCGAGGATCGCGGTCGACACGGTCACGATTGCGCGCGAGGCGGCGACGCTGCCCCGCGCGGTATCGAGCCGCAACATCCGCCCGTCATGCGCGATCCGCGACACCGCCGCGCCGTGCGCAATCGGCAACCCCCGCGCCAGGCTCTCGAACAGCCGGCCATAGCCCTCAAAAAGCCGCCAGTTGAGCCCGCTGTCCTCGTAGCGGACATTGTCCGCGATCGAGACCCGGTCGAGTTCGGCCCCATTGGCCCAGCTGCTGGTCGCATCCAACAAGGCGTTCCAGCGCCCGCCGGGTTTGATCAGGCTCGCCAGCGGCCGGTCGGGTCTCTGCCCCGCGGCGCGGACCAGCGCCCGACGGAACGCCTCGCGGGTGGCGAGCCAATCGGCTTCGGCCTCTGCCGTCTCGCCGCTGCGCGTGAGCCGCCTTGTCCAGTCCGGCCGCCGCGGATGGATCGTGAAGCCGCGCCGCTCGGCCACCGCGGAGAGCGGATTGCGGTCGGCCGAGTGCAGCCATTCGGCGCCGCGATCGAGTGGGAACCCGCCGGGGGCGACCGTGTGCACGCGCCCGCCGACGCGCTCGCGCGCTTCGAGGATGAGGAACGAGAGACCGCCCGCCTCACAGAGACGCCGCGCCGCAGCGATCCCGGCGGCCCCGGCGCCGACGATCGCGACATCGACTTCGGAGGGAAAATCCGCCATCTAATCCCTTGCCTCATCTCGGTCTTCGCGGAGGTCTCCGATGCGTCTGAGCGATTTCAAGGTCCTGAGCTTCGACTGCTACGGCACATTGATCGACTGGGAAACCGGCCTCGCTGCGGCGCTCAAAGACCGGCCCGCGACACTGTCGCGCGAGCAGATCCTGATGAGCTTCGCACGGCACGAGGCGGCGCAGGAAGCCGAAACGCCGGGGATGATCTATTCCGAACTGCTGGCGCGCGTCCATCGCCGGCTGACGGCGGAATGGGGCGTCGCCGCGAGCACGGAGGCGGACCGCGCCTTTGGCCGCTCGGTCGGCGACTGGCCAGCCTTTGCCGACACGCCGGGGGCGCTCGCCTATTTGAAAGAGCACTACAAACTGGCGATCCTGTCCAATGTCGACCGCACGAGCTTTGCCGCTATACTGCCGCGGCTCGGCGTCGGCTTCGATGCGGTCTATACCGCCGAGGACATCGGTTCGTACAAGCCGGACCTTAACAATTTCCGCTACCTAATTGCAGAACTTGGAAAACAGGGGTACGGCCGCGGCGACATCCTGCACGTGGCGCAGAGCCTCTTTCACGACCACGCCCCGGCCAATGCGGTGGGCCTTTCTTCCGCCTGGATCGACCGTCGCCGGGGCGCCGAGACCTGGGGCGCGACGCCGCCGCCGGCGCCCGGCGTACACTGGGATTTCCGCTTTGCCAGCCTTGCCGAACTGGTCGAGGCCCATCGCCGCGAAGCCGGCGCCTGACCGCCTTCTGGGCAAGCGCCGCAGCGATCGCCATATCAGGGGCGAGGAGGATTGTTGCGATGCGGCTCGCACAAGGGCGGCTCGGCTTCGACACGAAACCGCGTGAAATCAAAGAGATTACAGCTGATATTGCAAACTGGCTTGAAGAACAAGGGATCGCGCGCGGGCTCTTGTCGCTCTACATTCCGCACACATCGGCCTCGTTGCTGATCCAGGAGAACGCCTCGCCCGACGTGCGGCACGATCTCGACGCCTTTCTGCGCCGCCTCGTTCCCGAGGACCCGAGCCGCTACCGCCACAATGACGAAGGGCCGGACGACATGCCGGCGCACATCAAGAGCGCGCTTCTCCCGACCCAACTCGCGATCCCGGTCGAGGGCGGCCGACTGCAGCTCGGCACCTGGCAGGGCGTCTTCCTGTTCGAGCACCGCGCCGACCCGCACCGGCGCGCCGTATTGCTGACCCTGATCGGCGAGAGCCGCTGATCCGGGCCCCTTTTTCCCGCCCTTTATAAGCCCCTGCTTGCGTGCGGAAAGTGGCGGAATGCCCCCGGCTTTCGCCGGGGTTTTCCGCCCTAAAACATTCTCAAGGAGCGTAGGGCGGAAAAGCGCAGCGCATTCCGCCGGCGTCGCTGAACCCCGCCGCCTGTTCCGCCTGATTTTGCAGTCCGGAAGCAGGTACCAAATCATTGATCCTTGGAGATAAGCAATTGATTATTATGGAAATCGGTGTTCCGCCCACGGTCCGGCACGACCGGCCTCTTGCTCGGGCCGCCGAACCGCGATGCTTGTACCATAAAAATGCGTTTCTATCAAGTGCTGCTTTGGCAATATTCTCCTGCCAAGCCCCGCGGAGCGGAAAAGGCCGGCCTGCGTGCCCGGCCCCTTTCAGCCGACCCCGGGCGGCAGGATCTCCTTCTCGCCGAGCACTTCCGAGCGGTACAATTCGGTGATCGAGGCCCAGCGCAGCCGGCAGATTTCTTCCGCGACCTGGACGGCGCGGGCCTGCAATGGCGGAGTGTCGAGGTAGCGGGCGCACAGCGTGACTTGGCGCCGGCTGTGCTCGACGTCGGCGGCGTCGTGCTCGGTGAAGAACTCGATCTCGGGCGCGGTGCGCTTGAAGCCGTAGTGCTTTTCGAAGGCCGGCAACAGGACCTCGCCGATCAGCCCCGGCATCTGGCCCTCCTGCGTCGTCTGCATCGCCAGGATGACGCCCGCGGGCTCGGTCGCGGTCACGTGGTACATGTAGAGCGAGCGCGCCCACCACGCCGGCGGCATCTTCGTGTTGCGAACCTCCTCCTCGGAGAGACCCGCAGCGCGGCAGAAGCGCAGGATCAATTCGTTGTGGTCGTGCGGCTCGTGACCTTCCTCGGGGATCGCTTTGAAGCCCTCCTCCTCGGCGATGTTCTCGGCGATCATCTTGCGCACGTCTTCAAGCGGGTAGAAGCGCCCGAAGAGGAGGCCGAAGCTCGCGATCGCGCGCTGCACGAAATGGAAGTGCAAGGCCTGATAGCGGCCGAGCGCCTTGAGCGGCAGTTTCCCCTCGCCAAAAGCGAGAAAGAACGGGTGGCGCTTCGTATGCCAGCGCTCGCGGATCGCGAGGATGCGCTCGGCGATCGGCGCGGAAGAGACGATGTCGTCGTTCGGTGCCATGCTGTGACCTCCCGGTCGCGTTGGTCGCGGCATTCTACCGGACCCTCTCGGAGAGGGAACGGGCGTTTCGCCATCGCCCGGGGAGGCTATACTCCTTCAGGGGAGCGGAGCGGATGGCGAACGGGGATACGCGATCGGTCGTCGCCTGGCTTGCCGACGGCGCCCGATCGGCGGTGCAGCCCCAAGAGGTCCTGGCCGAATTATGTGAGCGGCTGGTTGCCTGCGGCGTCCCGCTGTGGCGGGTCGCCGTGTTCGTGCGCACCTTGCATCCGCAGATCATGGGACGCCGGTTTCTGTGGCGGCCGGGCGCGCCGGTCGAAATGGGCGAAGGGCGGTTCGAGATCCTCGACACGGCGGAATTCCGCGCAAGCCCGTTTGCCCATGTCTCGGCGCATGGCGGGGCGATCCGGCGGCGGCTCGCCGATCCCGAGTGTCCGCACGATTTTCCGTTCCTCGACGATCCCTCGGCCGAGGGCGGGACCGATTATTTTGCCGCGCCGCTCGTCTTCACCGACGGCTCAATCCATCTGGCGACCTGGTCGACGCGGCAGCCCGGCGGGTTCTCCGAGACGCAGCTCGCCGGCATCGAGGCGATCCTCGCGCCGCTCGCGCGAATTGCCGAGATCGCCGCATTGCGGCGCACCGCCAGCATGCTGCTTGACACCTATACCGGGCATCATGCCGGCGAACGCATCCTCGCCGGGCAGATCCGGCGCGGCGACGTCGAGGAGATCGATGCGGCGATCTGGATGTCGGACATGCGCGGATTCACAGGCTTGTCCGACCGCATGGCGCCGCGCGCGCTGATCGACCTGCTCAACCGCTATTTCGATTGCCAGGTGCCGGCGATCGCCGGCGCGGGCGGAGAAGTCCTCAAATTCATCGGCGACGGCCTGTTGGCGATCTTCCCGATCGGTGGCGCCGGCCCCGGGGAGGTCTGCGGCCGGGCCTTGTCGGCCGCCCGACGGGCGCGGGCGAAGATCGCCGATCTGCCGCCGCTGACGAGCGCCGTAAGCTTCGCGCGGTTGGGTTTCGGCCTCGCTTTGCATCTCGGCCGGGTGTCGTACGGCAATATTGGCGGCGGCAACCGCCTCGACTTCACCTGCATCGGCCCTGCGGTCAATCTCGCCGCGCGCATCGAGGCGCTGACCGGCCGCCTGTGCCGTTCCATCCTCGCTTCCGCCGAATTCGCGCGCCATTGCCGGGACGAATTCACCGCTCTCGGCGCGTTCACCCTTCCCGGCATCGGCGCCACCCAGCCGGTGTTCGGGCTGAAGGATGAGGCGCCGCAGAAATAAACAAAGGGCATTGCGGAGCGAACCTCCCGGCGGACGAACAAACGGTTCGCCCGGGACGGAAGGCTGACGAGGGTAGGATTGGATCGTGGTGGGGCGCCGAGCCCCTCACCTTCCCTTCACGTCTTTAAGGCGGGTCCAGGCGCGCACCGGCGCGCTGCGGCCGCGCAGGGTCTGCCCGCCGCGATCTTCGAGCCGCGCCAGGATCGCTTCGGTTTGCGGTGAGGGCGCCGCACGCGCCGCCGCGACGAGCGCATCGCCGACGACGAGCGGCGTCGCCAGGGTGCGGGTCAGCCCTTGCAGGCGATGCGCGATGTTGACCATGTCGCCGATCACGGTGAACGACAGGCCGTGCTCGCTGCCGACGTCGCCGATCACCGCCGGCCCGTAATTGAGCCCGAGGCCGATCGCCAGCGCGGGCTCGCCCTGCCGGGTGCGCTCGCGGTTCCAGCCGTCGAGCGCGGCGAGCATGCGGTCGGCGCGGTCGAGCGCGTTGGCGGCGTCCGCCGGGCCGCCGGCATTGGGCAGTCCGAACACCGCGAAGATCGCGTCGCCGATGTATTTCTCGACGGTGCCGCCGCAGGCGAAGATCTCGGCCGTCATGCGCTCGTGGAACCGGCGCAGCATCGCCACCACCGCTTCCGGCATTATGCGCTCAGCCATATGGGTGAAGCCGACGATGTCGGCGAACAGCACGGCGACGGTCTCGCGCCGCACCGCGCCCAGAGGCTCGTCGCGCTCGGCCAATATCTCGACAGGTTCGGCGAGAAGTAGCGCGCCAGGTTGGTGCGGGCGCGCTCGGCCGCTTGATGCCGGCGCTCCAGCTCGCGCACGCGGGCGATGTCGTCGAGCGTCTTGTTGATCGTGATTTCGAGATCGTTGAGATCGACCGGCTTGGTCACAAAGTCGAAGACGCCGCGGTTCATCGCGGTGCGAATGTTGGCCATGTCGCCATAGGCCGAGACGATGATCGCGCGCACCGCCGCCTTCTGCTCGCGCAGCCGGGCGAGCAGGGTCAACCCGTCCATGACCGGCATGTTGATGTCGAGCAATAAGAGTTCGATGTCGGGCTCCTGCGCCAATACCGCAAGCGCCTCCTCGCCGTGCTGGGCAAAGCGGAAGACCAGCTCCCCGTCGCGGACCTGACGGCGGAAACGCTGCCGCAATAGCAGCTCGAAATCGGCCTCATCGTCGACGGCAAGGATCTTGGCCGGGCCTGGCACGGCAATCCCCCTCACGCGGGCGGCACGGACAGCTGCTGCAGCTGCGCTTTCAGAAGGTTGAAATCAACCGGCTTGGTGAGGAACTCGGCGGCGCCGTATTCGCTGGCGCGCCGGCGGCGCTCGTCGTCGCCATAGGCGGTGATCATCATGACCGGGATCTCAGGCTGCAATTTCTTGACCTCGCGCAACAGGCTGAGGCCGTCCATGCCGGGCATGTTGATGTCGGACAGGATGACGATCAATTGCGGCCGGATGCCGTCGGCCAGCATCTGCAGCGCCTCCTCGGCCGAGTCCGCGAAGTGCAGCACATAGAGACCCTGCCTGATCTCGCGGCGGAAGTGCTGGCGGAACAGCTCGGCGACGTCGGCCTCGTCGTCGACGGTCAGGATACTGACGGTCATGGTGCTCTGCATGCTCCCTTTTGGTCATTCCGGGGCGCCGCCCCCGGGTCCGCGCTTCGCGCGGCCCGGGGATAAACTCCGCGGCGAGCCCGGAATCCATATTCCAGAGGCTCGGGTTCATGGATTCCGGATCTCGCCCCTTGGGCGATCCTGGAATGACCGTGTTGATCGTCTAGCTCGCGCGGAACGCGGCAGGCGGACGATGAATTCGGTGAATTCCCCGACTTCGCTTTCCACGGTGATCGTGCCGCCGTGCTGCGTTGTGACAATGTCGTGACTGATCGAGAGACCGAGGCCGGTGCCTTCGCCGGTCGGCTTCGTCGTGAAGAACGGCTGGAACAGTTTGTCGCGATGCTCGGTGCCGATGCCGGTGCCGTTGTCGCGCACCCGGATCTCGACCGCCTCACCGAGATCGTGCGTCGCGACCTTGAGGAGCGGAAGGAAACCGTCGCCCGCCTCGCCGCGCTTCTTGTTAGCAGCGTGGAAGCCGTTGCCGATCAGGTTCAGGAACACCCGCATCACGTCCTGCGGCACGACCTCGATCGGGGCGAGCGAGCGGTCGAGATCGCGCTCCATCGTGATGTTGAAACTCTGATCCTGCGCGCGGGCGCCGTGATAGGCGAGGTTCAGAGCCTCATCGACGAGCGCATTGATATCGCACTCCTGCCAGTCGCCGCTGCCGCCGCGCGAATGCTGCAGCATGCTCCGGACGATGCCGTCGGCGCGCTTTCCGTGCTCGGCGATCTTATCGAGATTGCTGGTCAGCATCGCGATCGTGTCGTCGATCTCGGCGCGCGCGTCGTCGTCGAGCGTGGCGATGCCTGGGGCCGCCGCCGCCTTCAATTCGTCGAGCAATTCGACCGAGAGGCCGGCGAAGTTGTTGACGAAGTTCAAGGGATTCTTGATCTCGTGCGCGATGCCGGCGGTCAGCTGGCCCAAGGCCGCCATCTTCTGTTGGACGACGAGCTGCTGCTGGGTCGCCCGGAGTTCGCCGAGCGCCTTCTCGGCCGCGTCGCGCGCGGCGCGGATCTCGGCTTCTGCCCGCTTCCGCTCGGTAACGTCGCTGTAGATCATCACAAAGCCACCGCTCGGCACCGCGTTGCGGCGCACCTCGAGGACGCGCCCGTCCGGGCGCGTGCGCTCGAAGCGCAGTTCCGCGCCGGGGTCTTTGAGGCCGCG
Organism: Allostellaceae bacterium; assembly: GCA_035252905.1. Lineage (GTDB taxonomy): Bacteria > Pseudomonadota > Alphaproteobacteria > ATCC43930 > CGMCC-115725 > AP-15. Next base: position 14,357 of record DATFCQ010000258.1, on the reverse strand, counting down.
ACTCAACTCGGCCTCGAGATCGGCCGGGTATTCGCCGCGATCCGCGAGATAGCGGAAATATTCCGCAAAGACCGGCCGTCCGGCGAGGAATTCGTCGGTCAGGTCGAGGATCTGCTGGAAGTTGCGGTTCCAGGCAGCGAGCCGCAGGTCCGCGTCGAACATCGCGACGCCGTCGCCCATATTGTCGAAGGTGACGCGCAACTCGGCTTGGCGCTGACGGATCTCATTCAAGAGCCGGGCATTGTCCATCGCAATCACCGCCTGCGCCGCGAAACTCTGCAACAGTGTGATCTCCTTGTCGGAGAACGGCCGCACCTCATTCCGGGCAGAAGCGATCATGCCGAGCAGCATGTCCTCGCGGCGCAGCGGAACGCAGAGCAGGGTGCGGGCGAAACCGAGATCGGCTGCGCTTCGCGTTACGACGTAGTCGGTCTCCGCCAGATCGCGAATGTGGGTGAGACGGGCTCCCTCGACCAACGCACGAGTCGCCGGGTTAGCGAGAGCGGGCGTCCCGCCCCGCAGCATATCGGCAAAGGCGTCGGGCAGTCCGCGAACGGCAACTGCCGTGAAATGCTCGCCGTCGTAAAGCTCGAGGCTGCCCATCGCGACGCCGCAGAGGCTGTGCGCCTTTTCTAATATCACATCGAACACTGGCTGAAGATTGCCGGGGTTGGCGTTTATGACGCCCAGCACCTCGGCGGTCGCGGTCTGCTGCTCCAGGGCTTCGCGCGTCTCAGTCAGGAGCCGCGCATTCTCGATCGCGATCACCGCCTGTGCCGCGAAATTTTCCAGGAGAGCGATTTCCTTTTCGGAGAACAGGCGTACCTCGCGGCGAGCCGATGCGATCATCCCAAGGAGCGCATTGTCTCGCCGCAACGGCACGAATAGCACGGTGCGAACCCCATCAACTTGTGCGGCGGTCCGGAATGCGATGTGATCGATCTGCTCTGCATCAGCGATTTGCGCGAACCGCTGACCCTCAATTAACGCCCGAGCCGCCGGCGCATCGTTGGCCCGATAGCCTTGCCGCAGCGTTTCGGCGAACCTGTCCGATGCCCCGTGGATCGCGACCGCGTACATACGCTCGCCGTCGTAGAGCTCAAGAGCGGCATGGTCGATGCCGCAAACGCGTTGCGCTTTGCCGAGGATCGCGTCAAATACCGGCGCCAGGTCGCCGGGCGAAGAGTTGATGACCTGCAACACCTCGGCGGTCGCGGTCTGCTGTTCCAGCGCCTCGCGCGTCTCGGTCAAGAGCCGCGCGTTCTCCATCGCGATGACCGCCTGCGTCGCGAAGTTTTGTAAAAGTGCTATCTGTTTGTCGGTGAACGGCCGCACCTCCGTGCGGTAAATCAGGAAAACGCCAAGCAGCTTCTCGCCTCTGCGTAGTGGGACGCCAAGCAGGCTGCGCACCCCACCGACATCGACAGTCATTTTCCGATGTGGGTCGCCCGACCGGTACAGCTCGGTGGCAGCGAGATCGACGACATTCACGATCTCCTCTCCGGCCGCCAATCGTCCGTGAGCGGTTTCTGGGCTTGGCCGCTGGCGGCCTCGCAGAAATTCCGCCATAGGCGCGGGCACTCCGCGAGACGCCACCATTTCAAAATACTCGCCATCATAGGTCCAAAGCTGGCCGAGTAAGGCTTCACACAACCGTAGCGCCTTCTCCAGCATCGCCTCGAACACCGGCGCGAGATCGCCGGGCGAGGAATTGATGACCTGCAACACCTCGGCGGTCGCGGTCTGCTGCTCCAGTGCCTCGCGCGTCTCGCTGATCAGCCGGGTGTTTTCCATGGCGATGACCGCCTGCGCCGCGAAGCTCTGCAACAGGGCGATCTCTTTCTCCGAGAACGGCCGCACCTCCCGGCGGTATGCGGTGACATAACCGAGCAGCGCGTCGTCCTTGCGCAACGGCACGAAAAGCACGGTGTGCAATCCGTATTGGGCGCCGGCTTGTGCTCGGAGATCGTCTGGCCGCTGGCGCGCCAGTTCGAACAGATCGACAAGCTGAACAATCGGTTCGCCTGCGAGCAAGCGCGCCGGCGGAGATTGCGGCGGCGGTGCAAACGGCTGGCGGAGCAGCTCTGCGAACCGACCCGAGACGCCGCGCATGGCAACGGCGCGGAATTTGCCTTCCTCATTGATTTCCAATTCACCGAGAGCGACCCCGCACAGGCTGTGCGCTTTCTCCAGAATTGCCTCGAACACCGGCGCGAGGTCGCCCGGCGAGGAATTGATGACCTGCAATACCTCAGCGGCCGCAGTCTGCCGCTCTAAGGCCTGGCGCGTCTCCGTCAGGAGCCGCGCATTCTCCATCGCGATCACCGCCTGTATGGCGAAATTCTGCAACAACGCAATCTGCCTGTCGGTGAACGGCCGCACCTCCTGGCGGTAGATACCAATCTGACCTACCATGGCACCGTCTTTGCGAAGCGGTACTGCCAGCAAGCTGCGGGCCTCACCAACCTCGACAAGCGCACGGCGATACGGATCGCCAGACCGATAAGCCTCCTCCTCCCTCAAATCCGGCACATGCACAAACTGTGCACCGGCGGCAAGGCGCGGTGTCGCACCACCTGGTCCCGGTTGGTTGCCTGGCTTCGCTGCGAATTCGGCGAAGCGAGGCGGGATGCCTCGCATGGCGACGGGTCGAAGTTCCTTGCCATCATAGGTAGCCATGATGCCGAAAGCGGCCTCGCAAAGCGCCATCGCCTTTTCGAGCATCGCGTCGAATACCGGGGCGAGGTCGCCGGGGGAGGAGTTGATAACCCTCAACACCTCGGCGGTTGCGGTCTGTTGCTCCAGGGCTTCGCGGGTTTCGGCCAACAGCCGCGCGTTCTCGATCGCGATGACTGCCTGATCGGCGAAGGTGCGCGCGAGCCCGATTTGCTTATCGGTAAAAGGCTGGATGCGGTTTCGTGCGAGATTGATGGTGCCGACCACGACACCCTCGCGCAACAGCGGCACGCCGAGCACGCTTCTGTATGGCCCGCGCTCAACCGCCTCGGTCAGCGTATATTCCGGGTCGGACGCCAAATCCGGGATGTGGACAACTCGCCCTTCGAGCGCAGTGCGACCGCTCAATGTACCGCGGATCGCCGGGATCAACCGGCCGCGAAAGGCCGCATCATAGCCGGGCTCGGCGGCGAAGGTGGTCATAATCCGAAATCCGTCGGTTTCGCGTCTCGTGATCAGTCCTGCATCTGCACCACAAAGCCGCGTGGCAGCAGCGACAACCGTCTCCAGCATCAGTTGCAGATCGAAGGTCGAACGGCTGATGACCTGCAAGACCTCGGCGGTTGCGGTCTGCTGCTCCAAGGCTTCGCGCGTCTCGGTCAGGAGCCGCGTATTTTCCATTGCGATGACCGCCTGAGCAGCGAAGCCTTCGATGAGCGCAATCTCGTTGTCCGCAAACGGCCTCACCTCCTGGCGGGCGGCAACAATGCGACCGAGGAGCGCGCCGTCGTTGCGCAGCGCCACCGCCAGGAACGTGCGGAAGCCCCCGAGTTCCACAGCCTTCTGGTGCGCCGGCTCGTCGATCGCCGCCTGGTCCGGGATGTGGACGAAAGGCGCCCCGTCGAGCAGCTGCCAATGGGGATCGTGCGGACCGGGCTTGTAGCCCTTGCGGATCAGCGCCTCGAACGGCGCCGGCAGGCCGCGCGCCGCCAGGGCGCGGATGCGCACGCCGTCCCAGATTTCCAGCGCGCCGCTGGCGACGCCGCACAGCACGTGCGCCTTCTCTAGGATCGCGCCGAACACCGGCGCGAGATCGCCGGGCGAGGAACTGATGACCTGCAAGATTTCGGCGGCTGCGGACTCGCGGGCCAGCGCTGCGTCACGCTCGGCCGTTCGCTGCGCAAGCTCGGCCATGCACCCGTCGAGCTTCTTTCGGAGTTCCGCGATGATCTGCCGAGGATCGGCTGTCGCGTCGTCGGGCATCGCCGTCAAGCCCCCTCTCCCCGTCCATCAATTCGCAGGCCGCGAGGGCCGGCCGATCGCGCCCCTGTTGCAGCCGAGGGCGTCTCAACCCGGCGCCGGCGCCGGCATCATTTTCCGACCCGCGAGCCTGGCCGGCCGGGCCGTATTTCTCATCCCATAAGATATCGCGCCGGACGTCGATCCGCCAAGGGTTGCGCTTTGCCGACGGTACGATTTGTGCACGGCCTCATCCCCATCGCGTCTGTCGCTGGCCGATGCGGATACCGCCTTGGATGCCTTGGCGGTCTTGATCGAACCGGTCGAAACATATCCGATCTGGCGTCCGCAGTTGCCGGACCCTGATGACGAGATGGTGCCTAATGCGGCCATCAACGGCCGCGCCGACGCAGAGGCAACGTGCAATGCGACGCATTTCCGGGTTGCCGCAGCGCGCTTTGGCGTGCGTCTCGCCTGCCTGGCCGAAATCATCCGCGAGGCCATCACGTCATGAGCAAGGACACCTATCCGCTCAAGCTCCCCGCCTCGATCAAAGCGGCTGCAGCCCGACTCGCCAAGGAGGATGGAGTATCGCTCAACCAGTAGATCGCGACCGCGGTCGCGCAGAAAATCGGCGCCGTAGAAACTGAGGTCATGTTCTTTCGGTGCCGGACGGATGGCGCCACACCGGACGGTGTCGAGCGTATTCTGGAGAAGGAGGTGCCGGAGGTGCCTTCCGATCCGGAGGCCGCATTTCCGCCCGGCTTGGCTGACTATTTGTCCCATTTGAAATAACGCTGCCTTGGCGCCCGCCATGTGCAAGGCCGGCTGGCGGGGCTGATTCAGGCCCGCAACCCGGTTGAACGTGCGCGGCGGCGGCATCCGGTATAGGATCGCCGGATCAGGGAGGAATGCCATGCAGGGCGCAGCCTCCGACCGGGTCGAACGCCGCCTCGCCGCGATCCTGGCGGCCGACGTCGCCGCCTATTCTCGGCTGATGGGGGTGGACGAGGAAGGGACGCTCGCCGCCCTGAAGGCGATCCGGCGCGAGTTGGGCGATCCCAAGGTCAAAGAGCATCGCGGGCGCATCGTCAAGACGACCGGCGACGGGCTGTTGATCGAGTTTGCCAGTGTCGTCGATGCGGTGCGCTGCGCCGTCGAGGTGCAACAGGGGATGGCCGAGCGCAATGCTCAGGTGCCGCAGGCGCGGCGCATCGAATTCCGCATGGGGATCAACCTCGGCGACATCATCCGGGACGGGCGCGACATCTATGGCGACGGGGTTAATGTCGCAGCGCGTCTCGAAGCGCTCGCCGAGCCGGGCGGCATTTGCATCAGCGGCATTGTGCACGACCAGGTGCGCGACCGGCTCGACTTCGCCTTCGAGGACAGGGGCGAGCAGAGGGTCAAGAACATCGCAAGACCGGTACATGTCTGGCGCGTCCGGATCGATGCAGGATTGGCGTCGCCGTCGGCATTGGCGCTGCCCGAGAAGCCGTCGATCGCGGTCTTGCCGTTCGCCAATATGTCGAGCGATCCGGAGCAGGAGTACTTTGCCGACGGCATGGTCGAGGAGATCATCACCGCCCTCTCCCGCATCCGCTGGCTCTTTGTCATCGCCCGCAATTCGAGCTTCACCTACAAGGGCCAGGCGGTCGATGTGAAGCGGGTCGGACGCGAACTGGGCGTGCGCTATGTGCTCGAAGGCTCGGTGCGCAAAGCCGCGGGGCGGATACGCATCACTGCGCAATTGATCGATGCGGCAACCGGCGCGCATCTGTGGGCCAATCGCTTCGACGGCTCGCTGGAGGACATCTTCGATCTGCAGGACCAGGTGGCGTTGAGCGCCGCCGGTGTGATTGAGCCGACCCTCCGTCAGGCCGAGATCGATCGAGCGCGGCGCAAGCGACCCGACAGCCTTGATGCCTACGATCTTTACCTGCGCGCCCTGCCGTATGCTTTCACCGCGATGCCGGGGGATGCCGACAAGGCTCTGGCCTTGCTCGCGACGGCGATCGAGCTGGAGCCCGACTATGCCGCCGCGCATGCGGTCATCGCCTGGTGCCATGAGCAGCGATATTTGCGGGGCGGTTTACAGGAGGAGACAAAAAGCGCCGCTTTGCGCCATGCACGCCAAGCGATCGCTGCGGGCGGTGACGATGCGACCGCGCTTGCCACTGCGGGTTTTGTCATCGCCGTTATCGGAGACGACTATGAAACCGCGCTCGATGCGCTCGACCGATCCTTCGCGCTCTCCAGCGCATCGGCTCTCGCGCTCGGTTTCAGCTCGCTCGTGCACGCGTGGAAGGGCGACGACGCGATTGCGGTGGAACAGGCCAACCGCGCGCTCCGCCTCAGCCCCTTCGATCCTTTGATATACCTCCCATATGTTGGCCTTGCCTATGCGCACTTTGCCGCCGGACGCTTTGCGGAAGCGGCCGCCGCCGCGAGTCGTGCGGCCCAGTCGAACCCGCGGTTTAGCGTCCCCCATGTCTTGCACGCTGCTGCATTGGCGAGCCTCGGCCGCAATAAAGACGCCGAGGCTGCCGCGCAGCGGCTGCGCGAGCTGCAACCCGGTATCACCGTCGGCACCGCGATCCTTTCGGCCCGTTACGCAAACCGGGCTAATATAGACGCATTGGAAAGCGCATTGCGCCGGGCTGGATTACCCGAAGGATGACCGCCATCCGCCGTCTCGCCGCGATCCTGGCCGCCGATGTGGCAGGGTACTCGCGCCTGATGGGAACGGATGAGGAAGGCACGCTCGAACGCCTCAAGGCGCTGCGCCGCGAGCTGATCGATCCCAGGATCGCCGATCACCACGGCCGGATCGTCAAAACCACCGGCGACGGCCTTTTGGTCGAATTCGCCAGTGTCGTCGATGCGGTGCGTTGCGCGGTCGCGATCCAGCAGGACATGGCCGCGCGCAATCTCGGCGTCGCCCCTGCGGAAGGCATGGCGTTCCGCATCGGCATCAATCTCGGCGACGTGATCGCCGAGGGCGACGACCTCTACGGCGACGGCGTCAATATCGCGGCGCGGCTCGAAGCTCTCACCGAGCCGGGAAGCGTCTTCGTCTCGCACGCCGTCTACGAGCACGTCCGCGACCGGCTGCCTTTCGCGTTTGCGGATCTCGGTGAGCATCAGGTCAAGAACATTGCGCGGCCGCTGCACGTCTACCGCGTTGGACCGCGGGTGTCCGGCCCGCATGCGGGCGAGACACAAGCGGTCCAGTCGGCTCCGCTGCCGTTGCCCGACAAGCCGTCGGTTGCGGTCTTGCCGTTCGCCAATATGTCGAGCGATCCGGAACAGGAATTTCTTGCCGACGGCATCGCCGAGGACGTGATCACCGCGCTGTCGCGCCATCCCTCATTGTTCGTCATCGCCCGCAATTCCTGCTTCACCTACAAGGGCCGCGCCGTCGACGTGAAGCAGATCGGGCGCGAACTGGGCGTGCGCTATGTGCTCGAGGGCAGCTTGCGCAAATCCGGCAGCCGCATCCGCGTCACCGCGCAATTGGTCGAGGCCGGGGCCGGCAAGCATGTCTGGACCGAGCGCTATGATCGCGACCTTGCCGACATCTTCGCAATACAGGACGAGATCAGCGAGGCGGTGGCGATCGCCGTTGCCCCGGCGGTCGCCGACGCCGAGCAGCGCTGGGCGATGCGCAAGCCGCCGGGAAGCCTCGACGCCTGGGCGGCCTATCAGCGCGGGTTGTGGCATCACAGCAAGCTCACCGCAGACGACAACGCGATCGCGCAGAAGTTCTTTCAGCAGGCCATCGACCTCGATCCAGACTTTGCGGGAGGCTACCGGGGGCTTGGGTGGACCTTGCTCGTAGCGACGGCCAATGCGTTCCAAAGGCGCGACATGACCGAAACACTGGGCGCGATGGAAGCGCTGGCGCGCCGAGCCGTGTTGCTCGACAGCGGTGACGCAGAGGCCTATGTCTGGCTTGGCACAACATTGCTCGCATTGGGGGATGCTCACGGCGCCTTGGTCGAGACAGAACGCGCCTTGGCGATGAGCCCGAACCTGGCCAGCGCCCATGGAGCGCTTTCCGGAGTGCTGATATACTCGGGGCGGCCAAAGGAAGGGCTCGCCGCATTCCAGAGATATTTCAGGCTCGACCCTCGCGATCCGGGAGTGGCGATATATTCTCAGCAGGTGGCGGCCGCGCATTATTTCTGCCGTGAATACGGCAGTGCGGTTGAGGCGGCAAAGCGGGTCATTCGATTTTATCCGGACTATCCGTCGACTTACCGTTGGCTGGCCGCCGCTCTCGGCCAGCTTGATGACACCGCGGAAGCAAGGAAAGCGCTGGAGAAGGCCATCGCCGTCGCGCCAGCCTCGTTCGACCTCTATGCCCGTGGGCGCGTACCCTGGATGCGACCGGAAGATCACGCCCACATGCTCGAAGGGCTGCGCAAGGCCGGCTGGCAGGATTGATCGATCCAACCGCGTTACGGCCGGGAAAACAAGGCAATGGGCCGAGATGCCGTTGCATCGACAGGAGAGGCGCAATGATGCCGGATCACGTAAAGCCGTTTATTGCCGCGCGCGATCTCTTACTGCGGTTGCGTACGGATTACCCGGCTGCGATACGGGAATTCCGCTGGCCGGGAATGGAACGATTTAACTGGGCGCTCGATTATTTCGACCATCTGCCGGCGGACGCATTGGCGCTGTGGTGCATCGGCGAGGTCGAGGAGAGGCTGAGCTTCGGCGACTTGCGCACCCGGTCGAACCAGGTGGCCAATCATTTGCGGGCATTGGGCGTGCGGCGCGGCGATCGCGTCCTCCTGCTGCTGCCCAATGTGCGGCAATTGTTCGAGGCGATGCTCGCGCTGATGAAACTCGGCGCCGTGTTCAGTCCGTCGACGACGTTGCTGACCGAGGCGGAGCTCGCGGACCGGGTGCGGCGCGGGCATATGCGTCATGCGATCGTCCATGCCTCGATGACCGGGCGCTTTGCCGACCTGCCGGGCGAGTATACACGAATCGCGGTCGGTGCCGCCGCGGGCTGGCACCGCTTCGAGGACGCCTACGAGGCCGCGGAAACCTTTGTGCCGGACGGCGCGACGGCACTCGACATTTTTGTGAACATGCGCGGCCGGCTGGCGCCTTACAAACGCATCCGGCGGATCGAATTCGCCGAGGAGCTGCCTCTGACGATCTCCGGCAAGATCCGGAGGGCGGACCTGCGCCGGCAGGAAGCGCAGCGACGGCATGACGGCGTGCGTGGCGCGGCCGAGTTCTGGGAGGAGGATTTTCCGGAATTGACTCGGGCCGGACGATGATCGATCGGGCGCGGGGCGGCGCTATATTCGGAGATCAGGGAGGAAGAATGGCCGGTAGCGCTCGGGTCGCGGGCAAGCTCGCGACTCTTCAAGATGACCGCCGAGATGAAGACGGGCGGCCTCTCGGCAGCAAACGGAGGTCCCTATGACCGATACCCCGCAATGGCACATCATCGGAGACTGGTTCGACAATTGCAGCTGCGCCGTCGCCTGCCCCTGCACCTTTGCGCAGGCGCCGGATAACGGCGTATGCGAGTCGGTATTGTTCTGGCATATCCGCGAGGGCCATTACGGCGAGGTAAGGCTCGACGATCTGAGCTTTGTCCGGGTCGGGCGGTGGGAAGGCGATCTGTGGGCCGGCAAGGTCAAGGGCAGCGCCGGGCTCTTCATCGACGAGCGCGCCGACGAGCGGCAGGCGGAAATCCTGCCGCGGATCTTCGGCGGCCAAGTCGGCGGGTTTCCGGCGCAGGTCGCCGCGCTGTTTGCCGAGGGCCGGCAGGTTACCGGGGTCGAGCGCGCGCATATTGCCTTTGAAATCGCACCCGACCGGGCACGCTGGGGAACCGAGATCGCGGGCAAGGTCAAGGCCTGGGCGCAAGCTCTGATCGGGCCGACCAGCCTGCCCGGAAAATATCCGCAGCTTCTGAACGCGCCCGGCTCGGAGACCGGGCCCGGACAGATCGTGACCTGGGGCAAATCGACGATCTGCTCGGTCGACGCCTTCGGCTTCAAGTTCCAGTGGACGACGAATTCGAGCAAGCACATCCCGTTCGACTGGACCGGCCCGTGACGGCGTGCGTTCCTTATCGCAATGCCGGCATGATGTCAGTGTGTCGGAAATCGTCGCCTTTGAACAAGAGCGGTTCACCCGTCGCCTTCGCCAGAGCATAGGCGAAGCAATCCCCGAAATTGAGCCTTGCTGGATGCCCGCTGCCGCGGCCGAAATCCCGGTACGCCTCGCGGGCGATCCGCGCCTGCGCTTCGCTGACCGGCTCGATAAGGATTTGCGCCTCGCGCAGCAGGTCGTCGAAGCGACGACTGGCGACGGGATCGCGGCTGCCGTCGATGACAATCGCCGCTTCGACAAAACTGGCTGCCGAGATGCGGCGATCGGGCGCCGCCGCGATGGTCCGAGCGAAAGCCGCCGCCTCGGCCTCGTCGCGCAGGATCGCGATCAGCGCCGAGCTGTCGATGATCACCGCGGCAACCCGCGTTCGTCGTAGAGCAGCTCGCCGTGATCCGCCGAGCGGAACGGCTCCTTCAGATGCGCCGCGCAATCCTTGCCGATCGCCAGCAGCCGATCCGCCAGGCTGTGGTCTGCTTCGCGGCGGAGGCGCGCGAGGCGTTCGCGAACTGCTTCGGTGACGGCCGTCGTCATGCTCTCGCCGGTTAGCCTGGCAAGCTCCTGCACCAGCCGATGCGTCTCTTCATTCTTGATGTTCAGGCTCATTTGCGGCCTTTCTACCTTGTAAAGGTAGCACTATACCACAACGCGACAGGAACGGCGTTCCGAACGCGCCGCTCCGGCCTATACTCGATCTGGACAAAGCGCCTTCGGAGCCTTGCCATGACCTGCCGCGAACGCCACTATCCCGATCTGCACGAGCATTTGGAGGCCCTGAAAGACCGCGGCCTGCTGTTGACGATTGACCGGCCGATCGACAAGGACAGCGAATTGCACCCGCTGGTGCGCTGGCAGTTCGTCGGCGGGCTCGCCGAGGAGGACCGCAAGGCGTTCCTGTTCACCAACATCACCGACGGGCGCGGCCGGCGTTACGAGATCCCGGTCGTCGTCGGTGCGATCGCCGCCAATCCGGATATCTACAGCGTCGGCATGGGGGCGCCGGTCGCCGAGATCGAAGCGAAATGGCGGCACGCGATCGCCCATCCGATCGCGCCGCGCCGCGTCGATCGCGCCGTCTGCCATGAAGTTGTGCTGAAAGGCGCCGCCCTGCAGGGCGAAGGGCATGGGCTCGATCTGCTGCCGATCCCGATCTCGACACCCGGCTTCGACAGCGCGCCGACTTTGACCGCAACCAACGTCATTACCCGCGACCCCGCGACCGGGGTACAGAACATGGGCACCTACCGCGCCGCCCTCAAAGCGCCGGATCGCCTCGTCGTGCGCATGGCGACGCGGGTCGGCGGCGCCGGCGGCTATCTCCATTATCTCGCGCATCAGAAACGCGGCGACAAAGAGATGCCGTGCGCGATCGTGCTCGGCTGCCCGCCTTATGTCGCCTTCATGGGGCCGCAGAAACTGCCGATCGGGGTCGACGAGTTGATGGTCGCGGGCGGGCTCGCGGGGGCGCCGATCAACGTCGTAGAGGCGCGCACGGTCGATCTGCTGATTCCGGCCGAGGCCGAGATCGTCATCGAGGGATTGATCGACACCGAGCAGGTCGAGCCCGAGGCGCCGTTCGGCGAGTCGCACGGGCATGTCGCGCTCGAAGAATTCAACATGCCGATGCGCGTCACCGCGATCACGATGCGCCGCGATCCGGTGATCCCCTCCTATATCAGCCAGGTGGCGCCGAGCGAATCGAGCGTCATCAAGCGGGTCGCCTACGAGCCGCTGTTTCTCGCGCATCTGCGCGACGGGCTCGGCGTCCGCGGGGTCAGGCGGGTGTCTCTGCACGAACCGCTGACCGGATTGTTGCGCGTCGTCATCGTCACGATGGAGAAGGGCGCGCCGCGTACCGAGGTGTGGCGCGCGCTCTACGGCGCCGCGTTCTTCAAGGGCGATTGCGGCAAGATAACGGTTGCGGTCGACGAGGACATCGCGCCCGACAACGCCGACGCGCTTCTGTGGGCGCTCGCCTACCGCGCCAACCCGGCCGAGGACGTCATGGTCGTGCCGCATCGCGGCCAGGGTCACGGGCCGAAGCGCGAGCACGGCGGCGAAGAGGACGCAACGCTGCTGATCGACGCGACGATGAAGGGCGACATGCCGCCGCTCGCCCTGCCGAAGCGCGCCTATATGGAGCGCGCCCGGGCGATCTGGGAGGAATTGGGGCTGCCGGCCCTGCACCCGCAGGCGCCGTGGCACGGCTATTCGCTCGGCGACTGGCTGCCGCAATGGGACGCGGCGGCGGAGCGCGCAGCCCGCGGGCTCTATCTCGAAAACGGCCGTATCAGCGCCGGGCAAACGCGGCGCGGCATCAAGCCCGAAACCAAGTTCCGCCCGGACGGGTCTGATCCATAGCCCCTCACCCCAACCCTCTCCCCGCAGTGCGGGGAGAGGGAGATTGGGCGGTCAGCGGCCGCGCGGGACGAGGCGGCGCAGCGGCAGGGCGGCGTCGGCGAGCGCTTCATCGTCGACCGGCGCGCCTAGGCGCATCAGCGCCAACGCGGCGCGCATGTTGCCGCCCTCATCGACGGTGGTAGCGCCGACGAGCCGGTCGTCGGCGAGGTGGAAGGCGGTAAAATGTCCCGCCGCCAAGCTCCCGCGCAGGACTGTCCGCGCGCCGGCGAGCGGCAGGCCGCCGACCTGGATATTGACGCCGTATTGGTCGGTCCAGAACCACGGGATCTCGTCATAGGGTTCGAGGACGTCGCACATCGCGCGGCCGACCGCGGTGCCGTGGGCGAGCGCATGGCGCCAATGCTCAATCAATAGGCGGCGGCCGAGGCGCGGATGCCAGAAGCTCGCGACATCGCCGGCGGCAAAGATATGGGGCCTATCGGTGCGGCCGAATTCGTCGACGAGGATGCCGCCGTCGGTCGCGATCCCGGCCGCGACCGCAAGCCCGATCGCGCGCTCGATGCCGATCCCGGCAAAGACCAGATCGGCGGCGATCTCGCCGTCGGCGCAGACAACGCATTGGCCGGGTCCGTCGGGCCGGATCGCCGTAATCGCGACGCCGAAACGCAGTTCGACGCCGCGGGCGCGATGCAGGTCCTCGACAAAACCGGCGAGATCCGGCGGCAGGACCCGCCGCATCGCTCCTGCGGCGGCTTCGAGCACGATGACGTCGCAGCCGCGCGCCCGCGCGCTTGCAGCGACTTCAAGCCCGATCACGCCGGCGCCGACGACCGCGACCCGGCGGGCGCCGGCAAGGCCGGCGCGCAGCCGGCTGACGTCGTCGAGGCCGCGCAGGGTCAGCACCCGCTCGCCGCCGGGCACCGCGAGGCGGCGGGCGTGGCCGCCGGTCGCCAATAGCAGCCGGTCATAGGGCAAGGCCGATCCGTCGGCGAGGCGGAGGCGCTGCGCCGCGGCATCGATGCCGTCGACCCGGCACCCCAGTCTCAGCGCGATGCCGAGGTCCCCATAGCGCGATTCGGGATGCAGATGAGGTGCGGCGAGAGTTTCGGCGGTCAATGCCTCTTTTGACAACGGCGGGCGGTCGTAGGGCGGGTGCGGCTCGTCGCCGACGAGGACGATACGGCCGGCAAAGCCGGCCTCGCGCATCGCGATCGCAGCCGAGGCGCCGGCGAGCCCGGCGCCGACAACGACATGGGTCGCAGGTATGCTCATAGTTCTCCTTTCAAGCCACGCTCGGCTTTCCAGGACTATACCCTCACCCACCGAACCCCGGCGAAAGCCGGGGGAGGCGGGTGAGGGCTGTTTGCTGCGCGATACCGCCGCCGTGTTTCCCGTAGAGAACATCCGGGGAGGAGGCCGATGCCGCGGCGGTTTTTGTGGCGTTTTCCCCTCGTTCACCCTGTCGATCTCGACTTAACCGTACCGACGGGCTTGCGATTTCACTTCGCCGAGATGATGTTGTCGGTACCGTGGCGGGCGGCCCAGATCGTGTTGATCGGGGTGCGCCCGCGGTTTTTGAGGATGTGGCAGAGTGCAGCTCTCGTCGAGATCATGTTCCATCACGCCAATCTGCGCTTGCCGTTCCGGTTCGAGCGCCTGCTGTGCCGGCTGATCGTGACGCCGCGCCTGCACGGCATCCACCACGCGACCGTGCGCGAACCGACCGACGCGAACGGGTCGAGCGGGCTGACCCTGTGGGACTGGCTGCTCGGCACGCTGAAATCGGACGTGGAGCAGAGCGCCGATCCGGCGGGAGGCGGGCGCTGATCGATCTGCGGCAAGGATCGCGCCCCCCGGCCGCCGCTGCGCGAGGACCCCAGGCAGGGACGCCGGCGGGCACGGCGGCTCCGGTCCGGCGGCGGCTGTGGCTCGGGCTC
>DATFCQ010000257.1:0-4734 GCA_035252905.1 Allostellaceae bacterium | reverse complement strand
GCGCGCTGGTTGGGGACTTTGGCTCCGGCCAGGCATTGACGGATGACCAGTTTCGCCTGCTGGAGCCGCTCATCCCGCCCGCTAGGCCCGGTGGACGGCCGCGGACCACGGATATGCGAAACCTGCTGGATGGCCTCTTCTCCCTCGTGCGCACCGGCTGCCGGTGGCGGCATCTGCCACCACCTCCAGCCTTTCCGTGTGAATCGGCATGGAATAAGGGCTCTGGCGCACTTTCGGTGCAGGGAGGGGTAGGTTACGCAGGTTGATCCGACCAGGGAGCCCGCCGATGGTGCACCAGCGCTTCCAGTCCTTGTCGCCTGCCGGCCTGTTGATCGATGGGGTCGAAATCGGACCGGAGCGGATCATCATCGCCGCCCGCTGTCGGGCCGCCGCCACCTGCCCCGAGTGCGGACAGCAATCCGAGCGGGTACACAGCCGCTATGCGCGCCGGCTGTTGGACCTGCCTTCTCACGGCCGCACCGTTCAGCTGCGGGTCGCGATCCGCCGCTTTCGTTGCGCGACACAAGGCTGTGGGCGCCGCATCTTCGCGGAGCGGCTCGATCCCAAGGTGGCCGACAGATCGGCGCGGCGCACGTCCCGCCTCGAAGCAATCGTCCATCATCTCGGTATTGCCCTGGGCGGCCGCCCTGCCTCGGCCCTGGCACACCGGCTGATGCTACCGGTGAGCAAGGATACATTGCTGCGCGTGGTGCGCCGGCCCGCCGCCCGCGACAGCGCGCCTCTGTGCATTATCGGCCTCGACGATTGGGCCTGGAAAAAAGGTCAGCGCTACGGGAGCATCATCTGCGACCTGGAACGACGATGCGTGGTCGACCTTCTCCCGGACCGCGAGGTCGGTACGGTGACGACTTGGCTGTCCCATCACCCCGAAATTCGCCTCATCGCGCGCGATCGCGGGGGCGGATATGGTCAGGCTGCGGCCAGAGCGGCACCGCAGGCCGTTCAGGTTGCCGATCGCTGGCATCTGATGGAGAACGCCAGTGCCGCTTTCCTGGAGGCGGTGCGCCGATCGATGCGCTCGATCCGCAGCGCGCTCGGCACCGCTGTGATCGATCCGGCTCTGCTGACCCATGCCGAGCGGCTGCAGCACGAGGGCTATCTGTGCCGGGAAGAGGCTTACGGCATCATCCGTGCCTTGGCCCAGACCGGCACTCCGATCAAGGAGATCGTGCGCCTGACCGGGCGCAGCCGCAAGCTGGTGCGCGAGATCGTGCGCGGCGGCGGAGGCGACGTATTCCGATGCCGGTCGAGCACGCTCGAACCGTATCTCGCCTGGCTCGATACCGAATGGTCGGCCGGCTGCCATAACGGCGCCGAGCTGTGGCGGCGGCTTCGGGCCGCCGGCTTTACAGGGGGCTTGCGAGTCGTCACGGAGTGGGCGACACGGCGCCGCCGCGCCGAGCGTGTCGGGCGCGAAACGCTGCGCAAGGTGCCTCCCGCCCGGGTGCTCAGCCGGCTCATGCTAAGCCAGCGCGACCAGCTGAGCCGGGAGGACGCGATTACTGTCGCGAGCATCGAGAAGGGCCTGCCGGTCCTGGCGGCGGCCCGCGGCCTGGTCGAGCGTTTCCATCGGATGGTGCGGCAGAGCGATCGTGAGGCTCTTCCAGGCTGGATCGCGGAGGCCGCCGGCAGCTTTCTTTCCTCTTTCGCCAAGGGCATCGCTGCCGATCACGCGGCCGTTGCCGCAGCCCTGACCGAGCCCTGGTCGAACGGTCAGACGGAGGGGCAGATCACCAGGCTCAAGCTCGTCCGGCGACAGATGTATGGCCGCGGCAAGCTCGATCTCCTGCGGGCCCGTTTGGTCGCGCCCCCATGACAGCCGGCTGCATCGAAAGTGCGCCAGAGCCCCGATTGGATGCCGATTGACAGCGGGGAGCCGGAAGGGATGACGACGCCCGTTTGCCCCAGCTATGCCGGCTACCGCTTCCCGGCCGAGGTCATCAGCCACACCGTCTGGCCGTATTTCCGTTTCCGCTCAGCTTGCGCAGGGTCGAGGAGATGCTGGCCGCACGCGGCATCCTCGTCAGCCATGAGAGCGTGCGGCAATGGGCGCGCAAGTTCGGCCAGGACTTCGCCAGCCGGATCCGGCGGCGTCTGCCGCGCGCGGGCGACAGGTGGCATTTGGATGAGGTTGTGGTGACGATCGCCGGCAAGAAGCACTGGCTGTGGCGTGCGGTGGACCAGGACGGCATCGTGCTCGACGCCCTCGCGCAGAGCCGGCGGGACAAACGGGCCGCCAAACGGCTTCTGCGCAAGCTGCTGAAGCGGCAGGGCCGCCCACCACGGGTCCTGATCACCGACAAGCTGGCCAGCTATGGGGCCGCGAAGGAGATCACGCCCGGCGTTGAGCACCGGCAGCACAAGGGCTTGAATAACCGAGCCGAGAATTCGCACCAGCCGACCCGCCGCCGCGAGCGGCAGATGAAGCGGTTCAAATCAGCCGGCCAGGCGCAACGCTTCCTCGCCGCTCACGACCAGATCAATAACCTGTTCCCTCTCCGCCGCGACCACGTCACCGCCGATCCGTATCGAGCGGCCCGGACCCAGGCCTTTCAGACCTGGGCCGAGGTCACCGGCGCGGCCGCTTTGGCATAGCCGTCAGGGCGCTCAGCCCAAGCCACGCGTATCGCTTCGACCTCAGCCGCACAAGTTGACGGTACCCTCAGAGCGATGAAATGCCGAGTCGATATCGATCGGACCTCACCGGAGGCCTGTCAATACACGCTATGATTTTTCCTTATCGAGAAAAGATTATCTCCTTATACGTTAGTTATACAAATCTGTTTGTCGCAATAGCACAATAATAGCCTATGATGCTTGCTTAACGGCTCTGAATAGATATTTATGATTGGTTTAAACACCAAGGTCAGGAGGCGGCAGAGCCCGTCTGTTTTTTGATGCAGAATTCATCGAATCCCACGCCCGGTCGAGAAGCACCGCAGATGCCCCTTGGGATGGCGCGCCCGCCCCTCACCTCCGGCACGATTGTCGAGTCGTTAAACGAAATCCGCGGACTCCTGCAGGAGTTCAACGGGGGCGAGGAGAGCGCGCCAGCAATGGAGAGCGCCCTGGCGGCGGACGAGCCCTGCAAGATCGAGCCGGACGCCTCATCGGGCGACGCAATCGCGCCGCCCGATCCGATCCCGGCAGCCATGCCGCAAGCCGCTGCGCCATCTCGCCGCGCCACGGCCGCGGCATTGGCGGTCGTTGGTCTCGCCGTTCTCGGTGCCGCCGGTCTCGTATCGGCGGGCAGGCTGGGGCTTCCGCTTCTCGCCGTCAGCGCCGCCGGGGAGGGACAAGCAGGCGCCGGCAACGAATCCAAGACTATGGCCCGCGCGGCCTTGCCGCCGGCTCGCGATATTGCAGTGGCAAAGGGTGAGGTCGTATCGAAGCCGCCCTCCGGAATTGGGCACAAGGCGCCGCAGAATATCGGTGACAGATCGTGGCTGCCGCCCCCGGCCGTGGGGGCCGGGACAGCGACGCCTGTCATTGCGCTGGGCGCTGGGGACCGGTTGGAAAAGAAGAGGCGCGGGCGCGCCGGCCACGTTGCTGCTGTCGAGCATGGCAGCGGTGTGGTAGCCGCATTTGCATCGATGCCGGCCGTTACCCGCAAGGCCGACCTCGCCCGGGTCGCGGAGGAGACGTCGCGGCAGCCGCGGGAAGTGCGCCCCGGGGCGCCCGTGCCGCGCAGGCGGCTGCCGAGACCCGCGCCGGAAAATTCGGTCCTCACCGAGCGGGCGAGCAAATTCATCAATTCCTACTGGGAGCAGTCTAGCGCGAGCGGCGATGTGGCATTGCGCTATCTCAGCTCCATCTATGCTCCGGTCGTAAATTACTACAGTCAACAAAGAACGCGGGACAGCGTGTTACAGGATAAGCACGCCTTCCTCCGGCGCTGGCCGATCCGGCAGACCTGGCCGGCGTTTGAGGCAGAGAACCCAACGATATCCTGTGACAGAGCCAGGGCCGAGTGCGCGATCACCGGCCTTCGAGATTTCGCGGTGGAGAGTCCGAAACGGGGCGCTCGGTCGACGGGTGTGGTGCGCTACTCGTATAAGGTTCGCCTCGCGGACGGAACGGCGCAGATCGTGGCCGAGAGCAGCAAGGTCGTCGCCGCAGGGGCAATCGCCATCAGCTCTCCGGCCGCCTTCCCGCCCCCAAGATCGAACGGCGATCTGAAAAAAATCTGACTCTCTTTCTATATCAATGGTTTGTCATACGCTTTGCGGGGCCGTGCAAAAGTTGGGGGTCGCGCCAAGATGTTCGGGTCTGAAGGGCCGAGAGCAGGAGGTTCCCGGTCGAACTGCCCATTACAGTGAAAATCGGGGCGGCCGGAGAGCCGGTTTCGCCTGAGGATGCCGTGCTGGTGGCTGACCGAACGTAACCCTCCGCCGAGGGCCGCCTCCCGCTGAGTCTTGCGATCTGGCGTAATCCGGCACTGGTGCAAACGACAGTGTTTGCACCAGTGCAAGGGACGGTGCAATGGCTCGGGTTCACGTCATGACTGGCGTAGAGCGGCGGCGCCGCTGGAGCCAGGATCAGAAGCGGGCGGTGGTTGCCGCGGCCTTTGCGCCGGGTGCGGTCGTCGCTGATGTCGCGCGCCAGGCGGATCTTTGCCCCGGCCAGATCTATCGCTGGCGGCAGGATCTGGGCGCCGCCGCTTCCGGCTTCGCCCAGGTCATCGTGGCGGCGCCTGAGCCGGCCCTGCCGGAA
>DATFCQ010000256.1:0-20866 GCA_035252905.1 Allostellaceae bacterium | reverse complement strand
GGGTGATCGACGACCTGCAGGCGCAGCCGCGTCAGCTTCTCGATCTCGGCGAGGGAGGCCCGCTCCGCACTGTCGCACAGCGAGATCGCCACTCCTCGGGAGCCGGCGCGCGCCGTGCGGCCGATGCGGTGGACGTAGCTTTCGGGTTCATTCGGAATATCGAAATTGATGACGTGGCTGACGCCTTCGACGTCGAGGCCGCGCGCGGCGATGTCGGTCGCGACCAGCACGCGTACCCGGCCGCTGCGTAGCTCGTCGAGCGCCCGCTGTCGCGCCGCCTGCGATTTGTTGCCGTGCATCGCCGCCGCTGCGATGTCGGCGCCGGCGAGGCGCGCGGCGATGCGATTGGCGCCGTGCTTGGTGCGGGTGAAGACCAGCGCGCGCGAGACGGCGGGGTCGCACAACAGAGCGGCGAGCAGCGGCGGCTTCTGCGCGCTCGCGACAAAAATGACGCGCTGCTCGACCTCCGCAACCGTCGTGGCGGAGGGTGCGACCTCCACCCGGACCGGCCGTCTGAGGAGGCTCGCCGCAAGGCGGCCAACCTCAGACGGCATCGTCGCCGAGAACAGCAGGGTTTGGCGCTCCTTCGGCACGCGCGAAACGATCCGCTGCACGTCGGGCAGAAAGCCCATGTCGAGCATCCGGTCAGCTTCGTCGAGCACCAGGACGGACAAGCGGTCGAAGCGCACAAAGCCTTGCATGCACAGATCGAGCAAACGTCCCGGCGTGGCGACGAGGATGTCAAGGCCGCGCGTCAGTGCTGCGACCTGAGGTTTCTGGCCGACGCCGCCGAACACCGCGGCACTGCGCAATTTCAGATGGCACCCGTAGGTGCGAAAGCTTCCGTCGATTTGGATGGCGAGTTCGCGGGTCGGCGTCAGCACCAGCGCGCGCGGCGCCCCGCTCCCCTCCGGCCGCTGCGCCAGGGCATGCAGGATCGGCAGCGCGAAGGCTGCGGTCTTGCCGGTGCCGGTCTGGGCCACGCCCAGAACGTCGCGACCGGCCAGCAATGGCGGGATCGCCTGCGCCTGGATCGGCGTCGGCGTCCGGTATTCTGCCGCCTCCAGGGCGCGCAGCAGCGGCTCGCCGAGACGGAGATCGGAAAAGGAGGTGGGCAAACGCGCTCCCTTCATCGTCGGGGGGGTGCGGGAGCCGGAAGCGGCGCCTGCGA
The DNA here is from genome assembly GCA_035252905.1 of Allostellaceae bacterium. Lineage (GTDB taxonomy): Bacteria > Pseudomonadota > Alphaproteobacteria > ATCC43930 > CGMCC-115725 > AP-15. The sequence continues at coordinate 19,695 of DATFCQ010000256.1, read as the reverse complement.
GCGATCGTCGCTTCACCCCGGATGAAGCCCGTCCCGCGCGACCGGGAAATTCGGTTGACGAGTGGTATCTCTTAGAATGCCAGCAGCCGAGGCCGTGGCGCGTCGCGCATCTGCGAGAGAGTACCGCTCTCTGCTACATGGTTCTCGACGTCCGGAAATCAAGCTGCGTTGCCACTACCAGCCGAGCGCGTAGGCCGGGCGGTGCGGGTCGGCACCGGCTTATCAGCCGCTCATCTCGTCGCGGGACGCTTCGAATAGACGATCGAATGGGCCGACCGCGCTTTGCACGATCAGCCGCGCCTCCTCCCCGCGATCCGGGCCAGGATCGCCATTAATACCAACCTGACTGATCACCAACCTTTTCTTGGTAGGAATACGCACCGCCTGCTCAGGGACATCCACCGCCGAAGCCCGCTTCATAGGTAGGTACCAACTCAGCTTGGTATGAGATCCCGCGCGCGCCCACGGGTGAAGCGTGCCGGGCACGGAACGCCGGCTGAACAAGTGTTCCAGGCCTGATGAGCCTCCTCCGAGCTCGTCAGGAGCGCCTTGGCGAACACGAACAGAGGAGGGGGGCGTGGAGCCCGCAACCGAAAACATAAGGGACCGGGTTTGCGCGAGCGGGAAGTCGTAGCGCCTTCGTAGTACCGATAAAGACGGGGAACCGGGCTCGCCGGGACCCGGCGGAGGGAAGGGAGGCGTCACGAGTAGAGAACCGTTGGCCTGACACATGGGAGGGGGCTCTGGACCCTACAAACCTGTCCACGAACCGACAACGGATAGCCAATCTGGCGAGGACGAAATGAGGGGTGGCGCTGTGCTCGCTCCACCACGTCATCGATCTGGACTGGATGATGAAGGCCTATCCGCTGACCCGCAAGGATGGTGCTCCCGGCATCGACGGCGTCACGGCGGCAGATTATGAGGTGAACCTGGAGGCCAATCTTTTGGACCTCTTGGACCGCATCAAATCCGGCCGTTATCGCGCGCCGCCGGTCCGCCGAGCATACATCCCCAAGGCGGATGGCTCACAGAGGCCGCTCGGCATCCCAACCTTCGAAGACAAGGTGGCGCAACGCGCCGTGACAATGGTGCTGGAAGAAATCTATGAACAGGACTTTCTGCCCTGCTCATACGGTTTCCGGCCGGGACGGTCAGCTCACTAGGCGCTCCGCACTCTGCAGAACGTGCTGTGGGCCGAACGTCTTTACTGGGTGCTCGATATCGACATACACAAGTATTTCGACATGATCATGCACTCCCACTTACGTGTCTTCCTCGACCAACGAGTCACGGATGGTGTGATCCGGAGGATGATCGACAAGTGGCTGAAAGCAGGGGTCATTGAAGATGGCCTTCTGCATCATACAACCGCCGGCTCCCCGCAAGGGGGCGTGATCTCACCTTGCCTTTCGAACATTTATCTGCACTACGTGCTGGATGAATGGTTCGAGAACACGGTGCAGCCACGCTTGCGGGGGAGAGATATCCTGGTCCGGTTCGCCGATGATTTCGTCATGGCATTTGAGCGCTGCGATGATGCCAAGCGAGTCCTGGCGGTTCTGGGCAAGCTTCTTGAGCGGTACGGGCTGACGCTCCATCCCGACAAGACACGCTTCGTCGATTTCCGCGACAAGCGGCCAGAAGGGAAGTGCCATCCGGATGCGGATGGCACTTCGTTCGGCTTCCTCGGCTTTACCCATGTCTGGGGCAAGTCACGGAGGGGCAGGCCCATGGTGCGGCAGGTAGCGGCCAAAAGCCGATACGCCCGTGCTTTGGCAGCCGTGACCGAGTGGTGTCGCAACAACCGGCATCTCCCGATCCTCGAACAATACGCCCATCTGGTCGTGATGATGCGGGGCCACTATGCCTATTACGGCATTGCCGGTAACAGTCGACGATTGCGCTGGTACGCCCGACAGGTTGTGAGGATCTGGAAAACGCGGCTGTCACGAAGGGGGCGTCACGGGAATGTCCTGTGGAGCCGCCTCACGGAGCTGCTGAAACGCCATCCTCTCCCGCCACCAAGGATCATCCACCCTTACACAGCCGTGAGCGAAGCTCTCTCGTAAAGAACCGGATGCGGGAAATCCGCTCGTCCGGGTCTGTGAGGGGTGGGGGTGGTAACGTCCCCACCTACTCGGCGGTGACCTCGATATCGGATCTATCGAGGCGAGGACAGAGATGATCCGATCTCCTGCTCGGCGGCGGTACGAAAAGGCGCCGGCAGGCCGACATAGCGCGGGCGGAGGCGCTGTTCGCCGAGCACCGGACGCGAAGGCAGCGGCCAAAGCTCGGAAGCAAAAGGTGAGCCGGATGGGATCGACGCGCGAATTCAAGGAGACGGTGATCGAGCGGGTGCGACGCGATTCCGAATTTGCCGAGGCGCTGCTCGACAAGGCGGCGACATTGTTCCTGAACGGACAACCGTACCTGGCTCGGCTGATGCTGCGCGATCTCGTCAACGCGATCGTCGGCTTCGCAGGCTCGGCGGCCGAGACGACCAAGCCCGTCAAGAGCCTGCACTGCATGCTGTCGGAGAAGGGGGATCCGGACATGGGCAATCTGGCGGCCGTCTTCGCCGCGATCCGCAAGCGGTTCGGGGTGGAGCTGGAGGCGCATGCGGTTGCAGCAGGGTAACCGCATGCGCCTCGGTCATTTTACATCGCCCGCCCCGGCTTCGCCTCGCGGAACGGCGTGCCGGTGTCGGCCAAGCGGCGCAGCAATTCCGCGGGCGCCCAGCGCGCGCCGTACTGCTGGTGCCAGGCGGCGATCTGGCGATAGACCTCCTTGACGCCGATGCCGTCGGCCCAATACATCAGCCCGCCGCGATAGCGCGGGAAGTTGAAGCCGTTGAGCCACATCACGTCGATGTCGCTGGCGCGGTAGGCCTTGCCCTCTTCGAGGATCTTGCAGGCTTCGTTGACCGAGGCGAAGAGCAGGCGGTGGAGGATCTCCTCGGACGTGAAGCTCCTCTGCGGGATGCCGAGTTCTTTGGCTTTTTCCTGGATGATGCGGGCGACTTCGGGATCGGGGTGCGGGGTGCGGTCGCCCTTCTCATAGCGGAACCAGCCGGCGCCGGTCTTCTGCCCGAGGCGGCCGATCTCGACGAGATGGTCGGCGATCGGCATCTTGCGGAAATTCGGGTCCTGCGCGGCGCGGCGCTGGCGGCTGTCGTAACCGATGTCGAGCCCCGACAGATCGGCGGTGGCAAAGGGGCCGATCGGATAGCCGAAATCGACCATGACCTTGTCGATCTCTTCCGGCAGGGCTCCTTCCTCGACCATCAGGTTCATCTCGACGCCGAACGGGCCGCGGCTCCTGTTGGCGACAAAGCCGTCGCAATTGCCGGCCATTGCGCTGACCTTGCCGATCTTGCGGCCGAGATCCATCGCCGTCATCAACACATCGTGCGCGCTCTTCGCGCCGCGCACGACCTCGAACAGTTTCATCACATTGGCCGGCGCAAAGAAATGCGTGCCGGCGACGTCCTGCGGCCGCTTTGTCGCATTGGCCATGATGTCGACGTCGATGCCCGAGGTGTTGGTATAGAGCAATGCCCCCGGCTTCATGACCGCGTCGAGCTGACGGAACACCTCCTCCTTGACCGGGATGCGCTCGAACACCGCCTCGATAACGACGTCGCACTCCTTGATCGCGTCGTAGTCTTGGACCGGCTCGATCAGGGCGAGGCGCCTCTCCATCTCGTCGGCGGCGAGGCTGCCGCGCCTGACGCTCGTTTCGTAATTGGCGCGGATGCGGGCGAGGCCGCGGTCGAGCGCCTCGCGCGTCGCGTCGAGGATCTTCACCGGAAAGCCGAACTCGGCAAAGCTCATCGCGATGCCGCCGCCCATCGTGCCGGCGCCGACGACCGCGGCGGTGCGGACCGGGCGCAACGGCGTCCCGCGCGGGATGTCGGGGATGCGCGCCGCCTCGCGCTCGGCGAAAAAGGCATAGCGCAGCGCCCGCGCCTCGTCGGAATTTTCCAGTTCGTCGAAGAGTTCGCGCTCGCGCTTCACCCCCTCGTCAAAGGGCAGGGTTACGGCCGCCTCGACCGCGGCAATGCAGTTGTAGGGCGCCTTCTGGTTGCGGGCGCGCCGGGCGATGCGGCTCCTCACGGCGTCGAACAGGCCGGGCTCGGCCTTGGCCTCGGCGAGCTTTTCGTCGCGGTCGCGGATGCGCGGCAGCGACCGCCGGTCGGCGATTTCGCGGGCAAAGGCGATCGCCGCCTGGCGCAGGTCGCTCCCCTCGGGAATAAGTTCGTCGAGGATGCCGAGCTGTTTCGCCTCGGGGGCCGGGACGTGGCGGCCGCTCGTGATCAGGTCGAGCGCCGCCTTCGGACCGACGAGGCGCGGCAGGCGTTGGGTGCCGCCGCTGCCCGGCAGGATGCCGATCAGGACCTCGGGCAGCCCCACTTTGGCGCTCGGCACCGCAATTCGGTAATGCGAGGCGAGCGCGATCTCCAACCCGCCGCCCAGCGCATAACCGTGGATCGCCGCGACGACCGGCTTCCGGCTCGCGTCGAGAAGGTCATGCGGGCGCCTTCCCATAACCGGGCGCGGCCGGTTGGTGCCGAACTGGCGGATATCGGCGCCGGCGATGAAGGTGCGCCCGGCGCCGATCAACACCATTGCCCGGATCGCCGGATCGGCGTTGCCGCGCTCGACCCCGGCGACGATGCCCTCAGGCACGCCCGGCGACAATGCGTTGACCGGCGGATTGTCGATCGTGATGACGCCGATCCCGTCCACGGTCTCGAAACGAACCAGCTCGCTGTCCGCCATGTCGTCTGCTCCTTGATAATTTCACCACAGAGACACAGAGGACACGGAGAAAAATCCCTGCAGAACCTTTCGACATCCCGGCGAAAGCCGGGATCCATTTCGGCTATGGATCCCGGCTTTCGCCGGGATGACAGGAATCATCTTATCTCTGTGTCTCTATGGTGAGTATTACACGGTCGCCGCGGTGCCGAGGATGACGGTCGCCTGCGACGACAGGACTCCGCCGTTGCCGTGCGCCAGCGCCGTTTCGCACTCCGCGACCTGGCGCGCGCTGGCTTCGCCGCGCAACTGGCGCACCGCCTCGATCAACAGGAACAGCCCGTACATGCCGGGGTGGCAATAAGAGAGGCCGCCGCCATTGGTGTTGACCGGGAGTTGGCCGCCGGGGGCGATGCGGCCCCCGGCGACAAACGGTCCGCCTTCGCCCTTGGCGCAGAAGCCGAGATCCTCGAGGAACAGGATCGTATTGATCGTAAAGGCGTCGTAGAGTTCGAGCACGTCGATGTCGCGGGGCGCGAGACCGGCCATTTTATAGGCGGCGGCACCCGATTGCGCGGCCCCGGTCACGGTCAGATCGGGCATGCTCGAAATGCTCGCATGGGTGATCGTCTGGCCGCAGCCGAGCACAAAGACCGGCGGTTTTTTCAAGGCGCGGGCGCGCTCCGGCGTCGTCATCACGATCGCGCCGCCGCCGTCGGTGACGAGGCAGCAGTCGCGCACCGTGAGCGGGGTGCTGACCATCGGCGCGGCCAGCACCTCGGCAATCGACAGCGGCTTTTTCTCCCAGGCGGCCGGGTTCTTCAGCGCCCATTCGCGCGCCGCCACCGCGACCGCGGCCAGGTGCTCGCGCGTCGTGCCGAATTCGTGCATGTGGCGGGAGGCGGCGAGGGCATAGGCCGAGGCCGGCAGAAACGGGCGGAACGGCGTCTCGTAGGGGTTGACCTCGCGCACCGAGGCCTGGCGGCGCCCGACGCTGCGCTGCGTGCTGCCGTAGGCGATCACCGCGACTTTGCACAGCCCCGCCGCCAGCGCTGCCTGGGCGTGCGCGACATGGAACATGAAGGACGAGCCGCCGAGGATCGTCGTGTCGATATAGGCGGGCGAGAGGCCGAGATATTCGGCGAGCGACAGACCCGAGGTGCGCGCCTGCGTCGTCGCGCACAGAAGGCCGTCGACGTCGCGCAGGCCAAGGCCGCAATCGGCGAGCGCGCGCTGGACGCCTTGCGCCATCAGATCGATCGGGTTCAATCCCTCGGCGACGCGGCCGAGATCGCTTTCGGCGGCGCCGACGATCGCCGCCCCGCCGCGCGCGAGCCCGTCCATCACGACATCTCCCCCTGGCCCTCCGCCGGAATGAAGACTGGATAGGCCGGTTCGTTGCCGCCCGGACGGTGCACGCGGAAACGGACGCGCAGGCCGATCCGGACCTCCTGCGGCGGGATGTCCTCGACCCGGCTCATCAGCCGGAACCCTTCGTCGCAGTCGATCAGCGCGACATTGTAGGGCGCCCCTTCGCGCGGGTGCACGACGGTCGTCGCATGGACCGTGCCGAGACCGCCGGCGATCCGCCATTCGAGCCGGTCGCTGCCGGTATAGGGGCACAGCACCCGCGGATAGAACACTGCGCGGTTGGCCTCAAGGCTCCATTGATAGGCGAGTTCGCCCTTGTCGAGATGGGCCTCGTAGATCGCCAGAGGCGGGTCTGCCGACCGCTCCATGCCGCATCCTCCGTTCCGGGGCTGGCGCAGCCGCCATTCTGGCCGCTCCCCGGCGGGGCGGCAAGCCCGTCCCGGCGCGAAGGGCGGCCGGCTACGCTTCGGCGAGGTCGAGCCGCCTTTCGATGCGATCGAGCCGGTCGTGCATGCGGTCGAGCCGCAATCCCAATTGCGCGATCTCGGAGGCCATATTGGCAATGCCCCGCTCGATCGCGCCGAGGCGGATCCGCTGCTCGCGCTGCTCCTCGCGAACCTCCTGCAGTTCGGCGCGGATTGCTCGCAAGTGCTCAAGGACAAGGTTCGGGGTTTCGTCGGCCATGACGTCCGGCTCCGAGGCGCTCCTCGTTGATAGCACCGATCGCCGTCTCGGTAAAACACTCGACCAGGCCCGCCGCTGGGATCGAAACGGTCGCTTGCAATCGCGTAACCGTCAGGTTACGTTTTCACCCATGGCAAAGGTCGACGAGATCCTGACGGCGGTCGGCTATCCGATCCGGCGCGAGATCCTGCGCCGGCTCGCCGAGCGCCCGTGCCGCGCCGGCGATCTCGCCCGCGGTTTTGCGGTCAGCCGCCCCGCGATCTGCAAGCATGCACGGATGCTCCAGCGCGCCGGGTTGATCCGGGCGACACAGTCGGGACGCGAGCGGATGTACGCGCTGGCCCCTGACGCCGGCGCGGCGGTGCGGGCGGCGGCGGCGCAGATCGAAGAATTGAGTGTCTTCTGGGACATCGCCCTCGATGCTTTCAAGCGCTGCGCGGAGGAGAGCGAATGACGATCCGGAAATCGGTGACCGTCCGCTGTGCGCCGGACCAGGCGTTCCGGGTTTTCACCCGCGAGATCGGCCGATGGTGGCCGCTCGAACGGGGGTTTTCCTATGGGCGCGAGCGCGCGCACGCGATCTTTCTCGACGATCGCGCGGGAGGCCGGCTGTACGAGCGCTTCACCGACGGCACCGAATTCGAAATCGGCAGGGTGATCCGATGCGACCCGCCGCACCTGATCGTGTTCACCTGGAAATCTCCGGATTGGGAGGCCGCCACCGAAGTGGAGGTCCGTTTTGCCGCCGCAGCGGAGGGCACGCGCGTCGACCTCGAACATCGCGGCTGGGAGGCCGGGCCGAAAATGCGGGAGGGCGGCGAGGGGTTTGCCCGCGGATGGGACACCGTGCTCGCGCAATACGTTGGCCGCGCCGACGAGTCGTTCGACAGCCGAGGAGAATGACCATGAAGCTCTATCATTTTCCGTCGCCAAACCCGCAGAAGGTCACATTTGCCTTCAAGGAGTTGGGGCTCGACTGCGAGATCGTCCCGGTCGATCTGGCCAAGGGAGAGCAGAAGGGGTCCGCCTTTCTCGCAATCAACCCAATGGGCCGGGTGCCGGTTCTCATGGACGACGACCTGACCTTGTGGGAATCGCACGCGATCCTCGCCTATCTCGGAGAGAAGACCGGCAGATTGTGGCCGGCTTCCGCGGCCGGGCGGGCGGACGCCCTCAAATGGCTGTTCTTTCTGTCGCAGCACATCATGCCGGCGGCGGGCGAAGTGGCCCTTCGGGTCCGCGCGAAGGTGCTCGGAATTTCTCCTGACGAAGCCGTGATCGCCCGCGGAGAAAACGCTCTGACGGCAGTGCTCCCGATCGTCGAGGGTCATCTCGCGCAAAACCGATGGATGCTCGGCGCCGAGTTCAGCCTGGTGGATTGCGCCTATTGCCCGGTGCTCAACGTCATCGACAAGGCCGGTTTCAGCTTTGCCGAATTTCCCAAGATCGCCGCCTGTCTCGACACGCTCCGCGCCCGACCCGCTTGGCAGCAAACGCCCAAGCTTCCCGGGCTTTAAGCAAAAGGGGAAATCCGATGCCTGACGATCATCCCGTCGTCTCCCGCGCCGAATGGATCGAGGCGCGCAAGCGTTTTCTGGCGCGCGAGAAGGAGTTCACACGCCTGCGCGACGAATTGAGCGCCGAGCGCCGGGCGCTGCCGTGGGTGCGCGTCGAAAAGGAGTATATGTTCGAAGGTCCGGACGGGGCGGAGACATTGCCGGAATTGTTCGCCGGGCGTTCGCAGCTGATCGTGCAGCATTTCATGCTCGGCGCCGGCTGGCGGGAAGGCTGCAAAAGCTGCTCGTTCTGGGCGGACAATTATGACGGGATCGACGTGCATCTCGCCGCGCGCGACGTGACATTCCTCGCGGTGTCCTCGGCGCCGTTCCCCGAGATCGCCGCATTCAAGGCGCGGATGGGCTGGCATTTCAAATGGGTCTCCTGCGCCGGCAGTGATTTCAACCGGGATTATCAGGTGAGTTTCGGCCCGGACGCGCCGGCCGGCGGCGAGGTCGAGTACAATTATCGCCGCATCGCATTGTCAGCGACGGAAATGCCGGGCGTCAGCGTATTCTGCCGCGACGCGGAGGGCACCGTGTTCCACACCTATTCCTGTTACGCCCGCGGCCTCGATATATTGAACGGCGCGTATCATTACCTCGACCTGACGCCGAAAGGCCGCGACGAGGCTGGACTGCGCCACAGCATGGAATGGGTGCGGCTGCACGACCACTACGGAGCCTGAGACGAGCTGTCGCCAATGCGTCATGGGCGGCTTCCAGCGTGGCGCTTTGCCGCTGACGCGGTTATCGTCTCCCGCCGTGACGCAGCGATGAAGGGCGGCCAATGGCGACGCGGATGATCGCGGTCGGCGACGTCAATCTGATGAACGTCGCCGCCGGAGAGGACCCCTTCGCGCTGGTGCGCGAGACATTTGCCGGCGCCGCCATCCGGTTCGGCAACCTCGAATGCTGCCTCTACGATCCGCCGGACGGGCGGGCGGTCGAGAACGAGGGTTTCTTTGCCGATCCGCAGATCGCCGGCGCGGCGCTCCGATCGGCGGGTTTTGACGCGGTCGGTCTCGCCAACAACGTCAATTACGGCGCGGCGGCGATTACCGCATCGATCGCGCGGCTCGACGCGCTCGGCATCGCCCATGCCGGCGCCGGACCGCACCGGCGGGCGGCCCATGCCCCGGCGGTCGTCGCACGGGACGGGCTCGCCTTCGGCTTTGTGCAGCGCAGCTCGGTCTATTGGCCGACCAACCACGAAGCCGGCGAGACCAGCACCGGCATCGCGGTCCTGCGCGCGCATACCGCCTATCAGGTGCCGATGCACAAGACCCGGCCCGAGATCCCGCCGCTGAACCGGCCCGGCATCCCGCCGGAGATCCTGACCTGGGCCGATCCCGCCTCTCTGCAGCGGTTCCGCGACGACGTCGCCCGACTGCGCCAAGACGCCGACGTCGTCGTCGCCTCGTGCCATTGGGGTCTGTTCCGCGAGGTCCTGCACTACATGCGCGAGATCGCCCATGCCGCGATCGAGGCCGGGGCCGATCTCGTCATCGGCCACGGCCCGCATTACGCGCTGCCGATCGAAGTCTATCGCGGCAAGCCGATCTTTTACGGGCTCGGCAGCTTTTCCTTTCACACCGGGCATGGCGGCCGGCGGCACGGCGACTGGCTCGGCATGATCGCGAGCCTCGGCTGGGAGGGAGGGCGGCTTCGCGACGCGGCGTTCCGCTTTGTGCGCCACGATGCGCAGAACCGCACGGTGTTGTGTCCGCTTGCGGCGGAGGGGCCGGGCTTCGACGAGATCGCGACGGCGAGCGCCGCCTTCGGAACGCGGCTCATGCCGCGCGGCGAGGAGGTCGCGATCGCGCTCTCCGCGTGAGCCGTGCGGCGGCGGACTTGACGCCGGGCGTCCCGTATCGGATGTAACGGCGCCGCCGCGATGAAGGGAACGAGAATGCCCAAGATCACCTATGTTCACCCCGACGGGGCCCGCGAGGTGCTCGACGTGCCGGTCGGCACCAGCGTCATGCGGGCGGCGATCATGAACGGCATCGACGGCATCGTCGCCGAATGCGGCGGCGAGATGATGTGCGCCACCTGTCACGTCTATGTCGAGGAGGGGCAGCTCGACCGCACCCCGAAAATGGCCGAGGAGGAGGCCGCGATGCTCGAATTCACCACCAGCGAGCGCCGGCCGAACAGCCGTCTCTCCTGCCAGTTGACGGTGACCCCCGAGCTCGACGGCCTCGTCGTCTACCTGCCGGAGACGCAGGTGTGATGCGGCCGCCCGTCGTCGCCGTCGTCGGCGCCGGCCAGGGCGGTTTTCAGGCGGCCGCGTCGCTGCGCGAGGGCGGCTTCGACGGTTCGATCGTCCTGATCGGCGACGAGGCGTGCCTGCCCTATCAGCGCCCGCCCTTGTCGAAATCCTATCTCGCCGGCCATTTTCCATTGGCCGAATTGTGGCTGCGGCCGCAATCCTTCTTCGACAGGGAAGAGATCGACTATCTCGCCGGCGAAACGGTGGCCGCGATCGACCGTCCGAGCCGCAGCCTGAGGCTGGCGTCGGGGCGGGAGATCCGCGTCGACCATGTCGTGCTTGCGACCGGCGCGCGCTGTCGCCCGCTGCCGGTGCCGGGCGCCGATCTCGACGGCGTGTTTGTGCTGCGCACATTGGCCGACACCGACCTGTTGCGCGAGCGGCTCTCGGCGGCGCGCGCGGTCGTCGTGGTCGGCGCCGGGTTTATCGGTCTCGAATTCGCCGCGGTCGCGCGCGCCGCGGGCGTCGCCGTCGCCGTCGTCGAGGTGACGCAAACGCCGATGGGGCGCGTCGTCTCGGCCGAGACCTCGCGCTTTTACACCGAGGCGCATCGCGGCTGGGGCGCCGAACTGTTGCTCGGCACCGGGGTTGCCCGCATCCTCGGTCGAGAGGGGCGGGCGGAGGCGGTCGAGACCGGCGACGGCCGGCGCCTCCCCGCCGATCTCGTGCTCGTCTGCATCGGCGTCGTCCCGAACACCGAGCTTGCCGCCGGCGCCGGTCTTGCCGTCGCCAACGGCATCGTCGTTGACGAGGAACTCAAAACCGCCGACCCGGCGATCTTCGCGATCGGCGATTGCGCCAATTTTCCGACCCGCTTTGCCGCCGCTCCGGTGCGCCTTGAATCGGTGCAGAACTGCGTCGATCAGGCGCGCTCGGCGGCGGCGCATCTGCTCGGCAAGCCGGCGCCGTTCGACAAGGTGCCGTGGTTCTGGAGCGACCAGCGCAACCTGAAACTGCAGATCGCCGGATTGACGATCGGCCACGACCGGGCGGTCCTGCGCGGCGATCCCGAAAGCGGCGCCTTCTCGGTCTTCTGCTTCCGCGGCGGCCGGCTTCTCGGCGTCGAGTCGGTCAACCGGCCGCTCGACCATATGATTGCGCGGCGGCTGTTGGCGGGCACGCCCACCCTTTCGCCCGAACAGGCGGCCGACCCGGATTTCGATCTGAAAGCGCACGCCGCCGGCCGTCCGGCGCGGTAAAGAGAACGCGATTTGTGGGAGGAACACGTCCAATGAAGGCTGCCGTCCTGCACGCCCCGAACCAGCCCCTGACGATCGAGGAGGTTGCGGTCAACCGGCCCGGGCCGCGCGAGGTCCTGTTGCGCACGGCCTTTGCCGGGCTGTGCCACAGCGACCTGCATTTCATCGAGGGGCTCTATCCGATCCCGGTCCCGGTCGTGCTCGGGCACGAATCCTCGGCGATCGTCGAGGCGGTCGGCGAGGGGGTCAGTTACGTCAAGCCGGGCGACCACGTCATCACCTGCCTGTCGGTGTTCTGCGGCACCTGCCCGCAATGCCTGACCGGCCACCCCAATCTGTGCGAGAACGCCGAGGTCAAGATGCCGCCGGGCGCGGCGCGCCGGATGACCTGGAAGGGCAGCCTGATGAACCAGGCGTTCAACCTGTCCTCGTTCGGCGAACAGATGCTGGTGCACGAGAACGCGACGGTCAAGATCGACCCCGAGATCCCGCTCGACCGCGCCGCCCTCGTCGGCTGCGGCGTGATGACCGGGGTCGGCGCGGTGTTCAACGCCGCCAAGGTCGAACCCGGCGCCACCGTCGCGGTGATCGGCTGCGGCGGGGTCGGATTGTCGGCGGTCAACGGCGCCGCCCTGGCCGGGGCCGAGCGCATCATCGCGATCGACACCGTCGCCCAGAAGCTCGACCTCGCTCGCACGATGGGCGCGACCGACACCGTGAACGCCAGCAACGCCGACCCGGTCGAGATGATCCGGGAGATGACCGACGGCGGCGTGCAGTATTCCTTCGAGGCGCTCGGCACCAAAAGGACGGCCGAACAGGCCTTCGAGATGCTGCGGCCGGGCGGCACCGCGACGATCATCGGCATGGTGCCGTTCGGCCTCAAGATCGAGCTGCACGGCTATGATTTTCTGCGCGACCGCAAGATCCAGGGCACCTCGATGGGCGGCAACCGCTTCCGGGTCGACATGCCGCGCCTGTTGTCGTTGTGGCGGCAGGGCCGGCTGAAGCTCGACCATCTGATCTCGGGCCGCCTCAAGCTCGACCAGATCAACGAGGGCTTCGCCGCCCTCAAATCCGCCGCCCCGGTCCGCCAACTGATCGATTTCAACGCCTGAATAAAAGCTTTATCGCCAAGGACGCAGAGGAGACGCAAAGGACGCGAAGGTTACAAATGCATTGCGTCCTTCGCGTGTCCTTGGCGCCCTTTCCGGTGAGATGTTTTTATTTTGGAGGAAAGGATGACGGTTGAGCTGACGATCGACGGGGCGGTGGCGAAAATCACCTTGAACCGCCCGGACAAATTGAACGCGCTGACCGTCGAGATGCGCGACCTGCTCGGCCAGTATTTTCACCGCGCGGGCACCGACGAAGCGGTGCGCGCGGTCGTCGTGACCGGGGCCGGACGCGGCTTCTGCGCCGGCGCCGATATCGGCGGCATGGGCGCCGGCCACGATCTGCGCGCCGGACGGCAGCGCTTTCAGCAGGGCGGGCAGGCGTTTATCCGCACCCTGCACAGGATCGAAAAGCCGGTCATCGCGGCGGTGCGCGGGCCCGCGGTCGGCATCGGCTGGAGCATTGCGCTCGCCTGCGATCTCGTCGTCGCCTCGCGGACGGCGCGGTTCTCGCAGATCTTCCGCAATATCGGTCTCGCGCCCGACGGCGGCGGGATCTGGTTTCTCGCCCGCCGCATCGGCCTGCCGCGGGTCAAGGAGCTGGTGTTTTCCGGCCGTTTGGTCGAGGCCGAGGAGGCGCTCGCGCTCGGTCTCGTCAACGAGGTCGTCGACGACGAGCGGCTGGAAGCGCGGGCCGAGGAACTGGCCGCCGAATTGGCCGAGGGCCCGACCTTTGCCCTGGGGCTCGCCAAAATGCTGTGCAACTATGCGGCGGGGCCGAGCCTCGACGATTATCTGGCGCTCGAAAGCCTGGTGCAGCCGCAATTGCACCAGACCGCCGACAACGCCGAAGGCCGCGCCGCCTTCCGCGAAAGGCGCAAACCCCGCTTCGTCGGCCACTAGAAGACGGCGGAATGCGCTCCGCTGCGCTGCGCTTTTCCGCCCTACAATAGAATCGTAGGGCGGAAAAGCGCAGCGCATTCCGCCAACTTTTAATAGTCGAAAGCATAGAGCCGGCCGTCGGCGCCGACATAGAGGCGGCCCCCGGCCGCGATCAGCGTCTGGAAATGGCGCAATCCGGCGAGCGGCGGGCTTTCGTAGAGCGGCGCGCCGGTGTCGCCGCGATAGCCGTGCAGGCGGTCGTCCCCCTCGGCGCCGAGAACCCAGACGATCGGCTCGGCGCTGCCGTCAAGGGTCGTGACGATCGGCGATCCCCTGCCGTCGAGGGCGCCGCACCAGGCGATGCCGATCGCCGGCGGCGTACCGGCGGCGATCTGCAATGCGGTCAGATTGCCCTCCGGGCAGCCGCGGCCGTGCCCCTCGAAGGCGACAAAAGCGCCGCCTTGCGTCGGATAGGCCGCCGGCCCGGTCAGGATGCTCCCCGTCGCGACGGTCTCGGCGGCGAGCGCGCCGCCGATCCCGCCGAGATTGTTGCGGTCGAGAACATAGGCCCGGCGGTCCTTGCCGAACGCCACGACCAGCGCTTCCTCGCCGGCGCCGGAGGTCAGGTTGAGGAGCAGCGGGTTGGTGCCGCCGAGATCGAGGTCTCTTGCGTCGAGCGTGCGCCAATCGGCGGGGGTGAAGAAATCCTGCGCTCGGTCTTCGTGACGCAGATCGGGGGCGAGGCGGATCACCGCCTCGCCGTCGCTCCACCGCCGGGCGCCGAAGGTGTTGCCGGTGGCGACAAACAATGCGCGCCCGTCGCTGGCGATCCCGCCCGGCGCCCAGATCCCGCCGCCGCGCGCCCGCGTGCTCCAGCCGACGACGTCGCGCGGATTGCGCAGAGCGACGCCGACCACCCAGCCGCGGTAATCGCCGCAATCGCCGAAATGCCCGCCATAGGGGACATAGACCCGCCCGGCGAGGATCGCGAGCGCGCCGCGCTGGTTCTGGTCGCGGGCGACAAAGCGCCGTCCCTGCGCCGCCAGGGCCGCCGCGACGTCGACCGGCCAGCCCGGCAGCAACGCGCCGGTCTGCAACGACAGCCCGTAGATCAGGTGCCGCACCGTCCCGCCGTCATTGCTGACCGCATCGAAATAGATCGCCTGCGTCGCCAGGTCGATGACCGGCGTCCCGGTGATCCCGAGGGGATCGATGTTGCCGCAGGGCAGATCCGCAAGCGGCACCGGCGCGCCGACCGTTCTCCGCCACACCGTCCGTCCGCTGGCGGCGTCGATCGCGGCGACGGTGTCGTCCTCGGTTGCGACGAACAGGGTCCCCGTCGCCGCTCCGGAAGGCTGCCAATAGAGCGGCTGGGCGTAGAGATGCCCGGAAAACCGCGGCGCAAAGGCGGGATCGAGCCGCACTGTGCGGGCGCGCGCCCAGGTCAGGTTCGGGGCGATGAAATTGCCGCTGCGGTCGGGGTGGCCGTGATAGGTCGGGACCGAAGCGTCCGGGCCGGCGGCGTATGCGGCGCCGGCGGCGGCCAGCGCCATGATCCCGGCTCGGGCGATCTGCAACAGGGCGCGAGGGAGAAACCGCATCGCTGGTCCTTGGGGGAGGGGGCTTTCGATCACCGGCGCCGGCGCAACAGGAACGGCGGGTGGCGGTCGGGCTGGGTCGTGACGATCGCGACCGGAACAATCGGGTCGCGGTCGGCGCGTTCAATGTGAAAGGTCTGGAGCAATCGCGCGAGGACGAGGGTGGCCTCGGTCAATGCGAATTGCGCGCCGATGCAGACCCGAGGGCCGCTGCCGAAGGGCATGTAATGAAGGCGATCGGGCGGCGGTGCGCCGGGCAGAAAGCGCGCCGGGTCGAAGCGCTCGGGATCCTCCCACAACAGGCGGTGGCGGTGCAGGACCCAGGGCGCGATCAACACCACCGCGCCCCGCGGCACCGCGATCCCGTCGGCCTCGTCGGCCGCCCGCGCGATGCGGGCAAGCGCGAAGGCGGGCGGATAGAGCCGCAAGGTCTCCTGTACGACGGCGCGGGTGAAAGGGAGCGCCGCAAGGCTTGCCGCGGCGCCGTCCGGGCCGAGATCGCGCCCCCCGGCTTCGGCGAGGATCCGTTCTTCGATTGCGGGCCTGTCGCAGACGAGGGTCAGCGCCCAGAACAGGGCCACGGCCGTCGTCTCGTGGCCGGCGAGCAGCATCGTCGCCACCTGGTCCAGGAGCCGCGCCTCCGATCCGCCCTCGGCTGCGTTCGCCGCCGCCAACAAGGCGAAGAGATCGCCCTGCGCCGCCGCGGCGAGCGCCCGGCGGGCCGCGACGATGCGCGCAACCAGGGCGCGCCAGCGCCGCCGGTAGCCCCAGCGCCGCAGATCACGGGGGCTCGGAACGGCGAGCGGCAACAGGAAATCCAACAGCCGCGGCCGCCCCGGACCCTCGGCATAGCGGGTAACGAGGTCGCGCACGTCCGTCGCCCAGGGATGCATCTCGAGCGACAGCATGAAGCGGCCGGCGACGTCGAGCGCCACTCTCTGCAAGGCCGCGAGCAGGTCGACGGGCTGTCCGCCGGCCCTGTCGAGCTCTGCGACCATGGCCGCGGTCGCCGCGGCGACGTGGCGGGAGAGAGCCGGGATCGTGCGCGGCGCGAAGGCCGGGGCATGGGCGTGGCGCTGGCGGGCCCAGTCCTCGCCGTCGCTGAGCAGGAGCCCGTTGCCGAGCAGCGGGCGCAGCATGCGGATTGTCGCCGCGGTGCGGCCGTAATTCTGCGGGTTCTCGACCAGAACGCGATGGATCGCGGCGGGCTTTGACAGGGTGATCTGGTCGCGTCCGAACGAGCGGCGGTGCACGACCTCGTCGCGATAGGCTTCGGGCGGGAACATGTCGAGCGCGTTCGATCGCAAGACCCGCGCGACCGCGAAGCCCGACGGTGGACGGCGCGGATTGTCCGCTGCCGGTACGGGGAGAAACGCCGCTTCGTTCATAGGGGCCGCCCTCTTGTGCGAACCGCAGCTCCAGCATAGCCCTTGTGCCGCAGACGCGCTTGCCGTATGGCGCCCGCCGCCGCAAAATTCCGGGCGAGAACGATGGCGGCGGCGCGAGGTTCACGCCCGGACAGGACGGCCGCCGTACAGCAAGGACAGACCCCCATGACCGTCTCCATCCGCCCCCTGCACCCGGTCTTTGCCGGCGAGGTGTCGGGCATCGACTGCCGCCGGCCGCTGACGCCCGACGAGGTCGCCGCGGTCGAGGCCGGCATGGACCGATACGCCGTCCTCGTCTTTCGCGACCAGAACATCACCGACGAACAGCAGATCGGGTTCACCCGCCATTTCGGTGCGCTCGAAAGCTACCGGACGCCGGGGCACATTCGGAAGCGCGAGGACAATCGGCTCGGGCCCGGCATCGCCGATCTGTCGAACCTCGACAAGGGCGGGGGCGTCATGTCGGGCGAGGACCGGGTGTGGTTCTTCAAGCTCGGCGACCGGTTGTGGCATTCCGACAGCTCGTTTCGCCCGATCCCGGCCAAGTATTCGCTGCTGTCGGGGCGCGCCCTGCCGTCCTGGGGCGGCAACACCGAATTCGCCGACATGCGCGCCGCCTATGACGCGCTCGATCAGCGCACCAAGGCCGAGATCGAGGATCTCGTCTGCGAGCACTCGCTCAAATATTCGCGCGCGGCGATCGGCTTCACCGAACTGACCCCGGACGAGGAGGCCGCCTTTGCCCCGGTGCGCCAGCGCCTCGTGCGCGCCCATCCGGTGACCGGGCGCAAATCGCTGTTCCTCTCCGCGCATGCCGGCGCGATCCTCGGCTGGACCATCCCCGAGGCGCGCATGTTTCTGCGCGATCTGATCGACCACGCGACGCAGCCGCAATTCGTCTATGCGCACGCCTGGCGGCTCTACGATCTGGTCATGTGGGACAACCGCCAGACGATGCACCGCGCCCGCCGCTTCGACCGCACCGAAGCGCGCGACGTGCGCCGCACGACCTTGGCCGGCGACGCGCCGACGATCGAACAGGCGGCGTAACGGGCGCCGCGGCCCTCACCCGCCTTGCTGCGCTCGGCACCCTCTCCCGCAATGCGGGAGAGGGGGGACCAGCCCGAAGGGCTGGTGGGTGAGGGTGTCAGCGCGGAGGCGGAAGAGGAGCCGTGATCGCGCGCCTCGAAACCCAACTCCGGCACAATCCCTGGCTTTGGGAGATGTTGGAGCGGTTCGACGAGATCGGCCTGCCCGATTGCTGGATCGTCGCCGGCTGCCTTGCGCAGACCGTATGGAGGGCGCCCCGCCGGGTTTGGCGTCAAGGACGCCGATCTGGTTTATTTCGACGCCGCCGATCTGTCGGCGGAAGCGGAACATGAAAAGCGCCTGCGCGCCCGCTTCGCCGACCTTCCGGCCGCACTCGACGTCAAGAACGAGGCGCGGGTGCATCTGTGGTACGAGCGGGCCTTCGGCCACCCGATCCCGCCTTGCCGCTCGGCCGCGGACGCCATTGCGAGCTTTCCGACCACGGCCACCGCGATCGGGGTCCGCCGCGCGGGCGGCGTCTTTGAATGCTGCGCCCCGTTCGGCCTCGACGACCTGTTCGCGCTGACGGTGCGGCCCAACAAGAGACAGATCACGCCGGCGATCTATGCCACCAAACTCGCGCGCTGGCGGCCGCTCTGGCCGCACCTCACCTTTCTCGCGTGGGACGAGGCCGAGTGAGGCCGCGGGCAGCGGTGCGGCTACGCGATCTCGTCGTCCGGCCGCGGCGTCTCTCCACCTTGACGCCGCATCAAGCGGTCGAAAGCAGCAAAATCCGCCCGCTCCCGCCGCTCGGCAAAGAACGCGGCCGTGCGCATCGCGGCGATCTTTTCGGCGACCGCGGTGGCGATGAACTGGTTGATGCTGACGCCGTCCTCCTTCGCGAGCCGCTCGACCTCCGCCCTCAGCGAGCGCGGCAGGCGGAGCGGGTAGGTGGCTTGATTTTTCATACCCTGATCCTCCGGATTGCTTCCGCAGGCGTCAGCACGTCGATGCCGAAACGAGCAGGTGCCATACCGAAGTCTCGCCGGTTGAAGGTTACTATGGCCGCAGCCTGCCCATTGATTGCCACTTCAAGGACGAACTCGTCCGCAGGATCGTTCAGTTGCGGCCGCCATAGAAAATAGGTTTCAACCGGCTCGATTATGGCAAGCACGGCATCGATGAAGACGCCGACCTGTTCGACGTCAAGATCAGCGGCGAGGCGATGCTCGGGAAGCATGCAGGTCGCCTCGTATTCAAGCGCCAGAGCGACATTGGCGAGCATCGTCAGTTGCGACCGGCGGGCCGCCATCAGCAGAGCCGCCGATGCACCGGTCGGACTTCGCATCGCCGCAACAATCACATTGGTATCGAGAACGCATCTCACATCATATATGATATCATAAATGACGTAATTCCAGATCGAAAGCTACAGCGCGGCGAGCGAGCGTCGGCGATGACCGCCAAATACCACATTAATCTGTTCTGGTCGGAGCCGGACGGCGCATGGGTCGCCGACGTGCCGGACCTCAAATCATGCTCCGCCTTCGGCGACACCCCGGCCGAAGCCTTTGCCGAAATCGAAAAGGCCATGGAGGCATGGCTCGCGGTCGTCCGCGAAGACGGGCTGCCGATCGCGGAACCGCGCCATCATGCGGGCAGGCGCGCCGGCGTCGGCTGAGGAAAACATTAGGCGTAACTGCTCAGGTCCGACTGGCGAAAGCATAGCGCGCAAGGCGTATGGCGCTCTGCGAGAGGGTTGACACGGGAGCGGTGCTGTGGTTGTGCGATGGGATGGATCGTGAGGCCCTCGCCCAGCTTTCCAAGGATGAACT